>NZ_JADIZS010000014.1:0-183785 GCF_016704685.1 Candidatus Amarolinea dominans
GCCGGTCAGGGGGCCTTCCAGCACCAGGCCGCCCACACGCAAGCGGGCCGGCGCGGGGCCGCCCGGCGGCTGCGGGGTTGGCGTGGTCGGTTCCATCACCACCGGGGCCAGGCCCACCGATGGCGCAAGGGTCGGTGTGCCGCTGTATGGGGGTAACGGGCTGCGCACGGTGGTGATTGGCTCGGCCGCATCGCTGGCAGGCGGCGGCGAGCCGGCCGTCGGCGGCAGGGCCGCCAAGATGTCCTCGGTCAAGGCGTCATCCGCGGCGCCGGGCACGGCAGCAAGCAGGTCGTCCATAAGCTTGTCCTCGCTGGGTGGTTTTGGTGTCGGCTGGGGCGTCGGTGCAGGGCCGGCGAGGGGAGCGGCGATCGGCGGAGCATGGGGCAGCGGTCGTGCGGGCATGGCAGGCGCGATGACGGCCGCAGGAGGGGCTGTCACCGGCGCGGGTTTGACGGGCGGGGGCAGCGCCGGCGTGATGCGCATGGCGGGCAGCGCCTCAGCCAACGGGGCGTCTGGCGGCACGTCAACCTCATCCAGGGGCGCCTCGTCGCCGGGGATTTCGATGGCGTTGTCGGCATCCGGGGCGCTCACACCCCGCGTGGCCGGCGTCAGGGTTTCGCGCGGCGGCATGGCGGGCACGCTGCGCAACATGGTTGGAATTTCCACGAACAGATCGCTGTCCGGCGCCTCAGAGGCATCGGCCTCGAGCGCCAGGGCTGCCTCGATGCCGGCCGTTAGCAGGGCCGGCCCTGGGCCGTTGCGCGACTCGCCGGGCCAGAGCGTAGGTGATGACGTGGCCGCGTCAAGGACGGGCGCCGGCCGAGCTTCGGCGTTGGCCGTGCCTTTGCCCCATCCCTGAATTTCGGGCCCACGTCCCTTGAGGCTTGCGCGTTGTTTTGCCATAATGATGCCCCTACAAAACCTGGTGGATAGTCCGGATTATACCATAGGGACGTGCTTCTTGAACAAATCACGCGCGTGCAGCCAGCAATTCCAGGGGCGGCATTTGTGAGATGGGCATAAAACAGAATCGCCGCTTGCTGCAAGCGGCGATTTTTGTTCCAAGCTCGATCTGTGCGCAGGCTCAGCGGATGGCCTGGCCGGCGCCGGGTGCGGTCAGCGCCTGGGGCAGACGACGCACGCCGAAGATCAGCGCGGCCCAATACACCACGTAGCCGAGCACTTCGGTCAGCGAGGGGTTACCGTTGTAGCCAAAGAGCGCCTTGAGGATCAGCCCAAGACCGGAGTTTTCGTCAAGCAGGCCGTTGGTGTCCCACAAATGCTCGACCACAGCCGGAATCCAACCGACTTCGTTGAACTCGTGGATGCTGTGCGCGACCAGGCCGGCGGCAAAGAGGATCAACAGCACGCTCGTCACCTGGAAGAAGCGCTTGACGTTCAACTGGCGGGTGGTGGCAAACAAGATGTAGCCCAGGGCCGCGGCCGCGCTCAAGCCCAGCAGCGCGCCCAGCAGGGTGGCCTGCCCGCCGGCCGTAAAGGTGGTGGCGGTGAGAAAGAGCGCGGTCTCGATGCCTTCGCGTAGGACAGCAATGAAGGCCACGCTGAACAAGGCCCAATGGCCCTTATTGCCACCCATGCCGCTGACCGCCTGGCGTACCCCGGTCTCCAGCTCCCGGTTGATGCGGCGACCCTGCGTCTGCATCCAGAAGATCATCCAGGTCAGGATGGCGGCGGCCAGGAGCATGGTCACGCCCTCGAAGATTTGTTCGGCCGCGCCTTCCATCTTCAGGCCGACGGCGTAAAGCAGCAGCGCGGCCACCAGGCTGACGGCCACAGCAGCGACGACGCCTTGCCAAACGGATCCCTGTTGGCGGTTGTGACCCAACTTGCGCAGAGCGCCCAGGACAATGCCCACGATGAGGGCGGCTTCCAACCCTTCACGCAGAGCCAGTAAGAATGCAGGTAACATGCGGTGACATGACCTCCCTTGTGTGTTTCGAGATGGCCGCGACGCGCACGGCGATGGGGTGCGTGGCGTGTCGCGGCTTTTTGCGAACGATTCGCAATAACGATGCTAGTGTAACTACGCTGCCGCGCAAAGTCAAGTGGGTCGCGGCGGCTGGCGGGCCTGAATGTCTATCTTTGACAGGGCCTGACGGTCAACTTATAATTGAACCATGGTTCAATCAGGCAGCAACGTCACGATGCAGCGACAAACCCGGCGACCAGAAACCCGGCTTCTGGGTGCGCGGAGGTCCGATGCCTGAGACCACACTGACCGCGGCGATGATCGAGTACCTGGCGGGCCTGTGGAAGCTGGAAAATCGGGAGCAGGCCATGACGACCAGCGCGCTGGCGTCCTACCTGCAGGTGAGCGATACCGCGGTGTCGCGCATGACCAAGCGCCTGGCTGCAGTTAGCCTGGTGACGCACTTGCCGCACCGCCAGATCGGCCTGACCGCGGAGGGACGCCAGCAGGGCGGCCGTCTGGTGCGCCATCATCGCCTGCTGGAGGTGTTCCTGATCCAGGTCTTTGGCTTCACCTGGGATCAGGTGGATGTGGAAGCGCACCGCCTGGAGCACGGGATTTCAGAGGTGGTGGGCGACCGCATGGAGGAGATTCTGGGCTTTCCGACACACTGCCCGCATGGCGACCCCATCCCGGCCAAAGACGGCAGTATCCGTGGCTACCAGACCCGCACGCTGGTGGCAGGGGAGGTGGGCGCCGCGTACACCCTGCGTCGGGTGACCCACAACGGAGACGCCCCCCTGCTGCGCTACCTGGCCGAACTGGGCTTGCGCCCCGGCGTGCGTATCACGCTGCAGCAGCGCGCGCCGTTCAGAGGCCCGCTACATGTCGTGGTCGGCGACCAACCGCAGATCATCGGCCATGAGGTGGCCTCCCTGCTCTGGGTGGAGCAGGCTTAATTACGGGCATTGAATGACCCCTTGCGCCCACAGGCAGCCGCCGCAGACCGGGAAGGTGTTGCCCAGGCAGTCCTCTTCGTTACCCTCGATCAAGTCACAGCCGCCACAAAATGTACACGGTGCAAACGCGAAGCTCTGCACGCGCTCGCGGTAGGCGACGTACGATGGGTCGTGCCAGATGTCGAGCAGGTCGCGCTGATTGACGTTGCCCACGATGTGACGCCGTGAGACGCGCTGGTACTGCTTGAGGAAGTGACTGTGATTGTGCAGCAGCGGCAAGCAGGGTGCGACACCGCCATCCCAGCCGACGGCCAGCGCGCCGCTCTCAACGAAGTTGCAGACATCGTTATTGCCGCCCAGGTTGTGCCCGGCCAGGCTGACGTTGAAGCCGCTGCGAAAGGCCTGGAAGATGGCCGGGGCTGTGTCTTCGTTGATTTCCATCTTGGGCAGGCTGAGATGCGGCAGCCAGGCCGAGGGCATGTAGGCGATGTCGTTCAGCAGGTGATCGTAGAGAATCTCCGTGCGTAGTTGCTCGGTGTAGGGAAGGACGTTGCTCACCTTGAAGAAGCTGGCGCCCAAACGCCGCGCCAGGTTGAGCACCGCGGGCAGGTCCTTGATGTTGCGCTTCATGGCCACGAACGCGATGCCGATCTTGGGCTGGGGGTGATGGCCGCCGGGCCGGATCTGGCGCAGGTGAGTGATGTTTTCCAGCACGTGGGGCAGCTCGGCGCCCAGGCGCACATCGGCGTAACTCTCCGGCGTGGCGCCATCAATCGAAATCCAAATCACATCGAGGCCGGCTTCGATCAACTCGCGCGCCTTCTTGTCGTTGAGCAGGGTGCCGTTGGTGATCAGTTCCACGGTCGCGCCCAGGGCCTTGGTGCGGGCGACCATGTCGGCCAACTGCGGGTGAAAAAGCGGCTCGCCGATGCCGCCGAAGAAGACGAGCGGCCGCGGCTCGACCGCGCGGATGCCTTCGAGGATGCGGTCGAAGGTGGCCGGCTTCATGCGGCCCAGGGGTTCATCCCAGACGTTGCGCAGACAGGTGATGCAATCGAGGTTGCAATAAATGGTTGGCTCCACGTAGATGCGCGCCAGGTGGGTCAGCGGCCGGTGCAGGCGCACCTTACCGTCGTCGTCCTCCAGCCGCAGGCGGGCGCCGGGAGTCAGCCCAAAACGGGCCGCCATCCCTGGAGGCAAGACCAGGCGTCCTTGCTCATCCACCTCTGCCCATTGCGTTGGCTTGCTTGTTACCATCATCTACCTCCCGCACCCTCGCTGCCTCGACGCTCACCGCAGTGACCTGATTGTCGCACCGCGTGAGGGCGAAAACAATGACTTTTGTCACCCTGGGCGGGGTTCGTTCAGTCAATCCTGTCCAAACATCAGTCCGCTTGTTTGACGATAAACCGTCTGCTTGCTACAATAGCCCATCTTCTCAACCTCTCCCCCCAACCACGACCGTCGTTCGCTGAAAGGAGTTTCGATCATGCTGAAAGTCAAACCCTGGATTCATGTGTTGGTGCTCGCCGTGCTGCTGGCGCTGCTGCTGGTGGCGCCGATGGCGTCGGCCCTACCCCGCACGGCTCCCCAAGAGCTGCAAGGCAAGGTGTCGGTCAATCTGCTGGAGGAGTTGGCCGCCAACGGAACCGCCCTCTTTTTTGTCGTGATGCGCGAGCAGGCCGATCTCAGCGGCGCGGCTGCGCTGCCGACCAAGTTGGCCAAAGGCGCCTTCGTCTTCGATGCGCTCACGTCCACGGCCGAGCGCACGCAGGCCGATCTGCTGGCGACGCTCAGTGCCCGCGGGATCGCCTACAAGTCCTTTTTCATCAGCAACATGATCCTGCTGCAGGGCGATCTGGCCCTGGTCAATGAGATGGCCGCCCGCGCCGATGTGGGCAGCGTGGAGGCCAACACCGCGCACCAGTTCGTGCTGCCGCGGCCGGAGGACGGCGCCTCCGGCGCCGCGCCGCTGGCTGTCGAGCCGGGTTTGATCCGCATCAAGGCGCCCGACGTGTGGGCACTGGGCTTCCACGGTGAAGGCATCGTGGTCGCCAGCGGAGACACCGGCGTGCAGTGGGATCATCCCGCCATCAAGTCGCAGTACCGCGGCTGGGACGGCTCGGTAGCCGATCACAACTACAACTGGCACGACGGCACCTGCGCGTCCAGTCCGTTCATTCCGCCGGGCAACAACTGCCTCTGGCAATTGGTGCCGACCGACACCCATGGTCACGGCACCCACACCACCGGCACCATGGTGGGCGATGACGGCGCCGGCAACCAGATCGGCGCGGCGCCAGGCGCCAAATGGGTGGCCTGTAAAAACATGAATGACCAGGGCTGGGGGACGCGTGCCTGGTATGCGGACTGCTTCCAGTTCTTCATCGCGCCCACCACCCTGGTCGGCACCAACCCCAATCCGGCCCTGGCGCCTGATGTCATCAACAACTCCTGGGGTTGCCCGCCCACCTCTGGTGGCGAGAACTGCGATGACCCGGCGAACGACCTGGTCAACGAAGTGAACGCCACCCGCGCGGCCGGCATCATGGTTGTCGCCTCGGCCGGCAACAGCGGTTCGGCCTGCGGCACGGTCAACACCCCCATTGCCATCTATGATGCCGTCTACACCGTGGGCGCGTTTTCGGCCCCCACCGGCGTCATTGCCAGCTTTAGCAGCCGTGGCCCGGCCGCGTTCACCAACCTGCTCAAGCCTGACATTGCGGCGCCCGGCGTCAGCGTGCGCTCGTCCCTGGTCGGCAGCACCTATGGCTCCCTCAGCGGCACCAGCATGGCCAGCCCGCACGTCGCCGGTGCGCTGGCGCTGCTCTGGTCGGCGCACGCGTTCCTGGTCGGCGACATTGACGCCACTGAGACCCTCTTCAATTCGACGGCCACGCCGCGTACGGCCACGCAGGACTGTGGCGGCGTGCCCGGCGCCACAATTCCCAACAACACCTGGGGTCATGGCGAAATCAACGTGTTGGCGGCGGTGCAGGCCGCGCAGCCGACCGCGCTGACCGTCAGCGGACTCGACGCGCAGACGCTCCCCGGCAACGCCTTGCTCGTCGTCATGGCGGCCGCTGTCCTGGCCGCAGCCGGCGCGCTGGCATGGCGTGTGCGTCGCCCCACCGCCTGAGCCTGACAGACCCAAACAGACTTCCGAAGTCCGCCAGACTTCGGAAGTCTGTTGACGCGCACAGCAGCGAACCATGCACCAACTTGGAGGGCTTATCGGCGGATGGTATAATCGTCTGGCATTAGCCTTGCGTCGTGGGTTGTCAGCAGGCCGGCAGCCTCTTAGAGTTGCCGTGTCCATTGCCCCTGAGTCAGCAGAAGGGCCTGATCTTGCGCGCACTTGTCACCGGTATCGCCGGCTTTGCCGGCAGCCACCTGGCCGCCTACCTCCTGCGTCATACCGCGTGCGAGGTGCATGGCATCGTGCACCGGCATGATTGGCGCATCCTGGATCTGCGCGAGCAGTTGACCCTGTGGCGCGGCGACTTGCGCAACCCGCTGTGGGTCAGCGAGGTGATCCAGAAGGTGCAGCCTGATTACCTGCTGCACCTGGCGGCCTGGTCTGATGTGGGCGGTTCCTGGGAACAACCGTGGACCACCTTTGAGCTTAACGTCCAAACGCAGCTCAGCCTGCTGGAAGCGGTCAGAAAGCAAACGCCAACGTGTCGCGTGCTGGCGGTTGGCTCCAATGAGATATATGGCAAGATTCAGGCCGAAGACCTGCCGATTGACGAGGAGACCCCGCTGCGGCCGCACAATCCCTATGGCGTCAGCAAAGCGGCGCAAGACCTGATGGCCCAGCAGTATTTCTTGAGCTACGGACTGGACGTGATACGGGTGCGGGCGTTCAATCAGTTTGGCCCCGGTCAAAGCGATGATTTTTCAGCTTCGGCCTTTGCCCGCCAAATCGCCGAGATCGAGGCCGGTCAGCGCCCACCGCTTGTGCGCGTGGGCAACCTGTCGGCGCAGCGCGACTTCACCGACGTGCGCGACATGGTGCGCGCCTACTGGCTGGCTACGCAGCAGGGTCAGGCCGGTGAGGCCTATAACGTCGGCAGCGGCCAACCGCGCAGCATTCAATCCATCCTGGACTTTCTGCTGGCCGCGTCAGACCGCCCGATCGCGGTGGAAACCGATCCCGGCCGCCTGCGCCCCTCGGATGTGCCGGTCAGCTATTGCGACGCGCGCCATTTTCGGGCCGTCAGCGGCTGGCAACCAGAGATCAGCTTTGAAACCAGCCTGACCGATGTGCTCAACGACTGGCGCCAGCGCGTGCGGCGGGTGTAGAGCGGAGAGCGAAAATCGAACAAGGAGACAAAACGAATTCGATGGCACAAAAACGTGCGTTGATTACCGGTATCACCGGGCAAGATGGGTCGTACCTGGCTGAATTTCTGCTGCAGCAGGGTTACGATGTGGTGGGGATGATTCGCCGTATTAGCGTCATCAACCTCGATCGCATCGAACATATTCAGGACAAAGTGACCCTGGTGCAGGGTGATCTGCTGGATGAGGCCTCCCTGATTAGCATCCTGACCGAATTCCGGCCGCAGGAGATCTACAACCTGGCCGCAATGTCATTCGTCCCCACCTCCTGGCAGCAGCCGGTGCTGACCGGCGAATCCACTGCGCTGGGCGTCACCCGCATGTTGGACGCCATCCGCCTGGTGGATCCCACCATTCGCTTCTATCAGGCCAGCTCCAGTGAAATGTTCGGCAAGGTGCAAGAAGTGCCGCAGTCCGAACGCACGCCGTTCTACCCGCGCAGTCCTTACGGCGTCGCCAAAGTGTACGGCCACTGGATCACCGTGAACTACCGCGAGTCATACGGCCTGCACGCCACCTCCGGCATCCTGTTCAACCACGGCTCGCCGCGACGCGGCCTGGAGTTCGTGGAGCGCAAGATCTCGCTCGGCGTGGCCGCGATCAAGCTGGGCAAGCAGAACAGTCTCCATTTGGGCAACCTGGATGCGCGCCGCGACCTGGGTTTTGCCGGCGATTACGTGCGCGCGATGTGGCAGATGCTGCAGCAGGATGAGCCGGACGACTTCGTGATCGCCACCGGCGAGACCCATTCGATTCGGGACATGTGCGAGGCGGCCTTCAGCCATGTGGGCCTCGACTGGCAGGACTATGTCGCGAGTGATCCGCGCTTCTACCGGCCAGCCGAAGTGGACCTGCTGGTGGGCGATCCGAGCAAGGCCGGCGCCCAATTGGGCTGGGAGCCGATGGTCAGCTTCAAGGAACTGATCACGACGATGGTTGACTCGGATCTGCAGGCGCTGAAAGCAGGCAGGCGCTTTGCCGACGTGACCGAAATCACGCGGCTCAAGCGCTGAGCGAAAAATTCCAGGAGAGACAAGCGTGACAGTACAAATCAAATTTGGCACCGATGGCTGGCGCGCCGCGATTGCCGAGGATTATACGTTCGACAGCGTGCGGCGCGCCACGCAGGGCTTTGCTGACTACCTGAAGGCAACCTATACGCCGGCGGAAGTTGGACGCGGGGTGGTGGTCGGCGGCGATCGCCGCTTTCTGTCAGAGCATTTTGCCGCGACCGTGGCCGAAGTGCTGGCCGGCAACGACATCCCCGCGCACTTTTGCGGCGGTGGCATTCCCACGCCCACCATCGCCTACGCGGTGAAGCTGCGCCACGGCATTGGCGCGGTCAACATCACGGCCAGCCACAATCCACCCACCGATAACGGCTACAAGGTGCGCGACCCCAACGGCGGCGCGATTGATCCCGCCGGCCTAAAGGAGATCGAAGCGCACATCCCGGCCGAGGCGAGCAGCTGCCGCCAGATGGCCTTCAAGGCGGGCGTCAACGCCGGCCTGATCATGGAATTCGACCCGGTGCCGGCCTATGTGGAACAGCTCAAGCGCCTGGTCAGCCTGGAGCCGATCCGGCAGGCCGGTTTCAAGATCATGGTGGATCCGATGTGGGGCAACGGCGCCGGCTGGCTGACGCGCCTGCTCAGCGGCGCCAAGACCGAGGTCTTCGAAGTACACAGCGAGCGCAACCCGATCTTCCCGGAGATGTCGCGGCCGGAACCGATCCCGCCCAACGTGGACGCCGGGCTGGCCGCGGGGCGCAAGATCGGCGCCGATGTGATTGCCATTACCGACGGCGATGCGGACCGCTGTGGCTGGGGCGATGAGAACGGCGATTTCGTGGATCAACTGCGCGTCTACGCCCTGCTGGCGATGTATCTCCTGGACGTGCGCGGCGAGCGCGGCCCGATCGTCAAGACCCTGAGCACCACCTCGATGCTCGACAAACTGGGCCAACGCTTCGGCGTGCAGGTCATCCACACCGGCGTCGGCTTCAAGTATGTGGCGCCGGCCATGATCAAATACGATGCGCTGATTGGCGGCGAGGAGAGCGGCGGCTACGCCTTCCGCAATCACGTGCCGGAGCGCGACGGCATCCTGAGCAACCTGTATCTGCTCGACCTGATGGTGCGCACCGGCCTGCGGCCAACGCAGCTTCTCGATCGCCTCTTCAATCTGGTGGGCGGCCCGCACTACTATGACCGCATTGACTTCCGTCTGCCGGACCTGGCCTTCGCCGCGGCTGCGCGCAAGGGGCTGGACACCGCGCAGCCCGCATCGGTCGGCGGCAAAAAGATTGTGGACAAGGTGACGACGGATGGCTACAAATTCGTCATGGAGGATGGGGGCTGGCTGCTGATTCGCTTCTCCGGCACCGAGCCGCTCATTCGCGTCTACACTGAGACCATGGATCAAGGCGCGGTGCAGGCCATCTTGCAGGATGGGCTGCGCCTGGCCGGTATAGCTGGCTAATCGTTCATGGCGCTGGAACTCGTTGACAGTCACTGTCATCTGACCTGGAACAGCTTCGACCCTGATCGGCCGGAGGTTATCGCGCGGGCGGTTGCGGCCGGGGTGACGCGGCTGGTGACGATCGGCACCGACCTGGCGAGCAGCCGCCAGTGCGTGGCGTTGGCCCACGCGTACCCCGGTGTCTACGCGGCGGCGGGCGTTCACCCCAATGACCTGGGCGAGCAGAAGCCGGGTTTCTTGGCAGAGCTGGCCGAGCTGGCCGCCGATCCGCGGGTAGTGGCCATCGGCGAGATCGGCCTGGACTATTACTGGGAGCGCGTACCACACCCAATTCAGCAAGCGGCCTTCGAGGCGCAACTGGCCCTGGCGGCCAGGCTGGGCAAGCCGGTCATCATTCACGACCGCGAGGCCCATGCCGATGTGATGAGCACGCTGCGCGCCTGGATTCACGCGGACGCGACCCGCCAGTCGCCACTGGCGGCGCGGCGCTTCTGGGGCGTGCTGCACAGCTTTTCCGGCGATTTGGCCCAGGCCCAGGAAGCGTTGACCTGGCCGTTCCTGCTCTCCTTCGCCGGCCCGGTCACGTTCAAGAACGCCCGCGCCCTGCACACCCTGGTGACGCAACTGCCGCTCGACCGTCTGTTGTTCGAGACCGATGCCCCGTTTCTGACGCCACACCCCTGGCGCGGGCAACGCAATGAGCCGGCGCGCGTCACCCTGGTGGCCGAGGCGGTGTCTCGCTTGTTGGGCCGGCCGCTGGCCGACGTGGCAGCGCAGACCACGGCGACGGCCTGCGAATTCTTTGCCTGGAGCTCGCCATGAGCCATTCATCCTCCCCTGCCACCAGTCAGCCGTCAGCGGCCCTGGCCCTGGTCGCCGCTGATCTGGCCGCGGTCGAGGCCAAGATGCGCGGCAATGAGCAGGACATTTTCCCTCCCCTGGCGGAAGCCTTTCTTTCGCTCATCACCAGCGGCGGCAAGCGCCTGCGCCCGCTGCTGGCCTTGCTGGCCGCGCGCCTGTTTGCGCCCATGTCAAACCAGGCCATCGCGCTGGCCGCCGCGGTTGAAACCTTGCACACCGCTACCCTGGTGCATGATGACGTGATTGACAATGCGCTCATCCGCCGCGGCAACCCCACGCTCAACGCCTCCTGGACCAGCGGGGCGACGGTGCTGGCGGGCGATTACCTGTTCGCGCGCGCCGCCGCGTTTGCCGCAGAGACCGGCAACGTCCGTGTCATCACGCTCTTTGCGGAGACGTTGAAGGTCATCTGTGAAGGCGAGTTGCGCCAATTGGCGGCCCGCTATCGTTGGGATCAGCCCAAAGACGCCTACTACGAGCGCATCTATGCCAAGACGGCCTCACTGTTTGCGGCGGCTACCGCAGGGGGCGCGGTGCTCGGCGCTGCACGCGAGGAAGATGTCGAGCGGTTGCGCGCTTTCGGCTATCACCTGGGCATGGCCTTCCAGATCATTGATGACATCCTGGACTTCACCAGTACCGACGCTGTCCTGGGCAAACCGGCCGGCAGTGATCTGCACCAGGGGACGGTGACACTGCCGGTGTTCTATTTCATCCAGGACGCGCCCGATCGCGGCGCGCTGTTGGCGCAGTTGGAGGCCTGGGCCGCGGCTGACGGTCATACCTCGACGCTCGACCTGGTGGCGCACATCGCGCAATCCAACGCGATTGCCCGTGCCTATGACGAGGCCGCATCCTTCATTGCCGAGGCTGTGGCCGCACTGCAGCCATTGCCTGCCAGCGACACCCGCAGTGCGCTGCTGGAGATGGCAACTGCTACCCTGGGCCGTCACCGCTGATGGTGGGCGAAACGGCCCGCGCGGCCGCAACCACGCCAGCACCCGATCTCTCCGTGCTGATCGTTTCCTGGAACGTTGCCGGCCTGCTCAGCCGCTGCCTGGACTCCATCGCCGCGCAGTCAGAGCCAACGGCCTGGCTGCACGTGCGTCAACTGCCGTTGGCCGCGGGCGGTGCGCCGGCCATGCTCGAAGTAATCGTGGTGGACAATGCGTCGGCCGATTCGACACTGACGATGATCGCCGCGCAGTTTCCCTGGGTGCAGGTGCAAGCCAATCCTGACAACGCCGGCTTCTCTCGTGGCAATAACCAGGCGATGGCGCGCAGCCGCGGGCGCTGGCTGCTCTTCCTCAATCCCGACACCGAGGTGCGACCGGGCAGCCTGGCTGCGATGTTGCGCTTCATGCAGGCCCATGCCGAGGCCGGCGTGGTGGGACCGCGTCTCTTCTATCCCGACGGTAGTGTGCAGTCATCACGCCGCCGCTTTCCTACCCTGGCGACCACCTTCTGGGAGAGCACCCTGCTGGAACAGTGGTGGCCGCACAATCCGTGGGCGCGGCGCTATCGCCTGGAAGATGTGCCAGACGCCGGCTGTGCAAACGGTAGATTGGCTGGTGGGCGCCTGCCTGTTGATTCCGCGCGCGGTGATGGATCAGGTGGGTGGTTGGGACGAAGGTTTTTTCATGTACTCGGAAGAGCTTGACCTGTGCCGGCGGATCAAGCAGGCGGGCTGGCAGGTGATTTTCACGCCAGAGGCCGCGGTGATTCACCACGAGGGCAAGTCCAGCGAACAGATGGTGGCCGCGCGCCATCTGCGCTTCCAGGCCAGCAAGATTCGCTACGTGCGCAAATATCATGGACGCCTGGCGGCCGCCGCTCTGCGGCTGTTCCTGCTGGCCGCCTATGCCTGGATGCTGCTCGAAGAGGCGGTCAAATGGCTGTTGGGGCACAAACGCCCGCTGCGCCGCGAACGCATTGCGGCCACCTGGGGGCTGCTCAAGAGCGGACTCAAGATGCCAGGCCGCAGCCCAGGTCGGACGAACGGCTGAGGGCGCCATGACCATTCTTTTGCTCACCGGCGAATTTCCGCCGCAGCAGGGCGGCGTGGGCGACTACTCGAACCTCCTGGCGCAAGCGCTGATCGCGCAAGGTCAGCGCGTCGAGATCATGACCACGCGGCCGGCCGCGGCGGACGTTCAGGCGCCGGCCGCGGCAGATGCGCTGCGCCCCGCGGTCACCGTGGCGCGCTGGGACTGGAGTGCCTGGTCTGCGGTGGTCGCCGCCATCCGGCAGATTCAGCCCGCGGTGGTTCTCATTCAGTATCAGACCGCGGCTTTTGGCCTGCACCCGGCCGTCAACCTGCTGCCGGGCTGGCTGCGCCTGCGCCTGGGACGCCGGCGCCCGCGCCTCATCACCACCTTCCACGACCTCAAGTTCCCGTATCTGTTCCCCAAGGCCGGGCCGCTGCGCCTGGCCGCGGTGCGTTTGCTGGCGCAGCGGAGCGATGCCGCCATCGCCACCAACGTGGAGGACTGGCAGGCCTTGCAGCGCTGGGGCCTGCCGCCGTTCGCTGACCGTGCAGCGGGCCGCTCACCCGGCCGGCCGGTCGCCATGATCCCCATCGGCAGCAACATCGCCTGCGCGCCGCCGACCGGGTTCGAGCGGGACGCCTGGCGCGGCGCCTGGGGTCTGGGTCACAATGACTGGCTGCTCTGCTATTTTGGCTTTCTCAACGCCAGCAAGGGCGGAGAGGCGCTCATCGCCTGCCTGGCGCGGCTGGTGCAGGAGGGCCGACCAGCGCACCTGGTCATGATCGGCGGGCAGGTAGGCAGCAGCGATCCAACCAACCAGAGCTACCTGGAGCATGTGCGCCGGCGCATCGCCGAACTTGGGCTGCAAGACCGCGTGCATTGGACCGGGTTCGTGTCGGAGGACCAGGTTTCGGCCCATCTGCTGGCCGCGGACGTGTGCGTGCTGCCCTACCAGGACGGCGCCGGGCGCAGCCGCGGCAGCCTGATGGCCGGCCTGGCGCACGGCCTGCCCATCGTGACCACCCAGCCGGCCGCGCCCCTGCCCGGCTTCAGCGATGGCGCCAACGTGTACTTCGTGCCCACGGCCAGCGCGGAAGCCCTGGCCGCGGCCGTGACCGACATCATGACCAACCCCGTGCTGCGCGGCCAGTTGGCAAGCGGCGCGCGAACCTTGAGCCAGCAGTACACCTGGCCGGCGATTGCAGGTCAGCATCTGCGGCTGATCGAGTCGCTGCCGTAACGCAAGCCTCCGGCTTGCCTCGTTGGCGCACCGAAGCGTGATTCATCGCCGACGACGTCGTCACGCCGGAGGCGTGACCTACGGTAACGCAAGCCTCTGGCTTGCCTTGAATCGCCTACTTGCCCGGCTTGGCGGTCGGCGAGATGATGACCATCGGCGTGAACGCGTGGTAGAGGGTGAATTGCCAGGTTCCGAGCAGGAGTCCATCCGGGTGCGCCTGGGCGGCGTCGGCGGATAGCGGCAGCCGCTCCTGCGTGACCGGATCGTACAGCCCGGCCGTGAGCTGATAGGTCCCCGAAGGCAGCGTCGCCACCGGGATGGTCAGGCGGTGGGTGTCGGTGATGGTTTCACCGGCCAGCCACATGCCAGACGGGTAACGTTCCTGCGTGAGCGATTTGTCAGCGCCGGCCTGGAAATTTCCCTGACCGTCGAGGAGATGCAGATAGAGGGTGTAGTCGGCGCGTGGATGCGCCAGCGCCTGCCAGGTGAAGTCGAGCGCCAGTTCTGCGCCCAGGTGCAGGCCGGGCGACAGGCCCGTGACCCGCTGCAATGCGATCTCATCGCCGAACCGGGCCAGGGGCGGGTCATCGCCCTGGGGCGGCGGGTTTGGCGCTGACAGGCCAATCCGAATGGGTGTGCTGTAGACCGCGTCGCCCTGCGCGTTTCCGGCCGCATCCAGAACCGGGATGTCGGGTTGCGAGTTGGCGTTGGGACAGTACATCGAAATTTTGACCTGGCCCGCAATCGGCAGGGTGCCGGGCGGCGCAGCCTGCAAATAGAAACGATAGCGATCGCGGAAGATGTCGCCCGGCTGCCACAACGACGTGGCGAAGTTGCCCTTCCCCGGCAGATGCGCGGCGCCGCCGAAGTAGGTCTTGTCCGCGGCCATCAGATGCACCCCAACCACGTAGTTGTTGGGCGTTGTTTTCAGCGCACGCCAGACCAGCGTCACGTCCAGCAGCTCGAACGGCGCCACGCTGGCCGGCTCTACCTCGATGCCCACCAGCTCGGCAATGTCCCCAAAATGGGCGTAGGTGCCCTGCTCGCCCGGCAGCAGGGCGGCATCGGCCGCCAGCGCCGGCGTCGCGTAGGTGGGACGCAGCACGCCAAGTGGGACGAACAGCCCCATCGCCATGATGGCGCCCGCCGTCAGATACGCGCCCAGCCAGGGGAAGCGCCGCGTGCGCAGCGCACTGCTGCCCCAGATCAGGAGGAAACCCATCACCGAGAACATGGGCAGCAAGTAGCGGCCGCGTGCGGGCTGTAAATTGATCAGGAAATAGAGGAACCACCAGTTGATGACGATCACCAGCAGGCTGATGAGCGCCAACCGGTTGAGCGACCCGCTCTCCCGCCTGACCCGGCGCTGATAGATGATCCCCACGACGACCAGGCCGGTCAGAATTGCCAGCAGATTCAGCAGCCATTCCGGCAGCACGACGAAATCGGCGCCGAGCAGCCCCCAGAAGGTCATGAAGGTAAACTTGACACCGTTGGTCAGCCGCGTCACCAGCTCCGGTACGGTGAAGGCGCCCAGCCATGAGATCTTGGTCGTGAAGGGCTGGATCATGTTGGGGTAGTTGATGAAGTAATCGCCGTAGAGCTGCTTGTTGCGCAGCAGCCACCAGGAGGGCAGCAGGGTCTGAATGGCGATGATGAGGCCGAGGGCGCGCAGGCTGCGGTTGAGCCGCGCATTGCCGGCTCGCCACGAGCGGACGAGCAGGACGACGCCTGTCAGCGTGACGATGGGCAGCAGAATGACGCCGTTGTACTTGGTGAGAAAAGCCAGCGCCATGCAGATAGTCGCCAAGGCAAAGGAGCGGATGCGCACCCCCGACCGAACGCTGAGAGCGCAGAAGTAGATGCACCAAAGCCCCAGCGCACCGACCAGGATGTCGTTGTTGATGACCGACGCGGCGAAGGTGTAAGTCGGCACGAAACCGACGACCGCCATCATGAGGGCGGGAAGGGGCGACGGGCCTGGTTGAAAGATCAGGCGGCCGGTGAGATAGACGGCAATCAGCCCCAGGAGGCCAAACAGGCTGGAAAGCACGCGGATCAGCCGCACGGCCAGGGTGGTTCCCTGGTAGGGAAAGGCCTCACGCTCGGTGTGAATCGCCACGTTATAGCCGCCGTCCGGATGGTTCGAATGGACACTGTAATGATTCGTAGGCGGCCACCAGGGGTCGCTGGTATCGAGCCAGAAGAACGCGACGCTGGTCAGCAGGTAGTAGAGGGGAGGTTGGCGGAATTGATGCTCAGGATCTTGCACATCGGTGCTTGATGGGCTTTGGCACTGATCGGTTGAGGGCGGGGCAGGCCACTGATAAAAGGCAGGCGGAAGGTCGCGATAGGTCTTGATGTACTGGATATAGCGATAGTGAGACGCCTCGTTATCGGATTCACCGATGGGCAAGGTGACGTTATACCAAAGCGCGAGACCCACAAAGACGAGGCCAATCACAACAGCCAGGCGATGTGTACGGGCCTTCAGACGTGCTGCCTCAACGATCTGAACCATTTGTTTCGATCAAAACCCAACCCGGACAAGCTATACTCACACCAAGACACCGGGAACACAGGGACACCAATCAAATCCTTTGCGCCTTTGTGTGAGAACTCCTTGATGCTTTCGGCCGCAAGTGTAGAGGGTGTCACTCTATTTGGCAAATTTGCTCACGTGATGAGAATCTGCTATTGGTTGAACAACGAGACCAGCGCGGGGGAGGCCATGCCGGCGCCGAGTCCGGCCATCAGCAAGACGCGTGCCTTCTGCGGATTGAGATCGCGCGCAAAGATCGCGCCTGCCCGCAGCAGGGCAATGCCGCCGCCGCTGTAGGCATAGACCGGTCGTACTTCGCCGTAAGGCACCCGGCTGGCAATCACCACGGGAATGCCGGCATTGAGCGCCTGCAAGATACCCTGAAAGAGGGCGTCATTGACATTGCCTGCGCCCACCGCGTTGATGACCAGGCCCGCCGCGCCGACCGCCAGCGCGGCCTTGAGCGCAAAATCGTCCACGCCGGCGTACATTGGAATGATGTCTACCCGCGGCAGGTGCGTGGGCAGGGGCACATGGGTGCGCGGCGACCAGGCGCCGCTGTAATGGACGCGGCCCGCATGGATGCGTCCCAGGTCCGGCGGCAGCACCGACTGAAACGCGCCCACGTCCGAGGTGTCAATTTTGGTCACCCGACGCGCCGAATGAATGTTGCCGTTCATCACGACCAGGACGCCGCGCCCGCGCGACCTGGCGTGAACGGCCACAGTGACCGCATCCACGATATTGCGCGGCCCATCCGGGTCGGGGTCCGACGCCGCGCGCATGGCGCCGGTCAGCACAACCGGTACGTCGGTCGGCGCCGTCACATCCAGGAAGAAGGCGGTCTCTTCCATGGTGTCGGTGCCGTGCAGGATGATGATGCCGCGCGGTCGCTGCCGCGTGGACAGGCGTGCGCCCGCGGCATCCACCGAGGTCAACGCGCGGATGCGTTGCGCCAGTTGCAGCCAGGTGTGCGGCTGCATCTGTTCGCTCGGAATGTTGGCAAACTCCTCGACGATGATCTCGCCCAGGTCGCCCAGCGCGGGAATGCCGGCCACCAGATTGGCGCCGCTGAGAGTGGGCACCGGCCCGCCGCTGATCGGATCAATGCGCATGGCAATCGTGCCGCCGGTGGCAATCACGACGATGGTCGGTTTACGCTGGGTTGGCTCGCTCATGCCAGTCTCTGTGCTCCCCTCTGTGCTTCCCGCTGAATGTTGCGGCTATTTGTAGCACATTTCCGGCCCAGCGCCAAGTTTTCAGGCCCGGCAGGCTGGCGCGCCAATGATGTAGATCATATCTGCCGCCATGCAGGCGTGTTAGAATCCTTCCTGCAAATCGTTCGCAATAAGATCACCAGACCATGAGGTATCCATCATGCGCTTGAATGAACTGCAACCGGGACAGCGCGGCATCATCCGCCGCATTGGAGGCATCGGCGCCTTTCGCCGGCGCCTGCTCGACATGGGCCTGCTGCCCGGCGAGGAAATCGCAGTTATTCGCCTGGCGCCGTTGGGCAGCCCGACAGAATACCGCATCAAGAACTATCACCTGGCGCTGCGGCCGCACGACGCCAGCTTTGTGGACGTGGAGATGCTGTCTTGATGGACATGGCAAGACCGCAAATTACGGTGGCGCTGGCGGGCAATCCCAACACCGGGAAGAGCACGGTGTTCAACGCGCTGACCGGATTGCAGCAGCATGTGGCAAACTGGCCGGGGAAAACCGTTGAGAAAAAAGAAGGAACCTGCACACGCGTCAGCGGCGCGCAGATGACGGTCGTTGACCTGCCGGGCACCTACAGCCTGTCTGCCTATTCGCCCGAAGAAGTCATTGCGCGTGACTACATCCTGCAGGAGCGTCCGCAGGTGGTCATCAACGTGGTGGATGCGTTCAACCTGGAACGCAACCTTTACCTGACTGTGCAACTGCTCGAACTGGGCGCGAACCTGGTCCTGGCGGTCAACATGGTGGATATGGCCGATGCCGCCGGCCTGCAGCTCGACTGTGCGCGGCTGTCTGCGCTGCTTGGGGGCATTGCGGTCGTGCCCATGGTCGCCCGGCGCGGCAGCGGCCTGGATGAGCTGCTGAGCAGCGTGCAGGCGGCCGCGCACGCGCCGGAGGATTCGCGCCCTGCGTTTCGCCTCGATTATGGCCGTGAGATCGAGGCTGAAATTGCCCACGTCGGCGCAGCCTATGCTCGCAGTCTGCCGGCGCCGGCGGCTGGTGTGGACGACCAGGCATCGCCGCTCACGCGCTGGGTCGCGCTCAAGCTGTTGGAGGGCGAGGGCGAGCTGCCGCTGGCGCTGATGCAGCCCGCCGCGGCGCTCGCCGCACCTGCGCCTGTGCTGCCGGCCGTGCAGGCCAGTCAACAGCGCCTGCGCCAGTTCTACGGCGATGAGGTGGACATCGCCATCACCGATCAGCGCTACGGCTTTGTGCGCGGCCTGGCGCGTCAGGTCATCCGCCAGGCCCGTCCGGCCCGCCTGGACCTGACCGACCGCATTGACGGCGTGGTCACGCACCGCTGGCTCGGCATCCCCTTCTTCCTGGGCATGATGTACCTGATCTTTCACGTGGTGCAAAATGTCTCCACCCCCTATCTCGATTGGGTGGATGGGGTCATCAACGGGCCGATTGGCGTTGGCTCAGCGCGCTTTTGAGCCTGCTGCAGGCGCCGGCCTGGCTGCAATCGCTGCTGGTGGATGGCGTGGTGGCCGGCGTGGGCAGCGTGCTAGCCTTCGTGCCAGGCCTGCTGGTGCTCTATTTCTTCCTGTCACTGCTCGAGGACAGCGGCTACATGGCGCGCGCGGCCTTTGTCATGGACCGGGCCATGAGCTGGATGGGGCTGCACGGCAAATCGTTCGTGCCAATGATCCTGGGCTTCGGCTGCGCGGTGCCTGCCATTTACGCCACGCGCACCCTGGAAAACCGCCGCGACCGCGTGCTCACCGCGCTGCTGGTGCCGCTGATGTCCTGCTCGGCACGGCTGCCGGTCTACGTGGTGTTTGGGCTGGCCTTCTTTCGTGAGCAGTCCGGCACCCTGATCTGGGCGCTGTATGCCACCGGAATTGTGGTGGCCGCGCTGGCCGGTCTCCTTCTCAGCAACACGGTGCTGCGCCAGCAGGCGGACAGCGCGTTTGTGCTGGAGCTTCCGCCCTATCGTCTGCCCACCTGGCACAGCCTGCGCGTCCACATGTGGGCCAACGTCAGCGATTTTGTGCGCAAGGCCGGCAGCCTCATCCTGGTGGCCTCCCTGGTTATCTGGCTGCTGCTCAACCTGCCCTGGGGCGTACAGGATCAGCGGCACAGCCTTTTCGGCCAGATCAGCCAGGCGGTGGCGCCGCTGCTGGCCCCGGCCGGCTTCGGTCATTGGGACGCGGCCGGCGCGCTGGTCACCGGGCTGGCGGCCAAAGAGGTGGTGGTCAGCACCCTGGCGCAGATCTACGCGCCGCAGGCGCCCGCCGCGCCGGCGCTGTCCAACGCCAACGTGGGCGCGGAGCTGCTGGGCATCGTCACCGGTTTGGGCAAGGCGACCCTGCAGGCCGGCCGCACCCTGTTGAGCCTGCTGCCCGGATTGGGCGGGATCGCGCCGGCCGCGCCGGCCACCGACACGGCCCTGAGCAGCGCGCTGCGTCAGCATTTCACGCCACTCAGCGGGCTTTCCTACCTGGTGTTCGTCCTGCTCTATGTGCCGTGCGCAGCCACCCTGGGCGCGATCAAGGCCGAGTTTGGGTGGCGCTGGGCCGCATTTTCAGCCGGCTATCAGACCGGCACAGCGTATCTGGCAGCGGTACTCGTCTTTCAGGTGGGTCGCCTGGCGGGGTTCGCCTGATGCTGCACGAGATCCTGGACGCCCTGGGGCAAAGCACGGGCGCGCTGTGCCTGGAGGACCTGGCGCAGCGCCTGGACATCAACCAGGCGGCGCTCGCAGGCATGCTGCAAACGCTGGTGCAGCGGGGATACCTGGTGGAAGTCGCGGACGCGGCGTCGCCGTGCAGCGCGTGCGCGTGGCGCGGCGGCTGCGTCATCATGACGACGGCCCGGCGCCGTTACGCGCCCGCGCGCAGCGGGGGGACCGGTCACGATCGAGCTGTTTGACAACTCATGAGGATGGTTGTAGACTCAGGGTCGTGGAAGAACCGCGATCGGTTGCGCGCCCGCGACGAAACCGTGACTTTCAGGGCGAGATAGAGGTTGTGGAATATGCAGATTGTAGCCATCTTGTGTCCTGAACACATAGAAGAGAAACTTGAGGCCAAGCATGGCGTCACCGATCGTGAAGCCCGTCAGGTATTACTTGGTAGGTCCCGGATTCGCTTTGCGGAGAAGGGCCATACCGACGGAGAAAATGTGTATGTGAGTTTCGGACATACGATGGGAGGCCGCTATCTGGCTGTATTCTTCATCTATAAGCCAACTAGCCAGACGGCCGTTATTATCAGTGCGCGTGAGATGAGCGAGAGAGAGCGTAGAACCTATGGACGCAAGTAAATTTAGCAACATTTCACAGGCAGATACCGATGAAGGCGTGGGTGAGTTCTGGGATACCCACGATTTCACCGAATTCGACAATCCTGACCTGCCCGATGTGGAGTTTACTATGGCGTGTGCTGTGCCAATCGAGATTGAGTTGTTCATGGCGCTTGAAAAGCAGGCTTACCGACGCGGCGTGCAGGTCGAGACGTTAGCGAATTTATGGCTGCAACAGAAGCTTGTCGAGCACATGCAGTATGCGGTTGCCTGAACCAGATCATCGTGCCCAAGATTCGACAAGCTGCTGATATCCGCATCAATGACCAGTGGCGCATCTGCTTCCGTTGGCAGGAGGGTGACGCCTACGATGTCGAAGTGACGGACTATCATTGAGCGTGAGAGGCTGAGGACCATGACTACTAAGTTTGCACCGGTACATCCAGGAGAGATTCTAGTGGAACGATGAACACGGTCGTGCTTGAAGTTCGATCACTATCCGAGACGCTGGCTGACGCAGCGCACACCATGAATGCCGGTCGTGCAGAACACGAGGCGCACATCGGTTTCGCCACCCCCGAGTTGTTGTGGCAGGTGCTTACCAGCAGACGATGGCAACTGCTCAAAGTCATGTGTGGCGCGGGACCCATTTCAATTCGCGAGGCGGCTCGCCGTGTCGGGCGTGACGTGAAGGCTGTTCACGGTGATATGACGGCTTTGCTCAATGCGGGTCTGATTGATCGCACGGTGGATGGTCGTTGAATTTCCCTTTGAAACCGTCAAAGTAGAGTTTATGCTGCACGTGGCGCCAATTGTGAGTGCTGCACCGCCGAGCAGGCCGATGCAATTGGCAGTCGGTGGTCATCGCTGAACTCCCGGCGGCGACTGAAGCGATGGCCGTTGGAGCGTTTAGCAACAGGCCCTGTCACGACTGCCTGACGAGCTGCGCCCTGCCTACAAGGCTGCGTACTATGACGATGGCTTCTGGGGGACGACACACGATGAATACGGGGCGATGGTGGAGAGCGCGGCGCCGGCGCGACCAGGTCTGGTTTGTGGAGAAAGACCGCCAGGGCTGCTCGCATCTGTACCCGCTGCTGGACTACAGCCCGCGCAGGGACGAAGCCCTGACCAAAGGCTATTTGCTTGGCCGCTATGGCGCGATCCCGTTCCTGGGCGAGCCGCTGCATGGTGAAGCATAAATGACCATGATTGAGATGAGTCCAAGCGGGCGTCAGCATGTGAAGTGACGCTGATCCATCGAGATGGACGACAATTCGCAGACAGTGCGCAGTGACTTGTGACAGAGGCAGGCTGCAGAGCAGATCTGCAAAACAAAGAAACCGGACTTTGCAAAGTCCGGTTTCTTTATCTGTCTTTCAAGCGGCCAGGGCCGCGGCCGGGACGTTGAGCATGGCCTGCGGTTGGGTGAAGAGGAAGTGATCGTGATAATAGTGCATCCAAAGGAAGGAGAGCACGGAGATGTAGTAGGCGCGATCAAAGGAGGCGCTAACGCTCATGGCGGCGCCGAAGCGCAGCACCACGAAGATGAGCGCGCCAACGGCCACGGTGCCCACGGTGAAGCCGACCATCAGGAGATAGTAGGAACGCGCCGCGCCCGCCTGCGAAACGCGCTTGACGATGGACAGGGCATGCATCTCCCCTTTCTCGATGCGAATGCGGTTGATGTACCACGTCAAGGCCAGGTACTGGAACGAATGCCAGGTGTTCATCCCCTGAAAGGCCGTGTCCAGGTTGCCCAGCGAGGGCACGATGAACGACGTGATGGTGGTCACCAGGATGAAGACAGCTTTGGGCACATGCAGGCTGCCCTCGCGGTATTCTTTGATCGTCTTGGCGATGAAGAGGACGAAGGCCAGGCCAAACGTGGCGGCCGCCAGGTAGAAGAACAGGGGCTGTTTGAGGAATTCAGGGATGGACTTGCCCAGGTCATTGGTGCCGATCAACAGATCACGACTGATGGTCAGGCGGTAGGCGGCAATGGGGTAGAGGCTGGTCAACACCACCGCGTAGTCAATGACCCGGCTGGGCAATGACAAGGTGTCCCGCCGCTTCTTGTCATACACGCCGATGATGAAAACAATCTGATGCAGCACGTGCAGCGATGCCCAGAAGAAGAAGACGGTCAGCAGCAGTTCCAGGTTGAACAGGGCGAGGGTAATGACAATCAGCGGGATGGCGATGGTCGAGCGGGCGAACGCCGGGCGTTTTTCGATAAAGTCGCGATCCAACATGGTACGCGTGAAGGTGCAGTACATGTGCGGCCCGCCAACGGCCAGCGCGACCAGGCCATTGATGACGTTGCGGGTCAGGTCCGTGTTGAAGCCAAACGTGTTGAGCGCCAACCAGGCCAGGTAGGGAAAGGGGACCAGAATAACGCTGAGGGTAATGAAGGTCAAGTCCCAGCGCTGGCTGCGCAGCCAGAGGCCGGCCTCGGTCGGAAAAGCCAGCCGGCTCATTCTCATTGCAGATGCTGCCATAAATCCTCCTCTGCTAAACAAAATCAAGGTTTCGGCGTGACGAAAATGATGAGCAAGTCACGCCTACTGGATCAACGAAGTGCTGTGTCCATTGCTGGGAGGGCAAAAATGCCCGCGCGGGTCAATGGGCTGACCGCATAGCGGGCAGGTGGGGCGCCCCGCCGCCACCAGGGCCAGGGCATGTTCGCTGAAGTCGCGCATCATCTCACGCCCGGCCACAAAGCGAGCCAGGGCCGCCTGACTGCTGCCTTCGGCATCCTCAACCACCAACTCCTGCGCAATGATGATCACCAGGGCGCGTGCCTCATCGTAGCCCAAGCCAATCTGCCCGATCATAAAGGCCGGATAGACCGGCTCCTCCAGGGTCATGCGCGGGTTGTTGACGTTGACCAAATCGGTGCGCAGTTGGGGGAGCACATCCCCAACCTGTTCGAGCAACTGGGAGATGCCGATCGCCAGCGCCTGTACCTGCTGTTTTTCAATTTTCAACGTCACCACGCGCAGGCCGCTACGCGCCTGCAAGTAGAAGTCGCGTTGGCCCGGCCGGCCAATGGCGCCAACGGTGATGCGAGATACCGGATCAAAATCGTAATCAAACTGCGGCATATCTGTTTCCTTTTTTACACAACTATTGGCGCAACGTCGTTTACGGAATTTTCTGCTGTTCTTCCACAAAACTGGGCAGCACGCCTGTGTCATTGAAATGTTCCAGGCGAGCGTGGCCAGGCGCTGCAAAACGCAGCACAGTGACGGACGCCGGGCTAATCACGAGTCGCTGAAACAGATCCAGATGCAGGCCGAGGTAATGGGCCACGGCCGCCTTGAGAATGTCAGCGTGCGACACGACCAGAATAGTATCATCTGGATGCGTTCTGCGCAAGCGTTCCAGCGCACCAATGACGCGCGTTTGCGCCTCCAGCAGACTCTCGCCATCAGGAAAGCGCGCCAGGCTGGGCGCGATCATCAGCAGCGGCCAGAGATCGGTCTCGCGCATCGCCTTGAGTGGCATGCCTGTCCATTGCCCATAGTACACTTCGCCCAGGTCAGGATCCTGTTCCACAGGCAAGCGCAGGCGGTCAGCCAGGGGCGCCGCGGTTTCCAGGGCGCGCTCCAGCGGGCTGCTGTAAATCGCTTTGATCGGAATGTGCGCCAGGCGCTCTGCTAACTCATGCGCCTGCTGCTGACCGGCCGCGTTGAGATGGACACCAGGTGTCCATCCGGCCAGGCGCTCACCAACCCAATCGTTGGTGGCATGTCGTACAAGAAGAAGAGTGGTCAAGCGCTTGCTCACTGCGTGTAGAAAAACGCACCTGCGGGCTTACGGCTCGCAGGTGCGTTTTGATGGACAGATTACGCCAATCCGCGCATCAGCGCGGCAAGTTGCGCACGCGAGGGGCGCAGCTTTTCGTTAGCCATCGTGGCCAGCGGCTCCTGATCGGCGATATTCACCAGATCAGGCAGCGTGGGCTGGTTCGGGTTGATGTGAATCAGGCCGGTGATGATCTGCCGCGTGGTCTCGGCCTCGCGTAGAACCTGCACCGCCTGCAGCCAGTCGGTCGGGTCGTAGGTGGTGTCCAGTTTCTTCAGCCGGACGTGCGATCCGTCGTGCATTTCGACATCCACGGCCGTGCCCGGCTCGTAATCCACCGTGATTTCCTGATAGGCGGGAATGTACGTCACCTCGTGCAGCGGCTCTTCGTGCGTGCGACCATACGAGTAGCTCTTGGTTGACTCGTCATGATCGTTGAAGGTGACGCAAGGGCTGATGATGTCAATCACGGCCGTGCCGCGGTGGCTGAGTGCAGCCTTGAGCAGCTCGCGCACCTGCTTGGCGTCGCCGGCGAAGGAGCGCGCGACGAAGCCGCAGCCCACAATGAGCGCTTCCATGCACAGGTCAATCGGCCGGAATTCGTTGGTGCCCGCATATTTGAGCACCTGCCCGATGTCGGCCGTCGGCGAGAACTGGCCTTTGGTCAGGCCGTAGACGCCGTTATTTTCGATGATGTACACCATGGGCACGTTGCGGCGCACCAGGTGCTTGAACTGACCGATGCCGATGCTGCCGGTGTCGCCGTCGCCGCTGACGGCGATGGCGCGCAGGGTGTGGTTGGCCAGGCAGGCGCCGGTGGCAATCGAGGGCATACGGCCATGCAATGAGTTGAAGCCGTGCGACCGGTTCAAGAAATAGGCCGGCGATTTGCTGGAGCAGCCAATGCCGCTCAGCTTGATGACCTCGTGCGGCTTCAGCGCCATCTCATAGGCCACGCGCACGATCTGATTGGAAATCGAGTTGTGGCCGCAGCCGACACACAGGGTGGAAGGCGAACCGTCGTAATCCTTCAGTTCAAGCCCGACCAGGTTCAGCTTGAGATTGCCGTTCGTCCTGGTCTTGCCGTCCGGACCGGCGATGGTCGTGGTGGTTGGAAGTGGAGTTGCCATGATGTTATCGCTCCTGCTCCATGATGGACTCGGTGAGAAAACGCGCGGTCAGCGGCAGGCCGTCGCACTTGGTGAGCCTGCGCAGTTTGGGTGCATACTCGGGCAGTTCCATGCATAAAATCTCGGCCATCTGCCCTTCGAAGTTGAGTTCGATCACGTAGATGCGGTCATGCCGCGCCACGAACTCGCGTAGCGTCTCCTCGATGGGCAGCGCACGCACGCGCAGGTAGTTGGTTTCGATCCCCTGCTTGCGCAACCGGTCACGCGCCTCCAGCACAGCCGGGTCGGCCGAGCCATACGAGATGATGCCGATCTTAGTAGCCGCCGCGTCATCCACCACCGGTTTGGGGAACCAGGGTGCGCGCGGTATCGTGCTTCTTGTACAGGCGGGCCAGGTTTTGCTCCCAGTCGTCTGGCCGCTCGCTGTACACCGCCTTGGCATTATGTCCGGTGCCGCGGGTGAAGTAGGCGGCGCGGTAATCTTTGGTGCCGGGCAGCGTGCGGTAGCCGATACCGTCGCCATCCACATCCTCGAAGCGCGCCCAACTGCCCAGGCGCTGGATGTCTTCCGCGGTCAACACCTTGCCACGATCGAGCGGTTTCTCAGGATAGTTGAAAGGGTCGCTCATCCACAGATTCATGCCAATGTCCAGGTCACTCAGCACGAAAACCGGCGTCTGCAGGCGCTCGGCCAGATCGAAGGCCTGGATACCAAAATCGAAACATTCGCTCACCGAACTGGGCAAGAGTACCACATGGCGGGTGTCGCCGTGACCCATCGTATAGGCCATCAGCACATCGCCCTGCGCCACGCGCGTCGGCAGGCCGGTGCTGGGGCCCATGCGCTGCACATCCCAGATGACCACCGGCACTTCGGCAAAGAAGCCCATGCCCGCGTATTCGGTCATCAGCGAGAGGCCAGGGCCGGAGGTGGAGGTCATGCTGCGCGCGCCGGCCCAACCGGCGCCAATCGCCGTGCCGATCGCGGCAATCTCATCTTCCGACTGCAGGACCGCAAAGGTGGGCTTGCCGTTTTCGTCCATGCGCAACTGCGGCAAATACTCGTTCAGCGCCTCGGCCACACTGGTGGCCGGGGTGATCGGGTACCAGGCCACCACCTGCACGCCACCAAAAACGGAGCCTAAGGCGGCCGCGATGTTGCCTTCGATCATGATCTTGCCCTGCGTCTTGTCCATAGGCTCGACGCGGAAGGGATCGGTCTTCGTCAGGTTGGCGCCCGACCAGTCGTAGGCCATCTTGACCACAGTCAGGTTCAGGTTGATCGGTTTGGTTTTGCCGCCGAATTGGGTGTGCAGGGCGCCCTTGACATCTTCCAGGTCAATGCCCAGGAGATAGGCCAGGGCGCCTACGTAGACCATGTTGGCGATGTAATTCTTGATCTTGTCTTCGGCGCCTGATGCCTTGACAAATTCTTTGACCGGAACCCCGTAGTAGGTCACATCGGTGCGACTGCGGGCAAATTTCCATTCGAGGGGATGGATGCAGATGCCGCCCGCCGGCAGGCTGGCCAGGTCCTGCTCCGCCGTCTTCTCATTGAAGGCGACGAGAATCTCAGTCCCTTCGCGGCGGGCAATGTAGCCGTCCTTGCTGATCCGAATGGTGTACCAGGTGGGCAGGCCCTGAATGTTGGATGGAAAGAGGTTCTTGCCGTTGACAGGAATGCCCATGCGAAAAATAGAGCGAATAATCGAAATGTTGGCCGTCTGGCTCCCGGAGCCATTGGGGGTCGCTACAACAATCGAGAAATCGTTGACGACGTCCGGCCTGGCCGGAGCCGCCGCGGGCGCCGGGTGATCTAGCACAGCCGTTGTGCTTGACATTGAGAGTCTCCTCCTGAAATAACCTTTGTGCCGATGAGATTGGGCAGGGCGTAAGACGCAATCGCCTTCTGGCCTGATTCACGTCGTACGTCGCGTCCGTTTCCATTTCAAGACAATTCTAAGGCGGTAGGCAATGGGCCGCTATGAAATGGATCATTATTGTATCACAAAGTAGATGTGATTGCACGAAAATCAGAGGGCCTGCAACTCAACCAGCAGTTGCCCCCGTTCCACCACCTGACCGGCGGCACAGCGCACCGCGCGCACCTGGCCGGCAAAGGGAGCCACCATGCGCAGCTCCATCTTCATCGCTTCGAGCAGCAGCAGCGTCTGCCCACGCTCCACCGTGTCGCCCACATGCACCAGCACATCGAGCACCTGGCCTGGCATGGCCGCTTCCAGGCCACCGTCGGCTGCGCCCGGCGCGCGGCGCCGTTGTTTGGTGCGCGGGTCCGGTCGCCGCAAAATGTAGGTACGCGCGCCCGTCAGCGCCACATGCCGCTGCAGACCATCGTGCGCCACCCATGCGCGCGTCCGCCGGCCGTTCATGTTGAGCACGATGACCCCATGTTGCGGCCGCTGCGCCTCGACCGCATACGCCCGGCCGTCCACCGTCACCCGGTAGCGCTCGCCATCCTGCTCGATCTTGACGACGCGCACCCCATCTTCATCACCGGTCGCATGATACCGAAATTCCATTATGCCCTTTATGCCCTTTATGCCCTTTATGCCCCTACTTTTCCAGCCAGAAATCGCCGATTGCCAGGCCGTCCAGGCCGCTGCCGTAGAAGGTGCGCACCGCGTCCTGCGGCGTGTTGACAATCGGCTCGCCCTTGACGTTGAAACTGGTGTTGAGAATCATCGGCACGCCGGTCAGCTTTTCGAACTCGTCAATCACCCGGTACCAGCGCGGCAGGTCCTCGGCGCGCACGGTCTGCGGACGCACGGTGTTGTCCACATGCACCACCGCGGCAATCTGATCGGCCACTTCCGGGCGCACGTCGAAGGTCAGGATCATGAACGGCGCCTCGATGGGATTCAGCACAAAATCGCCGATGCGCTCCGCCTTGATCGAGGGCGCGAACGGTCGCCACGGTTCGCGGTATTTGACCGCTTCGTTGATCCTGTCCTTGACCGCCGCGCCAATGGGCGAGGCGATGATGGAACGGCTGCCCAGCGCGCGCGGCCCGGCCTCCATGCGCCCCTGGAACCAGCCCACGATGCCGCCCTGCGCGATGCGCGCCGCGGCGCGGCGCTCCAGGCGGCCGTTGGGCAGATACTCGTACCTTAGCTTGTGTCCATCGAGCACCGCCTTGATCTCGGCGTTGCTGTAGTCTGGCCCGTAATGCACCAGGCGCTGCTCGAAGCGCGGGTCGTCGCCCATCTCCGCGGCCACCAACTGCGCCGCGCCCAGGGCCGAACCGGCATCGTTGCTCACCGGCTGGATGAAGAGCCGATCCACCGCGCCGCTGTCCAGGATGACGCGGTTCATCTTGCAGTTCAAGGCCACGCCGCCGGCCAGGCACAGCGTGCGGCAGCCGGTCCGCGCCACGGCACGGCGCGCCAGCCCCACCGCGATCTGCTCCAGGCGATCCTGCACGGCCCAGGCGATGTTCTGCTGACGCGGCGTGATGTCATCCCCGTACTTGAACGGCAGTCCCAGCTCATGCACCAGCTTGTCGGTGTAGCGGTCGCCGTACGTGTGCGCGCCGAAGAAGAAGTAGCTCGGATCAATCCGATAGCTACCGTCCGGGGAGATGGGCGCAATGCGCTCGAAGAGTGCGGCGATCTCAGGATCGTACGCGCCGTAGCAGGCCAGCCCCATCACGCTGCCCTCGTCCGAGTAGGGCCGAAAACCCAGGAACTCGGTCAGGCCCGCGTACATCCAGCCCGTGGAATCAGGAATGTCGAAGCTCTCGACCTGCGTGATTTCCATGCCCTTGCCGTGCCAGATCACCGTACACTGCTCCTCGCCGCTGGCGTCAATCGTCAGGATGGTCGCCTCATCGAAGCCGGACGACCAGAAGGCCGCGGCCGCGTGGGTCTTGTGATGGCCCACATAGCGAACGGGCCGCATCTGGCCGCGGTCCGCACCCTTGATGAGACTGGCGGTGATGCGATGCTGCACGTAGTCCGGCTGGAAGCGCTGTAAAATCTGTTTTTCGCTGATGTAGGTCAGCCAACCTTTGTCGCCGTAGCGGCGCTCGACATCGTCATAGAAGCGAGGCATGAAATCGGTGTACTTGGCAACATCCCACGATACCGCAATCGCATCAATGTCACTCAGCTTCAGCCCACCGGCCTTCAGACAGTATTGGCTGGCGCGTGTAGGCAGCAGGCCCGGCGCCTGCTTGATGCGCACGAAACGCTCTTCTTCGGCCATCGCGATCAGCTTGCCGTCTATCAGTAAACAGGCCCCGGTTGACTGTGGGCCTTCGGTGCAAATTCCCAGGATATTCATGATACTCCGCGTGTAAATATAAATTATTGGTCATTCGTAGCCAGGCTCCATGATAGCACAGGGCCAAAAGTGCGTCAAAAGGCGTTGTGACCTCACCTCGACCGGGGAAGGGGAGAAGGGGAGAAGGGGAGAAGGGGGGAAGGGCGACATTTGCACATCGGGGTCATGATTGGCGAGAAACCGTTTTTGCGGTAGAATTGAATCCCGAACCAGAAAGCCGAAGAATTCGAGTGAACAGAGGAGTGGACGAGAGAATACTCATGAATGACACCACGATCAATGCCTGCATCAACTGCGGCCGCGATGAAAACCAGGTGCCGGTGGCGGCCTGGCGCATGGCGGGCCGCACGTTCCATATCTGCCCCGACTGCCTGCCGATGCTCATCCATCACCGCGCCGAGGTGATGCCCAAGTGGGGACTGGGTGCGCAAAATCCTGGTCAGTAACACATGCCCCATGCTGCGCGGCCGGTCGAATGACAGCAAATCCAAATGTACCCGGAATCGAGGCTTCAGCCGGTCTGCCACAGGGTTCTCAAGTGCCCAATAACCGGCTAAAGCCTCCATTCCAGATGTCTTCAGCGACCACATTTGGAATTCCTGGTCGAATGACGAGCGGAGCATGGCGGAGTCGAGATGAATAACGAGTTCTTGAACAGCATCCATGTGGTGCGGCGCTGGGCCTGGCTGATTGGCCTGCTGATGCTCGTCACCGTCGCCACGATCTTGTACCTGGGCTACACCGCGCCCGCCAGTTATCAGGCCCGCGTGCGTCTGCGCGTGCTGGCCGTGGAAACCGAAGCGGTCAGCCTGTTCGCGCCATCCTCTGCGCTGCCCGGGCGCGAGCAGATCATCAACACGCGCGAGGAGTTCTTTTCGTTCTTGCGCGGCCGCAACATCGCCTGGCAAACCATCGGCGACCTGGGGCTGGCGCTGGACGCGGACACCCTGCAGCAGCGCATGATCTTCGAGGAGCAGGACGATTTCGTCAGCGTGGTCGCCACCGCGGAGCGACCGGACCTGGCCGAAAAAATCGCCACGACCTATGTCAACTTTGCGCTGCAGGCCTACCGGGAGTTTCGTCTCTCCCCGGTCAACCAGAGTGTGCAGTTCATCGAAGCGCAACTGGCCGCTGAGCGCCAGAAGCTGACCGCTGCGCAGGATGCCTTTCTCAAGTTCAGACTTGCCAACGGCATCGAATCGCTGCCCGCGGAAATCGCGACCCTGCAAACTGAGCTGCGGCGTCTGCGTCTGGATCGCGACCAGGCGGTGATCGAAGAGCAGCAGGCGCAGGCCACGCTTGATCTGTACCAGGCGGCCGCGGACCAGGCGCAGGCGCAGGTCGTTGCCCTGCTGGCCCCCGTGCCGACGCCAAACCCGCGCACGCCGCGTCCCACACCCACGACGCCGGCGCCGGGCGCGACGGTGACGCCTGACTTCGGCGCTTCGTTGAGCGCCGATGCGCGCCAGCAGTGGGCGCGCACCTATCAGGACGAGACGCTGCGCTATCAAAACCTGGTCACCGAGCAGCGTGTGCGCAGTCAACAGGCGCGCGCCGCGCAGGCCCGCTATGACCAGATGATTGCCCAGCGCGCCACAGAGATGTCATCCCTCATCGGCCTGCACACCGAATATGACAACCTGGAGGCCGCGGTCGCACGGGCCAACGACGCGTTTACCTTCCTGGCCGACAAAGCGACCGAAGCTCGTCTCAAAGAAAACCAGGGCCTGGATTCCGGCTTCCTGCAGATCATCGAGCCGGCGCGCATCCCCACCGACCCCACCCCTTCGCAAACCACCCGCCTGGCTTTGGTCGGGGCGCTGTTGGCCCTACTGGCCGGCATCGTGCTGGCGTTCGTGCTCGAATTTGCGAAAAACCTGCGCCAGGACAGCGCCGCCAGCCGGCCGGCCCCCCGGCATGTACACACACCGTGAACGACCGTCCGCACACCATCGCCTTTGTTGACCTGGCCCCGCGCCCCGGCGGCTCGATCGTCAGCCTGCTGCTGCTGGCGCAGGGGCTGGCTGAACGTCGCCGCCTGGGAGATGACCCCGCGCCGCTCTACCGCCTGGCCGTGGTTCTCAACGCAGCCAACCCGGCCGTCGCCCGCTTTCGCGACAGCGGCTTCTTCGCGGGCGGTGTGCTCACCATCGGCTCGCGGCAGGGGCTGGGCGATGATTACCCCGCCCTGGTCGAGCGGGCGCGCAGCAGCGGCCCCCTGGCACGTCTGCGCCGGCTGCCGGCCTTCCTCGCGGCCTGGCAAGGCGCGGGCGCGCTGCGTCGCCTGCTGGCTGACACCTTGCCGCAGGCGCGGCGCCTGCGCAATCTGCTGGCCCCCGTGCAGCCTGACCTGGTGCATCTCAATGACATCGTGCCGGTCAGCCGGGCCGGTATCCTGGCCGCTTCCTGGCTGCAGCGCCCCATCGTCTGCCATGTGCGCGCCCTCGACCCGCTGACCTGGACCGACCGCTGGCTGACCCGGCGCGTAGACGGGTTCATCTACATCTCGCAGGCCGTGGCTGAGCAACAGCGCCAGGCAGGCGCGCAGGTGCGTCGCGGCCAGGTGGCGCCCAACGCCGTCAACCCCGACGATTTCCCGCCAACTTTACGCTCCGGCGCGGCGCGCCAGGAACTGGGCATTGCGCATGATGCCTTTGTGGTGGGCAGCCTGGGACGCCTGGTCACCTGGAAGGGCCATCACGTCGCCCTGACCGCGTTCGCCGCCTTCGCCCGCCAGTGCCCCACCGCGCACCTGCTCATCGTGGGCGCGCCGGACGTGGCCGAACCTGACCTGGAACAGAGCCTGCGCCGCCTGGCTGTGGAACTGGGCATCGCCGATCGCGTCACCTTCGCCGGGCAACGTGACGATGTGCCGCAGGTCATGGCGACGCTCGATGTCCTTTGCCACTGCGCCATCGAGCCGGAGCCGTTCGGCCGCGTCGTCATCGAAGGCATGGCCAGCCGGCGCCCCGTCATCGCCAGTGCGGCCGGCGGCGTGCTGGAGATCATCGAGTCGGGTGTCAACGGGCTGCTGGTTCCCCCTGGCGACGCCGCCGCCCTGGCCGCGGCCTTGACCGACCTCTGGCAGCATCCCTCGAAGCCGCTCGCCTGGCCGCGGCCGGCCGTGAGCGGGTCGAAACGCACTACACGCTCGCCCAACATGTGGCCGGCGTCGAAGCCATGTACGACGACATCTGGCGCGAGACTGGCCGCGCCTGGCCAGGTGGGACGCCATGAACGCACCTGCCCGCCCATTTTCACCCTGGTGGCCGTGGCTGCAACGGACGGCCCTGGCTGCCGGCATCGTGACCCTGGGCCTGGCGCTTGGCCTCACCCTCTGGGATGCGCAGCGCCTGCCGCTGACGGTGGCGCTGGTCGCGGTGGCCTTTGCCCTCTTGCTCGTCACGCTTGACCCGCTGCTCGGCCTGGCCGCCTGGATCGCCATCTCACCGTTCGCACCCTTCTGGAATCTCGACATTCACCTGGGCGCGGGCATCCCCGACCTGGCGTTGGCACGGCTGGCCGCCGGCTGGGCGGTGATCCTGCTCTTGGCGCAGGCCGCGCGGCGGCGCCGGCGTCTGGCGCTCCCCAACCTGCTCGATGTGACGCTGCTGCTCTTTGGCGCCGCCATCGTGCTTAGCGGCCTGTCCTCGGTCTACGGCGCCAGCGCCGGGGTACAGGCCGCGTTCGATGCCTACCTGCTGCCGTTTCTGGCCTACGTGTTGGCGCGCAACCTGGTGCAGACGCCGGCCGCGGCGCGCCTCGTTCTGCTGACCCTGGTCATCATCGGCGCCTACCTCGCTTTCCTTGTGCTGCAAGAACAGGCGACCGGCCGCGTCCTCTTTGCCCTGGACACGGTGCAGTTCACCTACGGCACCGGTCTGCGCCGCGTGGTCAGCCTGCTCGGCAACCCGGTCTTCTTCGGCATCCCGCTCGCCTTCAGCGTGGTGGCCTGCCTGCTGCTCCTGACGACCGAGAAGCGACGCCTGGCGCAGGGCCTGATCGTCCTGCTCATGCTGGCCTTTGTCGTGGCGGCCTTCTACACCTACAACCGCGCCAGTTGGGCCGGCGTGGCCCTGGCCGTGGTGGTACTTTCCGCCTTTTTTGGCCGCCTGCGCCGCACCTTGCTGCCGGCGCTGGTCATGCTGACGCTGGTGGGCGTCTTGAGTTGGCCAATCCTCAGTCAGCAGCCGATCATCGAAGAACGCCTGGCCGACGAGGCCTCAGTCGAGGATCGTCTCAACAACGTGACGGTGTCGCTGGCCCTCTGGCGACAGGCCCCGCTCTTCGGCATCGGCTATGCCAGCTTTGGCCTGGTCGCGCTCGACCAGGGCCTGCTGCCGCGCATCGCCAAGTACGTCCCCGCGCCGCACAACTCCTACCTCTTCGTCCTGACCTCCGGCGGCCTGCTGGCGCTGACCCCCTATCTCTTGAGCTTTGCCGTCATCGCGTTCGATCTTTGGCGCTTTCGGTCGCCGCGCCCCGCCTGGCGCAGCCGACCCGCCGCGTCCTGCACAGCATGATCGCCGGGGGCTGGGCCGTCCTGCTCATCATGCTCGGCACCTCGCTGACCTACGATGTCGCGACCGGCACCCTGACCAGCCTGATGTTCTACTTTTTCATGGGAGCCGTCTATGGCATGGCTGAACATGCCGCCGCCCGCGCCTGACGCCGCGCCCTGCCGCGTCGCCATGCTGGGCCAGTACCCGGCCGATCCCACGCGCATCGTCGGCGGCGTCGAAGCCGTCGTCGTCACCCTGGCGCGGGAACTGGCCAGCCTGCCGGGCATGGAAATCCATGTGCTGAGCGGCAGCCCGGCCGTCAGCCAGATCACGCAGGAGCAGCACGGCCGGGTCACGGTTCATCGCGTCCCGGAAATGCGCCTGGGCCGCCTGTTCCTGCTGCGCACCGATTGGTGGTGGCTGCGCAGGGCCATCCGCAGCGTCGCGCCCGACGTGGTTCATGCGCACAGCGCCGGCGCCAACGTGGACGCCGCGCTCTCCAGCGGCCTGCCCGCCGTCGTCACCATTCATGGCGTCGTGGCGCAGGAGGCGCGGTTGGCCAGCCAGGGCGGCAGCCTGGCCGGCCGGCTGCGCTGGACGTTCGACCGCGTCTACGAGCGCTACAGCCTGGCGCGGGCGCAGAACATCATCGTCATCAGCCCCTATCTGCTGCGTGAATTCCCCTGGCTGGCGCGGCGCGGCCGCATCACCGCCATCGAGAACCCGGTGGACGCCGCCTTCTTTGACATCGCGCGCACGCCCGCGCCGGCCACCCTCCTCTGCCCCGGCCGCATCATCAGCCGCAAGGGCATCCTGGACCTCATTCACGCCTTTGCGCAGGTTGCCGCAGCCGATGAGCGCGTCGAACTGCGCCTGGCCGGCGAGATGGGCGCAGAGCCGGCGTATGGCGCAGCCTGCGTGCAGGCCGTGCAGGCGCATGGCCTGCACGGCCGCGTGCATTTCCTGGGCAGCCTGTCCGCCGCGGCCATGCGCGCCGAACTGACGCGCTGCACCGCAGTCGCCCTGGCCGCGCATCAGGAGACCGCGCCCGTCACCATCGCCGAGGCCATGGCGGCCGGCTGCCCGGTCGTCGCCACGGCCGTGGGCGGCGTCCCCGACATGATCGAGCACGGGCGCACCGGTCTGCTCTCGCCAGCCGCGGACATCAACGGCCTGGCGACCAATCTGCGCCGCGTGCTGGATGACCCGGCGCTGGCGCTGCGCCTGGCCGCGGCCGCCCGCGCCGAAGCGGCCGGCCGCTTTCATCCGCTGGCCGTGGCCCTGCGCACGCGGGCCGTTTATCAACAGGTGAGGCAGCGATGAGCGCCGAGCGCTTGCGCCTGGCGCTGGCAACGTTCTACCCGGCCCGGCCGGACGAGGTGATCGGCGGCATTGACAGCGTCGCGGTCAACCTGGTGCAGGGCCTGGCCGCGCTCCCCGACCTGGAACTGCACGTAGTTTCCACGCGGCCCGAAGTCGTGCATGATGTCACCTACAGCGCAAACGGCGTCACCTTTCATGCCCTGGCCTCCCCGCCGCAGCGCCTGATCCCCAACCTGTTCGCCAACATTGGCCGGGTCAGCCGTGTGCTGCGCGCCATTCAGCCCGATGTCGTGCATGCCCACAATGCCGACTACGCGGTGGCGGCCCTGCGCCTCGGCCTGCCCACCCTCTACACCGTGCATGGGCTGGCCGGCCGCGAACTGCGCCAGCCCGCGCCGCCGCAGCAGCGCCTGGCTCTGATCCTCCTGCTGGCGTTGGAACGCCTGGCCCTGCGCCGCGCCCCGCACGTGGCCGCGCTCAGCGCCTTTGGCGAAGCCTATCTGCGGCCGCACACGGCCGGCCAGATTCACCGCGTGGACAATCCGGTCTCGACCGCTTTCTTTGCCCTGCCGCCCGCGGCGCAGAGCCATCGCCTGATCGCCATCGGCAGCATCGTGCCGCTCAAGGGCCAACTCACCCTGGTGGCCGCGCTCGCGCTGCTGCACCAACAGGAGCCGGCCGTCACCCTGCGCTGCCTGGGCAGCATTGCCGACCGCGGCTACCATGCGCAGGTGATGCAGGCCATTGCCCGGCACGGCCTGCAGGAGGTCATCAGCGTGACCGGGCTGGCGCCGCCCGCGGACGTGGTCGCCGCGTTGGGCGACAGCGCCGTGCTCCTCCATCCCTCGCGGCACGATCATGTGCCGATGGCCGTCGCCGAAGCGATGGCGGCCGGCCGGCCGGTGGTTGCCACCCGCGCGGGCGGCATTCCCGGCCTGGTCAGCGATGGCGTCACCGGCTACCTGGTCCCGGTGGGCGACGCCGCAGCCCTGGCCGGCCGCACCCTGGCGCTGCTGCGTGACGCCGACCTGCGCCAGACCCTGGGCGCGCAGGCGCGCCAGGTTGCGCTGGCACGATTTTTGCCAACCGTGGTCGCTGCCAGGTATCATTCCCTCTACCGGCTCGCCGCCGGCAGTCCATCAGCCCCCGGTCGGTGAGTTTTTTCTATGCGCGTTCTTTTGGTGACCAACATGTACCCCTCGCCCCGCCGGCCCCACTTCGGCACCTTTGTGCATGACGAAGTGGAAGCCCTGCGCGGTCTGGGCGTGGAGATGGATGTCCTCTTCGCCGACGGCCAGCGCCACACCTTGAATTACGTGGCCGGCATGGCCGCCGTCTTAGGCCGCAGCCTGGGCCGCCAGCGCTATGACCTGGTGCATGCGCACTACGTCCTGAGCGGGGTGCTGGCGCGCTGTCAGCTCCGCTGGCCGCTGGTGTTGACCCTGCACGGCAGTGAAGTGGCCGTGGGCTGGACGCCGCCCCTCTCGCGCGCGCTGGCGCGTCTGGCTGACTGGGTTATCGTCACCTCCCCGCGGGTCCTCGATGATCTGCACATGAACCTGCCGCACGTGGCGGTCATTCCCTGCGGCATTGATCTCGACTTGTTCACGCCAGGCGAGCAGGCGGCTGCGCGCGCCGCCCTGGGCCTGCCGGCGGAGCGTCAACTGGTGGTCTTCGTCGGCGAGCCGCGGCCGGAGAAGCAGGTACATCTGCTCGAGGGCGCCGTGGCCCGCTTGCAGTCCGCCGGGCAGCCGGTTGACCTGCTCATCGCCAGCGGGCAGCCGCACGAACGGGTGCCGCTCTTCATGCAGGCGGCCGACGTGCTGGGCCTCACCTCCAGCTACGAAGGTTCGCCCATGGTCATCAAGGAGGCGATGGCCTGCAACCTGCCGATCGTCGCCACCGATGTGGGCGACGTGGCGGGGGTGATCCGCGACACGGCCGGCTGCTACCTGGCCGCGCCGACGGTGGAGAGCGTGGCCGACAAACTGGCGTCGGCGCTGGCCTTTGGCGGCCGCACCGACGGTCGCAGCCGCATCCGCCATCTATCGGGCGCGGCGGCCGCTCAGCAGGTGCTCGCGGTTTATCATGAGGTGCTGCGATGATTCACAATGATAGTCGCCCCCGGCGTGTCCTGGTCATCCTGGGTCAGGGCGGGCACACCGCGGAGATTCTGCGCCTGGTGGACATGCTGGCTGCGCACGGGGCGCCGTTCACCTACCAGTATCTGATCACGCGTGAAGACAACGTCTCCGGCCAGCGCATCCGCATCCCCGGCGCCATCTTCTGGGTGAATCGCACGCGCTACAAATCGTATGCCCTCTGGCAGGAGATCTTACGCAGCCTGTTGGCGCTCGTGCAGTCCTTCTTCGTCATCCTGGCCGCGCGACCACATGCGGTCATCACCTCTGGGCCGGCCGTGGCGGTGCCGGTGGCGCTGTGGGCCAGACTGTTCGGCGCGCGCGTGATCTTCATCGAATGCGGCGCGCGCGTCACCCGGCTGTCGTTGACCGGGCGGTTGATGAAGCGCCTGGCGCATCTCTTTTTTGTGCAATGGCCGGAGTTGCTGGACGATTATCCGCAGGCGATTTATGCAGGACGGTTGGTATGATCTTTGTCACCGTGGGCGCGGGCGATTTCAACTCATTGATTCAGGCCATGGATGAACTGGCGCCGACGCTGATAGCGGCCGGCGAACAGGTGCTGCTGCAGATCGGGCATGGCGCGTTCGTACCCCAACATGCGGATCATTTCCGCTTTGCGCCGTCGCTCGAACCGTACTTCGACCAGGCCGACGTGATCGTATCGCACGGCGGCATCGGCGTCGTCACCGAGGTGCTGCGCAAGGGCAAGCGCCTGGTGGGCGTCAGCAATCATGACCGCTACGACGATCATCAGGACGACCTGCTGGCTGCCATGTCCGCCCGCGGCCATCTCGTCTGGTGCCAGGATTTGGCCCGCCTGCCCGAGGCCATCGCCCAGGCGCGCACGGCATCGTTCAACCCCTATCACGAAGAACCGGGCCAGCTCGTAGAGATCATCATGGACTTCATCCTCCATGGTCACCGCCCCGCCCGCGGCTGACACAAATTTTTTGGCCGCGCCCGCAATCAAACATCGGAAGACGTGTTTGACCGATCTCATTACCTGACTATAATCCCTGGCACATGAAACCTGTCATCTGGCGCGCTCAGGCGTCGCGATTCTTGCTGCTTCTGCTCCTGGTCACTGCGGGTATGATCTTCCTGTACGGCCAGATTCCCTATGGCCGCGAGCCGTATGCCTCCTGGGATTTGTACCACTACCGTCAGATCAGCGCGGCCGCGCCGGCCATCACCGATGCCGTGCAGCAGCCCTTCGCCTTTCGTCTGCTCGGTCCCTACCTGGCCGGACTGCTGCCGCTGCCCGACGCCGCGGCCTATTATCTGCTGACCGTGACCGCCGCGCTGGCGCTCGTCGTCCTGACCTACTTCTTCCTGCTGGCCTGGCCGCTCACCCCGCCGGTCGCGCTGCTGGCAACCCTGCTCTTCGTGTTCAACAAGCACCTCTTCGGGTTCAACGTCTGGGACTTCTTTGCCCTCAATGACCTGCTGTCGCTGATTTGCCTGGTCGTTCTTCTGTGGGCGCTGACACGCCTGCGCTGGCCGCTGTTCGCGCTGATCTTCGCCCTGGCCGCGGCCGGCCGTGAAACCGTACTCATCATGCTGCCCGTCACCCTGGCCTTCCTGATCGAGCGCCGGCTCCTGGCTGCGCACGGCCGCGCCTGCGCTCCTGGCGATGCTGCCGGGCCTGGCCGTCTTCCTGGCGCTGCGCCTGCTCGTTGGTCACACCGGCGGCCTCGATCTGCCGGCGCAGTTGGCGCGTGCCGCGCCCAAACTGCTCCTCCCGGAAACCTGGCTGCGGCTCCTGGGCAACGCGTTCTTGCCTGTCAGCCTGCTCCCCCTGGTCTTCTGGCGCAGCACCCTGGCCTTCTTCCGCGGCCAGCGCTACCTGCTCCTCTACCTGGCGCTGATCCTGGTCAGCACCTTTTTCGGCTTCGACAACGAGCGCCTGATGGCCCCGGCCTTCATCGTCGTCTATCTGCTCATCGCTGTCTTGATCGAAACCCACCTGGCCGCTCCGGTTGGCCTGCGCTGGCTGCTGGCAGGCGCCGGTTTTGCGGCCAGTTTTCAGCACCTCATCGGGCGCTTCCCGCTGCCCTCGCCGTGGCTCACCTACGCGCTCTCCCTGGGCGCAATGCTCTGCGTCACCCTGGCGGCCCTGTGGACCCTGCGCCGGTCGCCGCATCTGACCCCCGCCACCCTCGCCCTGCATGTGCCCGGACTCAACCGGTAGGTGATACAACCGTTGGACGCTGGCGTACTTGCCCATCTGCTCCGATCCAAAGGCCTCTGGCATGTGCCGCGGCGCTTTGCCCTGCTGCTGGCGCGTCTGGGGCCAACCCCGGCCCGCTTCACCGCCGCGCTCGACGCGATCGTCGAGGTCCTGGCGCGGCACGGCGCGCCGGCCAGCTTTCCAACCACGGCCGTGGCCCTGGCGCGGCACCCGTTGCCTCTGCAGCGCCTGGCCGCGTTGGGGATCGAAGTGGCTGTCCACAGTTACCATCACGTGGATCTGAGCCAGCGGTCACCGGCCAGCCAGCGCGATCAGGTGATCAGAGCGCGCCAGGCCTTCGCACAGCATCACGTGCCGGCCGTCGGCTTCCGGGCGCCCTATCTGCGCTGGAATCATGATCTGCTGCGCCTGCTGTTTTCCCAGGGCTTCACCTACGACAGCAGCACCTGCGCCCTGTGGCCCGTCTTGTCGCCAGAACAGCTCGCAGCGCCGGTCATCCAGACCATACTCGATTTCTATCGCCCGCTGGATGCCGGCCGCGCGCCGGTTCTGCCCTATCTGCTGCCCGAAGGATTGGTGGAAATTCCCGTCTCGCTGCCCGATGACGAGATGCTGGTGGATCGGCTGGGTTTGGCCGCGGCCGACATGGCAGCCATCTGGCGCGCCATGTTGACGGCCAGCCATCAGGCCGGTGAACTGCTGGTGTTGCAACTGCACCCCGAACGCGGACGCGGGGGTGCGCCGGCGCTGGACGCCGTGCTGACCGCCGCGCGGGCCTTACAGCCGGCCGTTTGGATCACCACCCTGGCCGAGGTGGCAGAATGGTGGAAGATTCGCCCGCAGTGCCAGATTCACCTGCAGGGCCAGGGCGACGGTCGCTGGGAGGTCAGCATGAACGCGCCCGTCGCGGCGCGGGTGCTGGCGCAAGGGCCTTTGATCGTTGAAACCGTCGCGGGCAACATCCACGCTGCGCCGCTGACTTCCCGCTGGCCGCACGTCACGGACGTGACCGCGGAATCGTTCGTCGTACGCAGCGATTTGCGCCCATTTATCGGCCTGGCCCCTGGCAGCGCGCAGGAACTGCTGGGCTTCTTGCGCCAGCAGGGCTATGTCGTGGAGATCAGCCCGGAACGGGCGCTCTACCCGGTTTACTTCGACTGGGAAACCTTCGACCTGGCGACGCAGGCGCGGACGGCCGTGCAGAGGGTGGAGGCGCCAGATGTGCCGTTGCTGCGCTTCAGCCGCTGGCCGGACGCAGCCCGCAGTGCGCTGGTGGTCAGCGGAGATATTGATTCACTGACGTTTTGGGACTATTTGTGGCGCCTGTCCGAAAGCTGACAGGGGCCGGCGCGGCCGCAGCGGGCTGCTCGTGGGAGTAAGGGGTTTGACATTCATCATGACCGGGCAGCCCGAACGGGCGGCCTGGCAGCGCTTCGTGGCCGGCCATCCCGACGGCAACATCTTTCACACCCCGGCCTTCGACGATGTGGCGGCGGGTACAGAGGGCTGGGCCTCGCGACCGTTGGCCGCGGTGGACCGTGCCAGCGGCGAACTCATGGCCCTGTGGCCTGCCGTCCACACCACGGTGTTGGGCGGCCTCCTGCGGCCGCTGACCACGCGCGCGGTGCTTTTTGGCGGCATGTTGGTTGCACCTGAACCTGCGGGGCAAGACGCCCTGGACGCCTTGCTGGCGGTGGTCAACCGCCGGGCCTGGGGGCGCTCCCTCTTCACCGAGCTGCGACATCAGGCGGATGTGATGGCCTGGCAGGCGCGGCTGGAGGCGGCCCATTTTCGCTGGGAGCCGCACCTGAACTTCCTGATTGACCTGCGGCAGTCGGAAGAGGCGCTGTGGAACGGACTGAGCAGCAGCGCGCGGCGCAATGTGCGCACCGCGCAGAAAAAAGGCGTCAGCGCGTTGACGGTCAGCGACCAGGCGGGGGTCGAGACATTCTACGGCCTGCTGCGCAAGGTGTATGGACATGCTGGCGTGTATCTGACCGATCTTTCGCTCTTTCGGCGGGCGTTCGAGGTGCTCGGCCCGTTGGGTCAGTTCCAGATTGTGCTGGCGATGGCTGACGGTGTCGCCATCGGTGGGCGGGCATCATTGCTTTACAAGGGCCGTCTGCTCGATTGGTATGCCGGCGCCGACCGTGAGGCTGCGCGCCTCTACCCGAACGATTTTCTGGTCTGGCATCTCCTGCAATGGGGTCACGCGCAGGGGTTCAGCGTTTTTGATTTTGGCGGCGCCGGGCATCCCGATAAGCCGTATGGCGTGCGTGATTTCAAGGAACGCTTCGGCGGTCAGTTGGTGAATTATGGACGCAGTGTCAAGATTCATGCGCCCTGGTACGGTCTGGCGGTCAAGGCCTATGAGATTTATCGGAAATGGATCATCCAAGTATGACACAGGCAAGCAGCCACGATGCGCCCCTGCCGGCGCCATTCATTCACCCCACGGCCCAGGTGTCGCCCCAGGCCACCCTGGGCGCAGGCACCACCGTGTGGAACTGGGTGCAGATACGTGAGGGCGCGCGGCTGGGCGAGCAGTGCATCATCGCCAAAGGGGCCTATATTGACTACGGCGTGCAGATCGGCAGCCGCGTCAAGATTCAGAACCAGGTGTCAGTCTATCACGGCGTCACCCTGGAAGATGGCGTTTTTGTGGGGCCGCATGTCTGCTTCACCAACGACCGCCTGCCGCGGGCCATCAACGCGGATGGGACGTTGAAACGTGACAGCGACTGGGCCGTGACACCGACCCTGGTGCGCAGCGGGGCTTCGCTGGGCGCCAACAGCGTCATCTTGCCGGGCGTTACCGTGGGGCGCTGGGCGCTGGTCGGCGCCGGCGCGGTCGTCACCCATGACGTGCCCGATCATGGGCTGGTGCTGGGCAATCCGGCCCGCCTGGTCGGCTATGTTTGCCACTGCGCCAACCGTCTGACCGTCGCCAATTCCGTCGGGGTGTGCCCGGCGTGCGGCCGGGAAATTGAACTCCCCGATTGGCAGGAGAATCTATGCTGAAAGTTGCCGTCGTAGGGGTGGGCGCCATGGGGCGCAATCACGCGCGTATCTTTGCCGAAATGCCGCAAACTCACCTGGCGGCCGTGGCCGATCTCGATGCCGAAGCGGCGGCGCAGGTAGCGCGGACGTACAAGGCGGAGGCTTACGCCGACTTCGAAGAGATGTTGACCATCGAACGACCTGATGTCGTGTCGGTGGCAGTGCCCACGCGCCTGCATCGGCCGGTGGCCGTGGCCGCGTTGGAGGCCGGTAGCCATGTGTTCGTGGAAAAGCCGCTGGCGCTCTCGGTCACTGATGGCCAGGCGATTTTGGATGCCGCGCGTCGCACCGGCCGCAAGCTGGCGGTGGGCCACATCGAACGCTTCAACCCGGCCGTCGTCGAGCTGAAGCGCCTGTTGGACGAAGGACAACTGGGCCGCATGTTTCAGTTGCGTTCGCGGCGCGTCGGCCCCTTCCCACCGCGCGTAGAAGATGTGGGCGTGGTGTTCGATCTGGCGACGCATGAAGTCAACATCCTGGAGTATCTGACCCAGGCCCGCATCACATCGCTGTATGCGGAAACGCAGCGCGAGATTCACGCCGCGCATGAAGACCTGCTGTCCGGTGTCCTGAAATTCAGTAATGGCGCGGTCGGTGTTTTAGACATCAACTGGCTGACGCCCAAGAAGTTCCGTGAGCTGACCATCATCGGGGAGCGCGGCATGTTTGTCGTCAACTACCTGACGCAGGAGCTGCAATTTTTCGAGAACAGCAGCGCCAGTAACGGCCAGTGGGAAGGGTTGACCGCCCTGATGGGGGTGAGCGAAGGTCGTGTGGTGAAATATGAGTTGAAGCGCAAGGAGCCGCTGCGTGCCGAACTTGAGGCGTTCATCAGCGCCGTGGTCGAAGATCATACGCCGCTGATTGATGGCGCTGAGGGCTTGCGCGCGGTCCTGCTGGCCGAGAAAATCATCGAATCAGGCCGCACGCACCAGATCATCCGATTGACCTGACAACGCGTGATCCCCTAACCCGGAATTTTGATTTGCCAAAGGTTTTGGGCTGTGTTAAGATTGCCCGGTTCTTGGCGCCTTCCTCGCAGCGACGCGTTGGAGGGTGATTTTTTGTTTACGGGATTTTATCTCTGGCCCTACATGATACGGGTCATAGTCGTCTTGGTGAACAAAATGTCATCATCCCCCGGCCTGTTGTTCATCTAAATCTCATCTGTCTGTCATAGAATAGCGGCAGACAAAGAAGTTTTCAGCTAAAAATTCGCATTCCAACCTGGAGTCAAACAACGCTTGTCTGCAGCCCAGATAGATCATGAATATCACCCTGACTGGCTCAACACCGTCGCCCTGGGGCAATACCTGGATACGGTAGAACGTCAGTTTATCTTGTCAACCCTGGCACGTGATCCCTCCGTGCATCGTCTCGTGGATTTATCGGGCGGTTCAGGGCGCATCGCCATTCCCCTGGTGCAGCACGGCTTCGATGTGACGGTGACTGATGTCTCGATCATCCCGCTGCGCCGCTTACGTCAAAAAGATCGCTCGATTCGAGCGGAGTTGGTAGACCCTGCCGCGTCCATGCTTCCCCTGGCCGACGCCAGTGTGGACGCCGCTCTTTGCATCCAGGTTCCTTTCTACGTGGAAGATGGTCGTAACTGGTTCTTTCGTGAAGTACACCGGATTATTCGCCCTGGAGGTTGGCTGATTATGACCTCCACCAACCGCCTGTCGTACAAAGGATGGCTCCGGCGCCTGTTACTCGTTCTAGGGCGTATGGAACCACAGTCGTGGCACCGCTTCGAATATGTCTCGACACCCGTTGACCTGGAGACACGGCTGCACACGGCAGGCTTTACGGTTGAGCGCCATCTCGGCTACAACTGGGCGCCGACGCTCCGGTTTTCGGATACCGGACTGTTACCGGTGTACGCAGCCATCGAACGACTCGTGGGCCTGGATCGCATGCCGGCGCTCAGCCCCTGGGTCATCACCAGTGCTCGTCGCACAACGCTTGACGCCTGACCGCCCACGGGCGCAAGCGAGAGGTAAAAAATACATGGACGGTATGCTTCGCTTGAAAAAACCATTGTTGCCCACCGCTGGCTGCCGTTCTCCCAGACTGCACGCGGGAGTGATTTAACATGACACAGCGTACGTTGACTCAATGGGCTTTGGCCCTGATTTGTTTGGCCGCGCTCTTGCTGGCCCCGACGGCCGGCGCCACCACGGCCCAGGATGCGCCCGTCCCTGCGGGTACACCTGAGGGAGCGCCGCCGGCCGCGCCTGGCCTGCCGGCCACGCGTCCTGGCATCTATTTCAAGGACGATGCATCGTTCTGGTACGGCACGGCCGATACCAACCGTTACCACCTGGACGGCACCGTGATGAACTGGTCGTGGGCTTACCTGGAGTCTGGCTATGGCAGCTATCGCCCTGACCGCGTCAACGCGCTTGTAAGTCAATCAGCGGCCAAAGGCAAGAAGGGCGCCTTTGCTATCAGCCCTTACGGCGGCGGCCGCTCGTATGAAACGGGCGTGCGCGATCTGCCTGTCTACATGTGGGACACAGCGAGCTATCCGGTTTCGGACGTAGATCAGTACACGTTCGAGATTTGTAAGTTTTCTGGCCCGGCCTGTGCGGACCCGGGCGCGGATCACCGGCGCTTGCCCATGTACTGGCGCCCAGCCTTCCTGCAGCGTTACCAGGCACTCGCGCAATACTACGGCGATCGTTACATCAACGATACGCGGCTTGAGTTCATCGCCATGGGCTTTGGCACCTACGGCGAAGGGCACATGGTCAACTCAAGCGAAGACAAATACATTATGGAACTGGCCATGCATGCCGATGGCATCACCAATTATTCGGGCGCCTGGCGTGATTACACGGCGGAGGTTGTAGATGCCTTCTACGATGCCTTTAGCGTGTACGATGCCGGCCAGGGGCGTCGGGTGCTAAAGAAGCAACTGCTGGTGCAGATCGCTTCCTTCACCTACCAGGTCAGCGAGCGCCGCGACATAGGTGATTATGCCGCCAGTTTGGGCATCGGCATCTCACTCAACGGCCTGACCCCCGACTTTAATTTTGCTGAAGTCGGCGACGGCCTGTCCGGCTGTCAGAACTGCGGCATGTACGATGTGCTCAACCTGCACTACAACCAGGTGCCGACGGTCTTCGAGACCTATTGGTACATGCTGCAAAGCCCGCGTTCGTTTTACTGGGGCTTGCTGAGCGGACTGGACAAGCACGCGTACTATCTGCGCCTGGATCAGTCGCTCTTTGTAGAAGACAATTCGAATCCTTACCCCGCCCCGCCCCCCAACAATGATCGCACCGAGTACCTTAACATCATCCAGCGCTGGCGGCCCTACGTAGGCGCCAACCTGGGCAATACCCCAAGCGTGTGGGTAGTGATGCGCGACCACCGCAACCCCATCTACTACGACTACGCGTTCGAGGAATCGTCGTTCTTCCCGCAGTTGGGCAACTTCGAGTTCTGGCTCTATCAGAATGACAACGTCCTCGGTGGCCGCACCGTGCCGGAGTCCAACGACCCGTACATCAGTTCGGACCCGGCCATCAACCCGGCGGCCGGCTGGTCAACGAACTGCGGGGGCATTCCTTGTTTTTCCACGTCGTATGTCTACGGCCTGGGCAACTGCGGTGCGCCGGCCGGCGCCGGCCCTGCCTACTGCAATACCAACGCCTATAACACCAACCTGCCCAGCGGCATGGAAGGCTGGGTGGCGCGGCGCACCGATCAGGAGTCCGGCAACCCGTACATGTGGTTCCGCGTGCATCCCGACTACATTACGGTGGGCAAAAACACGGTTGACATCAAGGTGACGTACGCCGACATCGGCACCGACACCTGGGCGCTTGACTATGAGGCCATTGGCGGCGTCATGCGCGCGGCCACACCCACCGGTGCGGGCAACGCCTATGTGACCAAGACCAACAGCCGCACCTGGAAGACGGCGACCTTCCATATCACCGATGCGCGCATGGGCAAGGGCCTGCGCGCGGACGATGGCAGCCTGGCTGAAAGCGATTTTCGCATCAACTCCCGCGGCGACGGCAACGACTGGGTTCACCTGGTGGATGTCAAGCTGCTGCTGCACGAGATCGAACCGACTCCATCGCCCACGCCCACGGCTACCCGGACACCGACCGTCACCCCCACCTTGACGCCAACGCCGACGCGGACTCCCATCCCTACCCACACACCAACCAAAACCCCGACGCCAACGATTACGCCGACGGCGACGCCGAGCGTAGGCTCGATCCAGGGCGTGGTGTTCGAGGACTTGAACCAGAACTGGACGCTCGATCCCGGTGAGCAGTCCCTGGCCGGCGCCATCATCACGCTGCGTCGTGGCAGCACCGACCTCAGCCATGTCACAACCGGGACCAATGGCGCGTATTCATTCACAACCTTGACGCCCGGCCAATACCAGGTGATCGAGACCGACCCCATTGGCTACACCTCCACCAGCCCCAACAGTTGGCTGCTGGTGGTGCAGGCGGGGGTGGTGCTCACGCAAAACTTCGGTGACACACCCAAGGCACATCTGCAGGGTCTGGTATTCCTGGATGTCAATCGTAACAGTCAGCCGGACGCGGGTGAGCCAGGGCTGCAGGGCGCTGACATTCGGCTGTATCGTGATGCCAATCAAAACGGCCAACTGGACGCTGCCGACGTTCAACTGGCAACCGTAGCCAGCAATAGCAGCGGTTATTATCAGTTCATGTCACTCGACCCCGGCGCTTACCTGGTGCAGGAAGCGATCGTGCCCGGCGGCTATGCGATGATCGGTAATGCGGTCAGCGCGTTTAACATTGCGAATACAGAAACAGTCACGGCCCATTTTGCCCATGCGCGCTTTTTACAGTGGTACCTCCCGGTGATAGGTCGCTGAGCATGGCAGGAGCAGGCTGGCGCAAGTCGGGCTGGCCACGGCCGCCCGGTTTCTCTGCCGTTGGCGTCGTCCTGTGCGTGTTGGCGGTGCTGATGGTCACCGGGGCGCACGCCGCTGGGGGAACACCCACGGCTGAGCGCTTACTCACCCCGGTGCCCACGGTGGACATCAGCCAGGCGCCAGAGGTCTTCTGCGGTAGCAGCCTGCGGGCCGACACACGCGGGCAGCCGTCCAACGTGGCGACCTACGCCTGCCGCAGCGACTGGAACGAAAGCGGGCCGGAAGCGGTTTTCCAATTTCATTTCCTGGAGCCGCAAGCGGTGACCATCAGCCTGGCGTCGCTCGTGCCGGCGGTTGACCTGGATCTCTTCCTGCTGGCTTCGACTGATCCGGCCACGTGCCTGGCGGCTGGCGACAACAGCTTACAACTGCTGAATCTGCCAGCCGGACAGGATTACGTGCTGGTGGTGGACGGGTATCAGGGCAGCGCAGGGGCATTCAACCTGGCGATTCAGTGCCCAATTGGCCCCCAGGCCACGGCCACCCCCACACCAACCGGCACACCGACGCCAACCGCCACCCGCACGCCAACCGCGACGGCAACCGCGACCCCGACGATGACCCCCACGCCGACACCTGGCCCCCGGCGCCTCCCCCTGGTGGGATGGCGCATGGCGCCGACGCCCACGCCGCCGGTGCAGACGCTGGTGTTGCAGATGGGGCTGAATGGATTCAGCGACCAGCAAGACACGACGCTGGACAGTTGGAACCCAACAACGGCGCAGGGCAGCGCAGCCATGTTGCTGGCGCGCTGGAACCGCAGCGCCCAAGTGGATGAGAAGACACCGCTCCTGCGCTTTGGTCTGGCGCCCCTGCCCACCACGGCCCAGGTGGTGTCGGTCAGCCTGGCAGTTTACGTCGTGGAGCGCAGCCTGCCGACTGACCTGGTTTTGCAGGCCTACGGCCTGCAGCGAGCCTGGTCAGAAGCGACGGCGACCTGGGAACAGGCCACGGCATCCACCCGCTGGGCGGCGCCGGGCGCCAATGACCCCGGACAGGATCGTGATTACGGCCCGACCGCCGCAACGCCCATCAATGCGGTTGGTCGCTGGTATTCTGTAGATGTGACGCACGTGCTGCGGCGTTGGCAAGTCAACCGTCAGACCAACTACGGCCTGACTCTGAAAGCCACTGCCGGCAGCGAAAATGCAAATGTAGAGTTTGCCATGGCCAGCGCCCAATTCGCCGTGGCCGCCCAGCGGCCCAAATTGACGATACACTATTGGGTGCCGGCGTTCTAAAGATGTTCACAAGGAGGGGTATTCCATGATCGGGGGAGGCATTCGAAGAAGGGGGAGCCAACGTATCGGCTGGCTGGAACTGCTCGATCTGACGGATGATGAGCAGGCCGCACAGCGGAGGCGGGTGCAGAAGATGATGAACAAACGGGTCTATCTGGCCATCAAGCGTACCTTTGACATTGTCGTGGCGTCGCTTTTGTTGATCCTTTTGTCGCCGTTGTTTCTCATCATTGCGCTGGCTGTCAAGCTGGACTCGCCCGGGCCGATGATTTTTGTCAGCCCGCGCGCCGGCAAGAACGGAAAATCATTTTCTTTCTTCAAGTTCCGTTCGATGTACAATGGCGTCAATCATCTGGCCGCGCACCAGGAGTTCGTCAAGCAATACCTGAATGGCGACACTGAGAACGGCGCCAGCGACCACAACGGCCAGCACATCTTCAAGCCAGCTATCATCAAACAGGGCGTTACGCCGGTTGGACGCATTCTGCGCAAGACCAGCCTGGACGAGCTGCCGCAACTGATCAACGTTCTGCGCGGCGAGATGTCCCTGGTGGGGCCGCGGCCGCCGATGCCCTACGAACTAGCCTACTACAAAGAGTGGCACATGCGCCGCCTTGACGTGACTCCCGGGCTGACCAGCCTGGCGCAAGTCAACGGTCGCAGCAGCCTGCCCTTCGATCGCAGCGCCAGCCTGGACATCGAGTACATCGAAAACCGTACCTTCTGGCTCGATCTGCGGATTCTCTTGGCCACTGTTCCAGTCATCCTGACGATGCGGGACGCCGGCTAAGCCTGCGCGGCCGGTAGATACTTTCACGGGAACTCCCACAGAGCCGATGATCCGTCGTCTCGTCGCGCCATCTGCTTCAGCGCGCCAACCACAGGGAGACTTGCCCATGATCGTACTCGTGACTGGCGGCACCGGCTTTCTCGGTCAACACACCGCACGCAGACTTCTGGCCCAGGGGCACCAGGTGTACCTGCTCGGTCGCGACTTCGCCACAGCGACCGACCTGCTGACGCAAGGGGCCGTGCCGGTTGTGGCTGATTTGCGCACCGCCGCGGCAGTCAGCGCCGCCTGCGCCGGGGTGGATGCGGTCATTCACGCCGGCGCCCTGTCTGCAGCCTGGGGGCAACCGGCCGCTTTCCACGCCATCAATGTCGGCGGCACCGAGGCGGTCATTGCCGCTTGCCAGCAGCACGGTGTCAGCCGCCTGATCTACGTCTCTTCGCCGAGCGTCATCTTCGACGGCCGCAGCCATGTCAATGCAACCGAAGAGGCGCCCTTTCCCCGCCGCTTTCAATCGGTCTACGCGCTGACGAAAAAACTGGGTGAGGATCGCGTGCGTGCGGCGGCACAAGAGGGCCTGCCCACGGTCATCATCCGCCCCAAGGCCATCTTTGGCCCTGGCGATCGCTCCCTGCTGCCCAACCTGGTTGCGGTGGCGCGGCGCGGGCGCCTGCCTCAGATCGGTCACGGGCACAACCTGGTTGACCTGACCTACGTAGAAAACGTGGCGCACGCGCTGACGCTGGCGCTGCAGGCCCCGACCGCGATTGGCCGCACCTATCACATCACCAACGATGAGCATCTCCTGCTCTGGGATGTCATCCGCTATGTGCTGTCGCGGCTTGGCCTGCGCTTGCGCCGGCGCTCGCTGCCGCTGCCGCTGGTGCGGTTGGCGGCCGCGTTGATGGAAACGCAGGCCCGATTCAGTGGCCGCGACCCGCTGCTGACGCGCTACACCGCGGGCATTCTGGCCTGTACGCAGACCTACGACATCCGCGCGGCCCGGCAGGACCTGGGGTACCGCCCGCTGGTCTCCGTGGCCGCGGGCATCGAAGAGACGCTGCGTCATATGTAGCCGGGGGACGCCGTGACCGAACCACTCGCTTGCTTCATTCTCGATACCGGCCATTGCCTGGCCTCTGAGCACCACCTCATCGAGGGTGGAGCGCGCCAGCAAATGGCCTGCCATTCCCTCGTCGCGCTGCTGCGCCATCCGCAGCACGGCTGGTTTCTGTGGGACGCCGGTTATGCCCCGGCCATGCTGGAGGCGACGCGGCGTTTCCCCTATCTGCTCTACCGCCTGGCCACGCCGCTGCGCCTGCGACCGGAGCTGGCTGTTGCGGCACAGCTTCCCCGCTTCGGCCTCGCCCCCGCGGACATCGGTCAGGTCATCATCTCGCACTTTCACGCCGATCACATCGCCGGCCTGCGCGACTTTGCCGCGGCGCGCTTCGTCGCCCTGACCGAAGCCTATCAGGCCGTGGCCCCACTGAGCGGATTGGCTGCCCTGCGCCGGGCCTTCATTCCAGCCCTCTTGCCGGCCGATTTTGCCCGCCGCGTTCACCTACTGCCCGCGTTCAATGGCCCACCGCTGGCGGGTCTCGGCCCCACCTACGATCTGTTCAACGACGGCAGTGCCCTGTTGGTGCGCCTGCCTGGTCATGCCCGCGGCCAGGTTGGCCTGCTGGCGCACACCACCCGCGGCCGCCTCTTCTTCGTGGCCGACAGTTGCTGGCTGACGCGTTCCATTGTCGAGCGGCGTCCGCCATCCTCCTTTGTGAACTTCATTGCCGATGACCCTCGCAGCCTGCGTGATACCATCAACCGCCTGCACGGCTTCACCGCAGCCAACCCCGACATCCAAATCGTGCCCAGCCACTGCCCGGATGCGCTGGCACGCCTGTTGGAACTCTGAACGCCTTCATCCTTCATCCTTCATCCTTCATCATTCATCCTTCTGCCCTCCGCCCTTTATGCGCCCGCTCCTGTCCGTGTTACAATAACAGAGGAGGCGGCTGATATGACGCAACGACATTGGATCGAACCTTCGGTGGTCACGGCGCCTGCGGCGCTGCGCACGGCCGTTGGCGGGCACCCGTTGGTGGCCGACATCCTGACGCGCCGGGGGCTGGCCGACCCCGCGGCGGCCGTTGCCTTTTTGGATTGGCAGCGCTATGTCCCCGCGCCGCCGGAAGACCTGCCTGGCGTGACGCCAGCCGCTGATCTGCTCTGGCAGGCCATCCGACAGCGCAAACGCCTGGCCGTATGGGGCGACTTCGACGTGGATGGGCAAACGGCCACAACCCTCCTGGTAGACGCCTTGCGCGAGCTGGGCGCGCAGCCGCTCTATGTCATTCCTCATCGTTTGAACGACGGTCATGGCATCAAGCTGCCAACGCTGGAGAAGCTGCTGGCCCAGGGCGTTGATCTCCTGCTGACCTGCGATACCGGTGTGGCGGAGCATGAGGCCATCGCCCTGGCACGGGCGCGTGGGGTCCAGGTCATTGTCACCGATCATCATGACCTGCCGCCCGACCTGCCGCGCGTCGAAGCCCTGGTTGAGCCAAAGCTGCTGGCAAGGGCACATCCGCTGCGCGAACTGCCCGGCGTCGGCGTGGCCTTCATCCTCATGCAGGCGCTCTACAGCCGCGCAGGACGTCCCGGCGCTGAGGCACGCCTGCTAGACCTGGTCGCGCTGGGGATCGTGGCTGACGTGGCGCGGCAGGTAGGCGATACGCGCTACTTGCTGCAGCGCGGCCTGCTGCAACTGCGCCAATCGCCGCGCCTCGGCCTGCAGGCGCTCATGGCGCAGGCCAATCTCGACCCCCTGCGCGTGGATGCCGAGACAATCGGCTTTCAGCTTGGCCCGCGGCTCAACGCGCTGGGCCGTCTTGCGGACGCCACCCAGGCTGTTGAACTGCTGACCACCACGGATGCGACCACGGCGCGCATCCTGGCTGCTCAACTGGAAGGGCTGAACAACGAACGCAAGCTGCTGTGCGATCAAGTGGAAGCGGCCGCGCAGGAGATGTTGGCGCGCGAGCCGTCGCTGTTGGATGGGCAGGTGCTGGTTCTGTTGAATCCGCACTGGCACCCCGGCGTGCTTGGTATCGTCGCCAACCGCCTGGCCGAGCAGTACCGGCGCCCGGCGCTGCTGTTGACGCAGGCTCCGGATGGGCTGGCGCGTGGCTCGGCGCGCTCGGTGCCCGGCGTTGACCTGGGCGCGACGATTGCCGCCAATGCACACCTGATCGAACGTTTCGGCGGCCATGCTGGCGCGGCCGGCTTGACCGTGCGACCGGAGCGCGTGCCTGAGCTGCGTCGGGCGCTGTCGAACACCATCGCCACCATGCGCACCACACCGGAAGATGCTTACGCGCTGGCGCTCGATGCCGTTCTGCCACTGCAGGATTTGTCCCTGCCACTGGTGCAAGAATTGAATCGCCTGGCGCCCTTTGGCGAAGGCAATCCGCCGGTCACGCTGGCCACCTTCGAGGTGACAGTGAAGGGACATCGCCTGATCGGCCGCAACCGTCGCCATCGCAAGCTGACGATTGCCGACGCGCAAGGCCATATGCAGGATGTGGTATGGTGGGGAGGGGCGGACGCCGACCTGCCGGAAGGCACGCTGGATGTAGCCTACACCCTGGCGCAGAACGAATACCGGGGCGATACCACCTTGCAACTGGTCATGCGCGCCGTGCGCCTGCGCCGGCCCGCTGCCGTGGAGGTGACGGCTGCGCCTGCCGCGATACCGATTACCGATCTGCGCGGGCTGCCTGATCCGTTGGCTGAGGTGCGCCGCCTGTTGAACAGCGGCGAACCCTGGCAGATTTGGGGCGAGGGTCATGTGGCGCTGGAGGGGCCGGTGCGCGACCGACGCAGTTTGGACGCCGGTCGGCCGTTGATCATCTGGAGCGCGCCGCCGGGCCGGGCCGAATTGGAGCGAGTGCTGGAGCGCGTGGCGCCCCCGCAACTCGCGTTGGTCAATCTGGCAACGGCCGAGGACCGGCTGGAACTGTTCTTACGCAACTTGCTCGGCATGGCCAAGTATGCCATCGCCCGACGCGGGGGCGAACTGCACGTGCCGGCGGTGGCAGCCGGCCTGGGTCAACGGGAACTGGCCGTGCGCCGCGGCCTGGCCTGGCTTGAACTGTTTGGACGCCTGCAGGTGGTGAGCTGGCAGACCGGCGACCGGGTCCGCCTGGCTCCGGCCATGGAAGCTGTGGAAGCTGTGGAAGCTGTGAAGGCTGTGGATCGCAGCCTGTCCACGGACGGAGCAGCACAGGAAACCACACGCACCATTGCGCAGGCCGAACTGCAGGCCCTGCTGGCGGAGGCGGCCGCATTTCGGGCTTTTTGCCGGCGTGCCCCCATCGAAGCCTGGATGGGCGAGCGACCAGGGTAGGGCCGTCAACGGGATGTGTCGCACCGGCGAACTCAGTTTGCCAGCGCAGTACACATCAAGACAGTCATGATCAAACACACGACAAGCATAGTAAACATGATGTGAACCTCCGTAACGGTCGGGTCGTTCATCGGCACACGGGACACGATGATCTCTGTGACAAACAGCGCCAAATCGTACTGACGGGCTGATTATGACAGATCATCCGCGTCACAACCGCACAGGACTTTGTCAGACAGCCCGCAGTCACCTGACAGGTTGCCTCCATGAACACGCACCTCTGATCTGCCGGGAGTTTTCCGGGGACAGGGTGACCTTCAGGGTCTTCGTCTCCTCAATAAACTGATGGTGAACAGGTATGATGAATTGGATTCCAGACCTTCTCACTGCAAGTCGTCTTCTGTTGGCGGCCCTCATCGTTGCGCTAGGTGTGGCGCGGGGGCGGGATGCTGTCGCGATGGCGCTCATCCTGGCCATGGTCGCGTGGATCAGCGACAATCTGGATGGCTTCATGGCCCGACGCATTCCCAACCGCCAGCCATCCTGGCTGGGGCGTCACGAGTTTGCGGTGGATGTGGTGTTTACCTGGGCCACGCTGGCTTTCATCCTGCTGGCGGGGTTCCTGCCGTGGTGGCTTGGCATTGCTTACACCTTGCTGGCGCTGATCGTGGCGGCCCTGGTACAGCGCAAGCCCATCACCATCATTTTCCTGCGCGTCATTGACGTGACTGCGGTGCTGTTAGTTCTGTGGTTTTACCGGGAGTTGGGGCTGCTGCTGATTGCCTTCTTGCTCACGCTGGCTGCCGTGCAGTGGCCGCGACTATCGCGCGACAGCGTCACCTGGGCCAGAACGGTGTGGGGGCTGGTGAGGGACTTCTTGCGTGGGCGTAATTCGGTGCCGTAGCCGTAGCCCTTGTCAGAGCAGCAGTTCAGCCATGACGCGCAAGCCCTCGATGGTCAGGGTGGCGATGTTGAGTGTGGTGATGGGGCTGTTGCGCCAAAGCTCCAGGCGCTCGGCGATGCGTTCTTTTGGCCCGCACAGCGCCACATCATCCACCAGATCATCCGGCACCGCGGCCATGGCTTCCCATTTCTTGCCCGCCAGATACAGGTCCTGAATCTGATTGGCCGCGTCGGTGTAGCCGTAGCGGCAGGCCAGGTCGTGATAGAAGTTCTTGCCCTTCGCACCCATGCCGCCGATGTACAGCGCCAGGAACGGCTTGACCAGGTTGCGCGCGTTGTTCACATCCTTGCCGACCGATACCGGCACCGAAGGGGCAATGTCAAAGTTCGCCAGGCTCTTGCCTCCGCCCGCTTTGGCAAAGCCGGCTTCGATCTGAGGTTGGTAGGTCTGCGCGTAATGGCGCGGTGAGAAGAAGATGGGCAACCAGCCATCGGCAATTTCAGCCGCCATCTCGACATTCTTGGGGCCGATGGCCGCCAGGTAGATGGGCAGATCCGGCCGGCCATGCAGGATGCTCTTCAACGGCTTGCCCAGCCCGGTGGCGTCCGCGCCCAGGTAGGGAATCTGGTAGAATTCGCCGTCATGTACCAGCGGCGCCTCACGCCTGAAGATGTCACGTACAATGCTGACATACTCGCGTGTCTTGCCCAGTGGCTTGCCGTAGGCCAGGCCGTGCCAGCCCTCGACGACCTGCGGGCCGGAAAGCCCCAGGCCGAGCAGAAAGCGTCCGCTGCTCAGTTGGTCGAGCGTCATCGCGGTCATCGCCGTGTTGGCGGGGGTGCGGGCCGGCATCTGCATGATGGCCGTGCCCAGGTGAATCTGGCGGGTCAGCGCGCCCAGCCAGGCCAGGGGCGTGACAGCATCGGAGCCGTAGGACTCCGCCGTCCACACCACGTAGGCGCCCAAGCGGTCGGCCTCCTGAATCATTTCCAGCGGGAGTTCGATCTTGGCGCCGGAGTAACCGACATTCAGTCCGAGTCGGAGTGATGGCATGTGATTTCCTCGCAATCCAGGTATGGGCACACGGTCATCATAACACGACGCGCGGCCTGCGGTCAAAAAAAACCAGGCGAAAGACCCGAGCTACTTCCCGCCCTTCTCGAATTTACGAATCTTCTCCCACAGCGGCGAATTGTCCAGGTCTTCCATGGCCCGGCGCAGTTCGATGATCTGATCGCGCAGTTGCGCGGCCTTCTCGAACTCCAGCGACTGTGCGGCGGTCTTCATCTCCTTTTCCAACTGCTTGATGATGCGCGCCGCTTCATCTTTGGGCAGCGCGGCCAGAGACAGCGCCCTGGTCGGCGCGCCATCCTCACCGCCCACCTGGTAGACCGGCCGTGCTTCGGCCACCATCCTGGCGCCGGCCACGCGCTGCGTCAGGTCACGCACTGACTTGCTAATGCTGCGCGGCTCGATACCGTGCGCCTTGTTGTGCGCGATTTGAATGTCACGGCGCCGGCTTGTCTCATCCATCGCCCTCTGCATCGAATTGGTCACCCGGTCAGCGTAGAAGATGGCCGTGCCGTTGATATGGCGCGCCGCGCGCCCCACCGTCTGGATGAGCGCCGATTCCGAGCGCAGGAAGCCTTCTTTGTCCGCGTCCAGCACCGCCACCAGGGAAACCTCCGGCAGGTCGAGTCCTTCACGCAGCAGGTTGATGCCAACCACCACATCATGCACGCCCAGGCGCAGGTCACGCAGAATCTCGATCCGCTCCAGGGTGTCAATGTCCGAGTGCAGGTAGTGTACCTTGACGTTGACCTCGCGTAGATACTCAGCCAGGTCCTCGGCCATGCGCTTGGTCAAGGTAGTGACCAGGACGCGCTCGCCCCGCGCGGTGCGCAGGCGAATCTCCCGGATCAAATCGTCAATCTGCCCCTTGGTCGGCCGCACGATGACCTGCGGGTCCACCAGACCGGTGGGGCGGATGATCTGCTCGACGATCTGGCTGGAATGGCTGCGTTCGTACGGGCCAGGCGTGGCGCTGGTGTAGATCGCCTGCTTGAGCAACGACTCGAACTCCTCGAAGGTCAGCGGGCGATTGTCGAGCGCGCTGGGCAGGCGGAAGCCGTACTGCACCAGCACCTCCTTGCGGCTGCGGTCGCTGCGGTACATGCCGGCAATCTGCGGGATCGTCATGTGGCTCTCATCCGCCACCAGCAGCCAATCGGCCGGGAAGTAATCGAGCAGGGTCCAGGGACGCGCGCCGGCCGGACGCCGGGCCAGGGGCCGGCTGTAATTTTCGATGCCGGAACAAAAGCCCACCTCGCGCATCATCTCCAGGTCATAGCGGGTGCGCTGCTCCAGGCGCTGCGCTTCCAGCAGCTTATCCTCGGCCCGGAACTGTTTGAGTTGGGCTTCCAACTCTGCTTCGATCTCCTGCATCGCCTCCACCAGCTTGTCTTGCGGCGTGATGAAGTGCTTGGCCGGGTAGATGTCCACGGACTGATGCTCTTGCAGCACCTCACCGGTCAACGCGTCCACCTCGGTGATGCGCTCGATCTGATCGCCCCAGAACTCGATGCGATAAGCCTGCTCGCCATACGCCGGCAGGACTTCCAACGTATCGCCGCGCACCCGGAACTTGCCGCGCTGCAGCGTGCCATCGTTACGGTCGTAATAGATGCTGACCAACTCGCGCAGCACCGTGTCGCGGCGAATGGTGTTGCCCATGCGCAAATTGACCACTGCGCGACCGTAATCCTCCGGACTGCCCAGACCGTAGATGGCCGACACCGAAGCCACGATCACGACATCGCGGCGACTCAGCAGGGCCGAGGTCGCGGCCAGGCGCAGGCGGTCAATCTCCTCGTTGATTTGGGAGTCTTTCTCGATGTAGGTGTCGGTTTTGGGCGCGTAGGCTTCGGGTTGGTAGTAATCGTAGTAAGAGACGAAGTACTCGACCGCATTCTGCGGCAGCAGTTCTTTCAACTCGCTGTAGAGCTGCGCGGCCAGCGTCTTGTTGTGCGCCATGATCAGGGCGGGCCGCTGCACCTGTTCGATCACCCAGGCCATCACGGCCGTCTTGCCCGTACCCGTCGCGCCCAGCAGCGTCTGGTGCTGAAAGCCCTCGCGCAGCCCCTTCACCAATTGCTCGATAGCCTTCGGCTGATCGCCGGTCGGTTGGAAATCAGAGACGACTTTGAAATCAGGCATAGTCCCCACCAATCAGAGTGCAGAGTGCAGAGTGCAGAGTGCAGAGTGAGCGCAGAGTGCAGAGTGCAGAGTGCAAAGCGCAGAGTGCAGAGTGCAGAATGCAGAGTGCAGAGTGCAGAGCGAACACTTGTTTTGTTGGGATGTATTATAGCGCAAGGGCAGAAGCTGTCCAAGTACACGGACAAAGCGCAATACGGCAGAGGCAGGCCGATTTTCGATTTTCGATTTTCGATCTCCGGTCTCGCACACGAATCTCCGGTCTCGCACACGAATCTCCGGTCTCGCACACGAATCTCCGGTCTCGCACACGAATCTCCGGTCTCGCACACGAATCTCCGGTCTCGCACACGAATCTCCGGTCTCGCACACGAATCTCCGGTCTCGCACACGAATCTCCAATCTCTGATCTCCGTTCTCCGTTCAGCTTTCCACCGGCCCCAGCAGCAGCCGATTGATCAGATAGCGTTGCGCGGCAAGGAAAATGACGACGACCGGCAGGCTCATCATGAGTGCCAACGCCGCCAGGTTGGCCCACGAATCGAGGTAAGACGACTGGACCATACCCGAGATCGCCATCGCCAGTGTCACGTTTTGCGCTTTGTCCACGAAGAGCCAGCCCATGGCGAACTCCGAATAGCCAATCAGGAAGGCGATCAGCCCGGCGACGGCGATGGCTGGCAAAGCCAACGGCAGGGTGATGCGCCAGAACGTAACCCACGGCGAGGCGCCGTCCAGGAAGGCCGATTCCTCCAGCTCGAGCGCGACCGCCTGAAACGCGGCGCGCATGTTCCAGATACAAAACGGCATGGCGAACGACGTGTAGACCAGGGTCAGCCCAAAGAGGGTCGTGCGGATGCCCAGGGCTGAAAGAAGCAGGTAGAGCGGCACCATCAGCGCAACCGGGGGCAGCAGCACACCCAGCAGCAGCCCGAACAACCCCAGCCGCCGGCCAGGGAAGCGATAGCGGGCGAACGCATACGCCATGCTGGCGCCCAAAGCGACCGATAGCAGCGCCGCGCCGGCCGACACGATCAGGCTGTTACGCAGCAGCGCCAGGAATGGCATGCCCTGCGCCGGCTTCTCCCACATCCGCACAAACACGTCCATCGTGAACTGTTCCGGCCATACCCGGAAGGTGGTCGGCCAGCCTTTGACGCCCCCATCGAACGCCAGGTAAATGATTCCCCACAGCGGGATCAGTACGAACAGGCCAATCAGGGTCAGGCCCGCCTGGTAACGCACCTGCTGCCACCAGGTCAGTCTATACATAGGTCACCTCTTCCGTCGCTGCGCCGCGCGTCAGTCGGGCCAGCCACAAGATCAGCCCAAGCAGCACCAGAACCGTGAAAATGTTGATCGCGGCCGAGACGGCAAACTGGCCGCCGAAATTGCCGGTGGGTGCGAACAGGTAGTAGGATGCCGTGGCCAGCGTGATGGTGGGCGGCTCCACGCGCATCGTGTAGAACAGGTAGAACTGGTTGAAGGCGAAGATGCCGCGCACGAAGAGCGCGGGGGCCAGCAACGGCCGCATCAGGGGCCAGGTAATCCAACGGAAGCGCTGCCAGCCCACGGCGCCGTCAATCGCGCCCGCATCGTAGACCTCGTCTGGCGTCAGCTTCAAGGAGGCCGTGGCGGCCAGCATGATCAAGGGGAAGCCATACCAGGTGGCGGCCACGAGCAACTGCACCAGGGTCGCGTCCGGGCCTGCGACAGATTGGGCGCGCAGCGCGTCTGCGGGAATAGCCTGCGCCAGCGCCAGCCAGCCGAAGCCCGGCTCAAGGATGCGCAGCCAGATGAGCGCGCCGATGAACTCGGGGATGGCCCAGGGCAGGATGAAAATCGTCTGCCAGAAATTACGCCAACGCACGCCGCGCCGATGAAGCATCAACGCGGCCGCCACCCCCAACACGGCCTGCAGCGACATGGACAGAACCACCCACAGGAGGTTGAAGGCCAGCAGGTCGGGCGCAGCGCCTCCCAGGAGTTGACCCAGCACCGTGGGGCCGGCCCAATGGACTTCCTTTGTCCGAGTCATGCTGTCGAAGAGGGCCACCGTTACCGGTTGCGCCTGCCCTGTCAGTCCTTGCCACACCGCCCGCCACACCCCACCCTGAATCCCATCCCGGATCGAGATGGCGTTGAAGTCGGTCAACGCCACGGCCGCCTGGTAGATCAGTGGAAAGAGCGCAAGCAGGCTCAGCGCGATGATCCCCGGCACGAGCCAGGGCAAGGCGCGCCTTGAATCGCGCCGGGCAATGCGCTGGTCTCCCGCCGTGCGCAGCGCCGGGCCGTCCGGCGCCCTGCGGCGCTGCAGTGAACGCAGTAGCGGCTCCCAGAGCGCGCCCTGCATGCCCAGTCCAGCCGCCAACGAGAGCGGCGCCGTGATCGTCAGGATGTACTGCGGCCACTTCGTCGGCCAGATCAGCAGGAAACCCAACCCGATGGCCAGCCACAACGCGCAGACCCGGTATTCCCGCCACAGCCGGCCCAGCCCCAGGCCCGCCAGAACCGTGATGAAGATGTCCAGCATGACAACGAAGACACCTGGATGCCAGGGTACCGGTCCCAGCAAATAGACCAACGGCTGCCAGAAGGGAAAGTTGAACTGACGCACGTGGGCGCTCTGCGCGTAATCGCCGTGGTACAGCAACGATTGCGCCAGGCGCCCGAACGGGTCCGACCACAGGCGTGGGTTGGTTGCAAAAAAGATGGCAATCGCAATCAGGCCCCACGGGAGCAGATCGAAGATGACAGCACGCAGATGGTGATTGGGCGCGCCTGCATCGTCACGCGGCGTCCTGGCAGCGAGCGCAAGCCAAACGGCATCGGCCACGATCGCAAGTCCCACGATGCAGTACGTATACTTCGACGAGGCTGTCAAGCCCAATGCCATCGCCGATAGAATTGACCAGCCGGTGGCAGCCGGAATTCTGCCGGAGCTGCGGCTACGGCGAAATTTGACATAAAACAGCACGGTCAGCAGGCTGGTCAGCGCCGGCAACGGTTCCAGCATCACCTGGCTGGTGTACTTGATCGTCCACGTATGGACGGCGAGCAACAGCCCGGCCAACGGCTGCAGGATCGCCAGCGCCAGCACCTCCAGCGTGCCCATCACGGCCGACACCGTGCGGGCAATCCGAAAATGGGGCTGTGGCAGGGACTTGGCTGGCGGCAGGGTCGAGGACTGCTCAGGTAAGAGCGGCGCCGGCGGCAGCGGCAGAATCGCCACACCGTAAACCAACTTGGTCAGCGGGGGGTGTTCATAGTTGTAGGCATAATCCACCAGACCCTGCACATCACCCGTTGCCATGAACTGGGCATAGCGTTGGGCTGCGCCGAGGTAGTCATCCTCGTCGTAGTCAATGGGGAGCAATTGCGTCGCGCGCAGCCGCAGCCCAAGAGCCACGGCGCCAATCAGCAGCACGGCCAGGATGGTAGCAAGCTGGCGCCAGGTGGTCAGCGATTGTCGGTTCATCATGTCCTCTTGAGGTCAAGCCATCCCACGCCCAGGGTCCACTGGCAGGCTGTGCCCTCGTCGTTCAACCCTCTTGATTGATACCAGTCATGAGTCTTGATTCGTTTTTTGGTTTCAAGGTGTGCCCATGGTCAGTTGATCGAAGGTGAAGCTGACCGGGGCTTGCTCATCGTAGTTATCGGCAATCAGTCCAAAGGAGCCGCCTTGATAGCGGTCGTCGCTGAAACGGGCCACCTGTCGCCCGTTGATGTACAGGCGATACGCGCCGCCATCACCGGCCACGGTCAGCGTGTTGATAGCCTGTTCTGCTGTCAGAATCAAATCCGACGGCGTCCAGTCAATCAAGGTCGTCACGGTTTCCGCGTCATCAATGCGATCCAGGCCAAAGAAGCCATCGCCCGAGATCTGGAAGCTGTAGAACTGCTCACTATCGGTGACCTGGAAGATCAGGCCATAGCCGTTGTTGGCGGCGCCGCTGAAGCTGGTCGCGGCTTGGAGAACAAAGCTGGCGGGTAGGCTTTCTGCGGGATAGTAGTCATAGAGGGGACCGCCATAGGGGTTCAAGCTCACGGCGTATTGACCCGCCGCAGAATAACCAGCCGCGCCCCAATCACCGCTGTCATCCGTTAGGCCGCTGTCATCGGTGTTGAAGGTGTCTTGCCACAAGACGCGCTGGATGTTGGGCGCGGGCGATCCCAACGGCTCCTTGCTGAGGCCCGTCAGCATGATGTCGAAGCTGGCAAGCAGGGGCTGGAAGGTGGCCTGCATGGCCGTGAAATCGGCCGCCGCGCTCAACAGGAGAACGGTGAATGTCGCATTGCGCGTGGGCGAAGAGACGACGGCCAGCGCCTGCAGCGGCTCGCCATCCAGGGTAAACGTGACGCCGCGCTGCATGGCTGGGTACGCGCCCAGCAGCACCGATTCTGCTTGGGGTGCGACGACCACGTTCTTCAGTTCGCTGTCGGCCGTAAACAAGGCCAGCGCGTCGGCCAACCCCTGAGCGTTGGCGGCGTCTGCGCTGTCGGCGTCGGGGTAGCTATCGCGCACGACAAGAACCAACGCGCCGTTCTCATCGTCGGTAAACGAGACCATGTCGTTGGCCGCGTCCTCTTCCACACTCCAGGCTGCGGGGTAGAGCAGGGCGATGGCAAGGGCGGAGTTGGTGTAGGGTTTGAAACCATTCACCGCCACGGCCTGCGCATTTTCCACAAAGACCGTGTCGAACTGCGCGCTGCGTTGACCATCCAGGTCTTCGGCAATCACACCAATCACGTAGCTGCCGGCCGGCGCCGGCCTTTCGACCACAGTCCATGCCGTGTCGCCAAAGGTGAGCGTGCCGCCTTCACGCGTGTAGGCAGCGCCCTGCTCGCTGCCGGCATCGAACGGATCCATGGCGGTGCTGGCAACCTTGCGCATTTGCTGCAGCACGGTGAACGTATCGCCACGCGCCGGGGTGATGATGCGCGGCGCGCCCAGGTTGCTCAGCCGCGGATAGCCGAGCACCTGGGTCAGGCGTCCGTCGCGAAAGGAGATGCGCGCAAAACGCTCCGAGCTGCCATCGGCGAAGCGATAGATACCTTCAACCGCGTAAGTTGGGGTGTCGCCGTACGCCGCCGGCATCAAGAGCGCCGGCACCGCGGCGACGCCATCACTGATACTGAACAGCACCGGTTCCCAGTCCAGGTCTACCGCCACATCCTCCGCCGGCCAGGCTGGATAGGCGACGCCGTCAATCTCCTGCGTATCAGCGGCCTGGACATAGGCGATGTCCTCGATCAGAATGGCCTGCTCTTCAGGCAGTGTGCGGCCGATGAAGTGGTAGACAAAGCCCAAGTTCCGACCGCTGATCGTGGTTTGCAGATTGATGGGCCGGCCGGCTGCAGCCGTGGTCGCGGACAAGCGCAGTGGCTCGATCTGGATCGGCTTGCTCAGCGCCGCGAAGCGGGTAACGGTGCGTTTGGGCGCCGCATCGCTGCGCCGGCTGCCATAATGCGCAGCCAAAAAATCATCCCAACCAGAAACTTGCGCAAAACGGCTGGCAATGCGCGTATACTGCCAATTATCTTGTGTGCGGTAGAGCGTACGGCTGGGGAAATAGATCGAGATACCGGTCGCGCCGGGGCGCTCCGGCCCGTGGCGTTGAGCGACAACGGCTTGTCCCATCGCCGCCAGCACGGCGTCCGCCGCCTGCTTGACCGCGGCGCTGCCGCTCTGCGAGCGCAGCAATTTCACAAAGTGTCCCAGGTCAATGTAGGGAGACGCAGAGCTTTCGTCAAAAGCGTTCTCGAAGCCCTGCGCGTTGGCGCGGGCGCTGGTAATCTTGCTGCGCTCCAGGCCTGCCAGTTGGGTGCTGAGGCGATTCACGGCTTGGTTGAGCGTGGGGATGGCGTTCAGGTCAACCGTGGCCAGGGTGACATCCACGCTGAACTCTTTGACCACACTGGGCGAATCCAGGCTCTCGTCCATGTCATTTTCTTTGAGCAACTGGCGTCGCGCGGTGGCATCAAGGATTCGTTGATCCTGCGCGATGTAGCTGTTGACGATGGTGCGCCCCAGGTCGGCGCCATTCATCGCCGGGTTGGCGATCAACTGGCTGAGGAAGCCGGCATAGGCCCAGCCCAGCGCCGGTTCCACTTCTTCCGAAGCCACGGCATAACGGGCATGGGGGGTCAGGGTGGTGTAGACCTCCAACATGCCCATCAGGCAGGCGTCGAATCCGATCAATTCGAACTTGTCCAGGCCGGTTTTCTGGCGCGCGGCGTCAAGCGCTGTGTCCAGCTCCATCAGCCACAGGTTGTCATCCATCTCTTCTGCCAGCGCCAACTTGTCCCGCCCCTGACCGCCAGGCGCCGGGTCGCTGAAGCCGCCCGGCCAACCGGAGCCGTGATCGGACAGAATCAACGCGTGTTTGCGCGCCGGATAGTTGACCAGGGCCCAGGTGATGAAGTCGCTGAGGGTCTGGCCGTCAGCCATATTCAGTTCCCCCAGGTCGGCCAACTCTGGTGAATTGAGTTTGCCCAGGTCGTCATCTTTGGTGATGTAGAAGCGCTTGGTGGATGTCCAGTTGCCCATGCCACTGAACGCCCCCTTGTAGCGATCCACTTGGGCCACGATATGCACCTGGTCGCTGGAGCCGACGCGTTCGACCTCATTGAGATCAACCATCATGTCACGTTCGAGGATGTTGTCGTCGGCGTCCACGTAGAGCATGATGAGCCATTCGGCCTCTGCGCTACGTTCCGTTGGCGGTTTACTGACTGGGTTGGAGGGACCAACCACGACGCCGCTGATGCGCAGGGTTTGCAGCATCGAATCGAAGATGCTGACCTCATCGCGATAGGTAGCCTGTGGCGCTTCGAAGTTCAAGAGATAGGTCTGGCCGTCGTCGGTAGTCACGGCAATGAAGATGCCCTGTTGCGGTATTTTGTTGCTGGCTACGTAGCTGAAGTCCAAGCTCAGGCCATCGAGGCCGCCGGCGCGGTAGGCCGTGGGTTCGTTTTGATACACAACCTGGCTGATGCCTGGTCGTGAGTTCACGCCTTTGAGATAGGCGATGCCGGCGCGATTGGCCGCGTCTGCGGCGCCGCCGAATTCCTGACGCTGCACCCACAGCGAGGTCTCACGGTCGCTCACGTAGAAGATCACACCGTCGCTGCTGGCGTTCTTATCCGACACGCGCCAATCGTTGGGGTAATCCAGGCTGAAGGCCAGGTCAGGGCTGTGGTAGGTGCGGTTGGTCGGCGACAGCGGTGTCTTGGGATTACCCTGCACACCTGCAGTTGGTGGTGGCGTGGCCGTCGCGGCCGGCGGCTCGTCATTGCATGCAGACAGCAGTGGCAGCAGCAAGGAGATCAATAGTATGAGTACGCTCTGACGAATTCGATGTTTGGACATCGTGTGTCCTTTCTCCGGTCTCCGGTCTCTGTTCAGCGTTCCAGCACCAGCCATAGTCCGATATGATCTGATGCCCAGATGCGACCAGCGGGGGTGAGTTGGGGGGCGGTGAAGAGGCGTTGGCTGGCGCGCACACGCCAGGCGGAGGCTGGCCCCGGCGTCAGAAAGAGATAGTCAATGCGCTCCTCCAGCGGCTCGTCCGGCGGCGCGGTCAAGTCATCCACGCAACAGGTCAAGCCGGGATCATCGGGCCGCACCGCGGCAAAGCTGTCCACCCACGCTGGCTGCAGGGCGCGGATCGCGGCGCTGTCCGCCGTGGCGTTGAAGTCGCCGCCGATGATGATTGGCCCTGGCTGGGCGGCGACAAAGTGGGCTAAGGCCGACGCCTGCTCCTGGTTGACGGCGGGATTTTGATTCGCCAGGTGCGTGCTGACGACGCGCAGCGGCCCCAACGCCGTGTCCACGACCGCGCTCAAGGCCACGCGGTGCTGGAAGGGCGCTTCGCGTGGCCGCAGTTCAGTAAACCTCACGTCGCGCAGGGGAAATCGGCTCAGGATAGCCTCACCTTCTTCGAAGAGAATGGCCCAGCGGTTGCCGTTGGCGCGCAGATAGGCGTGGTTCAGCCCGCTGGCCTGCCCCAGGTAGGCCGCACCAAGCCCGCCACGCCAGGTCCACGGCACTTCCTGCAGCAGCACAATGTCGGCATCCAGACGCCGGATTTCGGCCGCGATCAGATCGAGGCGCTGCGGTAGAAAGGCGAAGTGGGGGAAATCGTGCAGCACGTTGAGCGAAACGATGCGCACGCAGCCATCGTCCGGCCGCGTGGCCGTGGCGCAGCCGGCCAGGCACCCCTCGACCGCGGCGCCGGGCTGGCTGGCGTTCATCATCCACAGCGCCAGCGCGGCCAGCGCGATCAGTAGCCAGGCCAGGCGGTTGTTCTTGCGGTTCATGTTCGTGTCCTTTCAGTGGAGGGGAGCAGGGGGTACGCGGATTGACACAGATTGACACGGATTCCTTTGCTGAGGAGCACCGCCAGGAGCTGGCGGCGGAGGAAATAGCGCAGATCGTGAAGATGTTGTGGTTTTGAGATGCGGGTCTGGGAACAGATCTGCCTCAGGCGTTGTCGAACTCGTCTCGGTCAATGCCCAGTTGTTTCAGGATCGCGTTGAGCGTCCCTTTGGGAATGCCTCCAGGATGATGCGGAATGACAGAGAGAAGATTCCTGCATGACCTGGATCAAGTCGGCGGCGATGTCTGGCGCCAGGCGAATGACCTCTTCCGCTGTCTCAGCCTGCACGATCAGGCCCGGCAGATCGGGACTCGTCCCCAAATACGGGCCTTCGGGCAGATGCTCGATCTCCAGTGTGATTTTGTACGTTGCCATTGGATTCCTCCGAGCCGTATTATAGCATACAAGGCTGGATCAGAAAATAGACGCCAAAGAGAGCGTCACAGGCTGGGAGCGCGGGCGCTTATCACCGCTGCCATTGCTATCAACCGAGCGCGTCGCGGCTCGATTGACGCGCTGCCGGAGTTGTGCTATTCTGTGGCTCGATCTGTCAGCAAAGGAGCGACCCTGTGACCACACGGTACAACACGGCTGCGCTGCGTGACCTGATCAGCGCGGCCCTCAGCGGGGACGAGCTCACAGCCCTGGCGTTCGATCACTTCCGGCCGGTTTACGATCAATTCGCCGCGGGGCAGACGCGCAATCAGCGCGTGCAGCTTCTGCTCGATCACGCCGTGCGCAGCGAGCAGATGGCGCGGCTGGCCGCGCTAATCCAGGCGATCAACCCGGCGCGCTACCGGGAATTTGCCGGCCGGCTGCTGGCGCCAGACGCAGATGCAGCGCCGGCGCGTCCTCAGACCAACATTTCCTATCAAGCAACCCTCACCGGCTCCGGCGCGATCGCCCAGGGCGCCGGCGCGCAGGCCGCCAGCGGCGGCAACATCGTCACAGGCGGCCGCGGCGATGAAGGGCCGGCGAGCGGGTCCATCGCGCAGCGTCATCCGCAGCAGCAGTTGGCCGAATGGCAGCGCCGCTACGAGACGCTCTCCAAGCGCATCGCCGCGCTGGACAAGGACCTGGGGCGAACGCTGGACAGCGAAACGAAGATCGTGCTCAAGGAGCGCCGCCAGGAACTTGTCGAGGAGCGGGAGCAGGCGGCGGAGGAAATAGCGCAGATCGAGGAACGCCTGCGCATGAGCGAGGGAGGTTGATGATGGCCAGTCGTCCAAAGACCAACGAGTTTTCTCACGGCTATGCTCTCTTGATCGGCGTGGGCGAATGCGCGTACCCCAGGCTTTCGCTGCCGGTGACGGTCAAAGACATGCACGCGTTGCGGGCGGTCTTGACCGACCCCGCCTTGTGCGGTTACCCTGGCGACGACGCACACATTCGCCTGCTGCACGATGCGGGCGCCACCAGGCAGGCAATCCTCGACGGCCTGACCTGGCTGGCCCGGCAGACCGCGGCCGACAGCGACGCCACCGCGGTGGTCTTCTACTCCGGCCACGGCTGGGTGGCGGATGACTCTGGCAAGTATTACCTCCTGCCGCACGATGTCGAACCGTTCGACCTGGCCGGCAGCGCGCTCCCGGCTGAAGACTTCACCGCCGCGCTCCGGCAGGTCGGGGTGAAGCGACTGCTGGTCTTTGTGGATAGCTGCCATGCCGCCGGGATGGCCAGCGCCAAGGACCGGCCGGCCATGAAGCTGCCGTCGGGGTTCACGCAGACCGCCCTGCCGAAGGGATTGGTCGAAGAACTGAAGCAGGGCGCGGGACGGGCCGTGTTCAGCTCCTCCACCGGCAGCCAGCAGTCGTGGGTGCGACCCGACGGCAGCCTGAGCCTCTACACCTATCACCTGATCGAGGCGCTGCGGGGCGCGGGCAACCAGCCCGGCGATACCACGGTGCGCGTTTCCAACCTGATGAGCCACCTGGGCAAGGCGGTGCCTGAGAGCGCCAGTGCCCTCTGCCAAGCCGAGCAGACTCCCTTCTTCGATACGGCAACTGAGGACTTTGCGGTGGCGCTGCTGTTGGGCGGCAAGGGGTTGGGCGGCGCCGGCTTCTCGCCTGCCCAAGGAGCCGCGGCGGTACACAAGCCATCTATCGATGCCAGCGGCAAGCGCAGCGTGGCCGCCGGGACCATCAGCGACAGCACCATTGTTACGGGTGATCGCAACGTGGTGCAGCAAGGGAAGTACAACATTCACATCGGCAGCGCGCAGGGGCTGGTGATCGGGGATCAGGCGCAGGTGACGCAGGTGTTCGGCGGTGAGCCATCCTCGCGCCCCGGCCAGGGCGGAACTGGGAGCCATCAGCCACCGAGCGGCGACGCGGCCAAGCGGCATTGGCGGCAACAGTTGGCTGAGCTGCAGCGCCGGTACGAAACGTTATCGAACCGCATCGCGGCGCTGGATAAAGACCTGGGCCGAACCCTGGACGGCGAGACCAAGCTGACGCTGAGGAACGGCGGCAAGAGCTGTCACAGAGCGAGACCAGGTTGCCCAAGAAATGGCGCAGATCGAGCGGCAACTTGGCTCTTGATAGAACCAGGAAAACGCCAGAACAGATGAGTCGCCAACTGAGCAGGCCATTTTGAGCAAACGAGGTACGAGATGACTGAAGCCGACCCCACTACGAGCAAGTACTCTGTGACCATCAAGGATGCCCGCGGCATAGTGATTGGCGGTCACAACACGATCTATCCGACCTTCCTCAGCGATCAATACGCGCCACTGGCCCACAAGCTAATCACATTCACCACCTTGATTGAGGAAAAGTCCCAGGGTTTCGTGGGCAGGCGCTTCGTCTTCGACGCGTTGGATCAGTTCATGGAAAGGACACCAGCTGGCTACTTTATCGTCAAAGGCGAGGCCGGCATCGGCAAGAGCGCCCTGATGGCGCATCTGGTGCAAGCCGGCCAATACGTGCATCATTTCGTGGTGAGCACCCAGGGCATCAACCGGGCTGACCAGTTCCTGGAGAACATATGCGCCCAGTTGATCGCCAGGTACAAACTCGACCGCCCCGCCTGGCTACCGCCGGAAGCCTCGCGCGACAGCGCTTTTCTGAGCGCGCTGCTGCAAGAGGTGAGCGAGGGATTGGCGGCGGGCGAGCAGGTGCTTATCCTGGTAGACGCGTTGGACGAAGTCGACTGGCGCGGACGGACGGGGGAGAACGTGCTTTTGCTGCCGCCCGCACTTCCCCCAGGCGTATTCGTCGCAGTAACCATGCGACGAAAGGAGGGGCTGCCGCTGCAAGTGGACAGGTCGCAGATCTTCTACCTTGATCCGGACTCGGATGCCAACCGCGAGGACGTGCGCGCCTACATCAGGCAGTTTGCCCAGCGGGAGGTCATGCAGCCCAGTCTAAGCGCCTGGGGTACGACGGTCGAGGCCTTCGTGAAGACGATGCTAGCCCAAAAGCGAGGGCAACTTCATGTACCTCCGCTACGTCCTGCCGGCCATCGAGCGCGGTGAGTTCCGGCATGGAACGCTGGCCGAGCTACCTCAGGGCCTCAAGGACTACTACGAGCGCCACTGGCGGCAGATCCGAGCCATCGACGAGGACATGTGGGTCGATTATCGCCAGCCGGTGATCTGCTTTCTGGCCATGGCGCAGGAGCCGGTGACTGTGTGGCAGATCGCATCGTGGGCAAAGTTGAAGCCGGCTCGGGTATTGTCAGCAATCAGAGACTGGCGGGAGTTTCTCGACGAGGATCCGGTGGCAGGCGTGATGCGATATCGGATCTACCATCAAAGCTTTCAAGATTTCCTGGCGGCCAAGGATGAAGCGCGGGATCTCAGTGAAGCGGAGAGCCCGCAATGACCCGGTCCCAGAGAATAGTCTGGCGAACGTTGAAAGAGCAATGGGTCACGGACACCAGAGGTGTATGAATGTCGCAAGTAGCGCAGTCGGCCAAAACACATGGTGAGACGTTCGACAAGATCGATCTGCTGCGATCTCGGAGGAAGATCGCCGATGACCTACTGCGGCAGTGGCAGATCATGCATGCACACCTGAAAGGTGCAGTAGGCGCGTCGCGGCAATTCGCTGAGATAGACTATGTGCTGGGTTTGCAGCAACTGGAGGTCATGATCAAGAAAAGGAAGCCGGAGCTGCAGGATAGATTTTGCATCTTGGAGAAACGGCTGCTGGTGGCAAATGACAAGGATGATCCGACGGGGATTGCAGCGGCAATACTTTTGCTCAATGAACTTGCGACTCAGGTAGGGGTAGAACTTGGTTTTGAGTCGTTATGTAGCATGGATTCTGGTACCGTCGTGCTATCTCAAATCGCCGCTCTGGACGAGTCCTATATGTATCGGAATCTTGCGAAGCATCTGGCCGGCGCGGGGCGATGGGACGAGTTGCACGAGCTGGTGGGAGAGGGAGATGGCGATCACCAGCAGCCATGGGCACAGGCGAAGTTGCGGGCTGAGGGCAGTTATGCCAGGTATGTGGCGGATGTAGTGGTGGCGTGGCAGGAGGCATATCGACGCGTGCAGGTGCCGAAGTCTGACGGCCGTCAGGAAGCGGTGCTAGCGCAGTGCATACGGTATTCACTGATCGTCACCAGCGTAAACTCGCAAGCAAGGGAACTACGAGCCGGCGCTGGTAGGGCGGGCAGTGAAGACAGGGCTGTGGACAGCGGCGCAGGCATTGGCGGTGGCGGCGCAGGTGCCTGAAGCCGAGAAGCGAGCGAGCATGTATCGGGCGATCTTGTCCGCGGGCGGACTGACGACTGAGAAACGACGCGAAGCTGAGGAGGGAAGTCTGGCGGCGGTGAAGGCGATTGGGGATAGGTGGTCGCGTGCGGATGCGTTGGCCGCGCTAGCGCCGCAACTGACGGGCGAAGTACGAAATGAGGCAGTGGCAGAAGGCTTGGCGGCGGCAGAGGCCATAGAGGCTGAGTGGTACCGTGCGCGTGTGCTGGCTAAATTGGCACCGCAGCTGACGGGCGAGCTGGTAATGCAGGGTCTGGCAGCGGCGCAGGCGATTGGGGATGAGGAATCGCGTGGGCAAGTCTTAGCTGCATTGGCGCCGCAGCTGACGGGTGAACTGGTGACGCAGGGGTTGGCATCGGCACAGGGCATTTTGGATGAGGAATCTCGTACGCTAGTTCTGGCAGCATTGGCGCCGCAACTATCAGGTGAGCTGCCGGCGGAGGTTCTTGCGGAAGCTGAAGGCACTGAGGATGAAGATTCTCGCGCTCTGGCGCCGCAGATGACGGGAGAACTGCTGGCCCAGAGGCTAGCCGCGGCGCAGGCAATCACGGGCGCGTGGCCTCGTGTGGAAGCGTTGGCAGCAGTGGCACCGCACCTAGCGGGCGAACGGTTGGAAGAGGGTCTGGCTATGCCGCGCGCAATCGAGTACGAGGAGCCTCGCGCTCATGCACTCGCTGCGCTGGCGCCGTACCTAGTAGGCGAGATGGTGGCACAGGGGCTTGCGGCGACGTTGGCCATCGAGTACGGGGATTATCGTGAAATTGCGCTGGCGGCGCTGGCGTCGAGGCTGACGGACGAGCTGTTGGCTAAGGGACTCGAGGACTCGAGACGCTGGCGATCGGAGACGCGGAGTCTCGTGTGGACGTGCTGGCGACCTTGGCGCCGTACCTACAGCCGCGCAGCGAGACGAGGCATTGACACATGGACTGGCGGCATCACAGGCCATCGAGAACGAGTTGCGTCGCGCAGAAATGCTTGCGGCGCTGGCGCCGAACCTGACGGGCCATCTGCGGGAGCAAGCTTTGACCCAGGGGCTTGAGGCAGTACAGGCTATCGAGCATGAAGAAGCCCGGCCGAATGCACTGGCGGCGCTGGCGCCGGACTTGATGGGCGAGTTTCTCATGCAAGGGCTTGCGGCGGCGTTGGCTATCGAGGCCGAGTGGCATCGTGCGGCTGCGCTGGCGGCGCTGGCACCGCAATTGACGGGCGAGCTGCTAGAGGAAGGGCTTGAAGCGGCGGCAGCTATCGAAGACGAAGGACATCGCGCGGACGTGCTAGTCGCGCTCGCGCCAAACTTGACTGGCAGGGAGCTGAAAGAGGGCTTGACGGCGGCTCTTGTCATGGAGGACGAGGAGTCTCGCGCTGCTGTGCTAACGGCGCTGGCGCCGAAGCTGACGGGTGAGCTGCTAGCACAAGGTTTTGAGGCGGCCAGGGCCATCGAGGACGAGCGGTCTCGTGCGCAAGTCTTGGCTGCCTTGGCACCACAGCTCACAGGCAAGTTGCGAAAAGAAGCAGTAACGGAATGCCTAGCGGCGGCGGCGGCCGTTTGGGACGAGGGGGATCGTGCGGAATTGCTGGCCGCGCTGGCGCCGCAGTTAACCGGTGAGTTGCTGGCGCGGGGGCTGGCCGAGGCACGGGCCATTGAGGACAAGTGGTATCGTGTGCGAGCGCTGGTAGCCCTGGCGCCGCGGTTAACGGGAAAGTCGCGGATGCGTGTCCTTGCCCAAGGGTTAGTGGCGGCCAAGACCATCGACGACGAGGAGTCTCGCGCACGAGTTCTGGCGATGCTGGCGCCGCAACTGTCAGGCGAGTTGTTGGCGGATGGCCTGACGGTAACAAATGCTATAGGGGATGAATGGTCCCGCGTCCGAGCGCTGGAGGCGCTGGCGCCGCAATTGACGAGTGGGCTGCTGGCGGAAGGTCTAGTGGCGGCGCAGTCGATCGAGGACGATCTTGCTCGTATCCGTGCGCTGGCTGCGATGGCCCCGCAATGCGCGCCTGAAGTACAGCAAGTTACATATTGCCACATTCGCGATGCCCTGAACACTCATTTGTGGAACCACTTTCAGAAGGGACCACGAGGTGAAGTTCTTTCGTTCAGCAAGGAACATCGAATGATTGTGCCGCCGGTCATGGATTCACGTGCGGTCTGGGAAGTGGCGAGAGCGGTGATGGACGTGGGGCAGTGGTGGCCGTGAGCCGTGGAGCCAGAACCTCTGTTGAGCTGCGCATGACCCGCTACTACCTCGCCTACGCCCGCCAGCACAAGGATGACTGGCAGGCGCTGGATGGTGATCAATTCGCGCAAATCCGCCGCGGGTGGACGGTGGCGAGCGAAGGCAGCGCGGGGTTGACGGCCGACGAGCAGGTCAATCTGATCTTCGGCTACCTCAACGCACTGGATAGCTACCTGGAGCGACGCGGGCTGTGGGCCGATCTGCTGACCTGGAATGGGCGGGCGCTGACGGCCGCGCAGGGCATCGGCAACGAGGCGTTGGTCGGTGGGTTGCTCAACGATATCGGGCTGTGTCATCGGCACCTGGGACGATACGGGGAAGCCCGGGAGATCTTCGAGCAAGCCCTGGCAGTGCGCCGCCGGGTCGGGCCGGTTGCCGGCGAGGCGGTGACCCTGAACAACCTTGGATTGGTGCATGACGATCTGAGCGAGTATGCCCAGGCAATCGCGTTCTATGAGCAGGCTTTGCCGCTCCGCCAGGCGGCCGGAGACCGGGCAGGTGAAGGCATCACACTGCAGAACCTGGCAACGACATTGATGCAGATTGGCCGGTGGGGCGAAGCCGCCGAACGCTTCGAACAGGCGTTGGTCATCGAACGGGAGGCCGGCGACCGGATGGGCGAGGCCGGCACCCTGAGCAACCTGGGGCAGCTCTACTTGCAGATGAGTCGCCGGGATGAAGCGGAAGCGGCGTTGACGCAGGCGCTGGCGCTCATGCGAGCGATCGGCGACCGGGGCCATGAGACGGCCGTCTTGAATAACCTGGGGTTGCTGGCGCGGGCGCGCGGTCAACCACGACGAGCGCTGGCGCTGTTCGAGGAGGCGCTGGCGGTACAACGCCAAGCCGGTGTGACAGGCACAGAAGCGCCCCTACTCAACAACCTGGGTACGACCTACCAGGCGCTAGGCGACTGGCGTCGCGCGTTGGCGTACTTTCAGCAAGCGCTGGCGCGCCACCAAGCCACCGGCGACCGGGCGGGTCAGGCTACGGCGCTGGCCAACATCGGCGGGTTGCATCTGGAGCGTGACGCCCTTGCCGAGGCCAGAGTTGCTTACGAGCAGGCGCTGGCGCTCGTCCAGGCCAGCGGCGACCGCGACAGTGAGGCCACGCTGCTGAACAACCTGGCCGCAGTGTTACGCGCCCAAGGCGAACTCGACCTTGCTGCTGAGCATCTGGCGACCGCCCTGGCCACTGCCCGCGAGGTCGGCAACCGGGAGATGGAAGCCACTGCTTTGAGCAACCTGGCCGCAACCCGTTTCGACCGCGGCGACTTGCCTGGCGCACGGGCGGCCCTGGAGGCTGCGCTGGCCCTGCGCCCCGAAACAGGCGACCTCCTGGCTGCCGGCGCCACACTGAACAACCTGGCCGCAGTGAGCAGCGCGCAGGGCGATCCTGCCGCAGCGGTGGACTATTACGAACGAGCGTTGGCGGTGCGCCGCCAGATCGAAGATGTGGCCGGCCAGGCGCACACGCTGTACAACCTGGGCATCCTCTGCACTGATCTGGGTGACTTTAGCCGGGCCGAAATCGCGCTGGCCGAGGCGGTAACGCTCGACGAGCAGTGTGACCTGCCCCAGATATCTCGCGACCGGAAAGCATTACTGGAGATCCGAAGCCGGCTGATACATTCTTGAGGCGCCGGCCCAACACACATAAACGGAGGTTCACGATGGATATCGCAACACTGGCCAAAGATATCACGCTGTTTCTGACCCCCTTCCTGCCCTACCTGCTCAAAGCAGGGGAAAAGGCCGCCGAGGAGGCCGGCAAGAAGCTGGGCGGCGACGCGTGGGAGCGCGCTAAAGGGCTGTGGAGCAGGCTGCGGCCGAAAGTCGAGGCCAAGTCGGCCGCCCAGGAAGCCGTGGCCGACGCCGTCACTGAGCCGGAAAATGAAGATGCCCAGGCGACCCTACGCCAGCAACTGCGCAAGCTGCTGGCCGAGGACGATGATCTGGCGCGAGAGATCGGGCAGCAGTGGGCTGCCGCGCAGGCAGCCGGCGTGACGATCATCGCGTCAGGCGACCGCGCCGTGGCCGCGCAAAATATCACTGGCAGCACGATCGTCACCGGCGACCGCAACACGGTGCAGAGCGGCAAGTACAACATCAAGATTGACAAGGCATCGGGCCTGGCCATCGGTGATGGCGCGCGCGTGGAGCGATCAGGCGACGACGTAGAGAGATGAACATCTCAGCGAAGGAGGCTGGCCCATGACCGAAGCTGCCAAGTATCAGGTCACCATTCATGGAAACGTCTACGACCTCGCCATCGGCGATGGCGCGCAGGTGATCTCGACCGGCCCGCGCGATCGAGCCACCCCACCGTTCATGGCGCCGCCGCCGCCACCGCAGGGAATCCTGGGTCGCGATGATGACCTGACGCGCGTCTTCGATCTGCTGCAACTGGGAGACACGGACGCGGCCGATGTTCCGCCGGTGGCGTTGCGCGGATTGGGCGGCATCGGCAAGACGACCCTGGCTGCGGCGTTGGGCCGACTGGCGATCATGCCCGAACTCTTCCCCGACGGCGTCCTCTGGGCAGCGCTCGGGCCACAGCCGACCCTGCGCATCCTGCTGGATGGCTGGGGCCGCGCGCTGGGCGTGGACCTGCTGCCGGAACGTGACGAGACCGCCTGCCGAGACCGCTTGCGGGCGGTGCTCTATCGCAGGCGCGCCCTGCTCATCGTGGATGATGTGTGGGAGGCCGCGCACGGCAGCTACTTCACGGTGGCCGGCCCGCACTGCCGCACGTTGATCACCACGCGCGAGACGCCGGTCGCCTATGCCCTGGCCACCCGCGACCGCACACTGCGCGTGGATGTACTCAAGCCGGAGGCTGCACTGGCGTTGCTGCGTCGCCTTGCCCCAGAAGCCGTGATCGCCGACGAGCGCAGCGCGCAGCGGTTGTGCGAGCGGCTGGAGTATCTGCCGCTGGCCCTCACCCTGGCCGGTCGGCTCCTGGCGGTCGAGGCCGACGTGCCGGCGCGCATGGCGCGTCTGCTCGGCGAGCTGATCGAGCAGCGGGACGCCCGTCTGAAGCTGCTCCAGGCCGAAGGGCGGTTAGGATTGACGGAGGAAGAGCCGGTTTCGCTGCAAGCCATCCTCGGCATGAGCGTCGCCCGGCTGGATGGGACCGACCAGGAGCGCTTCGCCATGGCCTCGGTCTTCGGCGGCGACCCGCTGACCTGGGAGATCAACGCGGCGGCTTACGTGTGGGAATGTCCGGTGGAGGAGGCCGAAGCCACAATCTCCCGCTTCATCCAGCGCGGCCTGGTTGAACGCCGCGGGGCGCGTTATTGGATGCACGCCCTGCTGGCGGATTACGCGGCGGAGATGATGGAGGGGATGGGGTTGTGAGGTGATGAGTGCAGCTTGGCGCAGGCATCTGGACTACATCTTGATGAACATGCAAGCTCGCCGCGGCGACCCGGCCTGGTTTGAGTCCGAATGGCCGCAGATCGAGCGTGCATGGAAGGCCGGTCAAGACTTGGGTGATGCGAGCACTCTGCTCGTCTATCTCAACGCGGCGCTGCCCTCGATGGCGCCGCTGGGACTGTGGACGACGGTCATCGCCTGGATCACGCAGGGTTTGCCCTGGGTGCAGGAAGCCGGCAACAAGCTTCGCGAAGGCGTGTTGCTGGAGAATCTGGGCTACTCCCATTTCTTGCGTGGTGACAGAGAGAAGGCATTGGCGATCTATGAGGAGGCACTGGCACTCGCGGAAGCATTTCCCGGCCAGGTCTACACAGGCGCTCTTCTCGGCCGCGTAGGCGAGCTGTATGCGGCAATTGGCCAACCCCAACGCGCGCTGACCTATTTGCAGCGGGCCGTGACCATCGCCGATCAGGCCGGCAATCGCAAGGACGCAAGCCAATGGCTGGACCGCTTGGGGCGGGTGTATGCGGCGTTGGGCCAGAATCAGAAAGCTGCCGACTGTCTCGAGGAGGCGCTTCAACTGGCGCGTACCATCGGCCACCAGGGCCTCGTAGGTTCCGCACTCGGCAACCTGGCTAACCTCTATCTGGACGCTGGCGATCTCGACCGGGCTGTCCCACGCCTGGAAGAGGTGCTCCAGATCGCGCGAGAAAGCGCGGATCGGCACGCCGAGGCAACGGCGCTGATCAACCTGGCACTGGCACGTGGGATGGCTGGCGATATCCGCGCTTGCATCGAGGCCTACGAACAGGCGCTCGATATAGCCCGACGAATCGGAGACCGCGACAATGAGAGCACATGCCTGGGTGGATTGGCTGGAGCATACCGGATAATGGGTCGAGTCTCGACAGCCATGCACTATGCCGAGCAAGCTTTGAGGTTGGCCCAGATGATTGGCGATGCGGACGGCGAGATGTCGTGGCTGAGCGAGTTAGAAACTCTGTGTGGGCTGGTCGGTGAGAATGATCAGGCGCTTGCTCGCTTTCAGCAAGCGCTGGCGCTGGCGAGAGGCGCTGCGAGCAGCCCTTGGCACCAGGAGACGATCCTGGGCAACCTCGGTAACTTCTACCTCACCCTTGGTGAGATCGCCGAAGCGCGTAAGTGCTTCGAAGAGGCGCTGCCCCTGGCCCAAGAGATCCAAGATCGTGCCGGCCAATGTGCTTTGACCGATGGGTTGGCCACGACCTATGCGGAAACCGGTGACCGGTTGCGTGCCGCTGAACTCTATCAACAGGCGCTGGTGCTCGCTCGCCAGATTCCAGACCGCAGACGAGAAGCGAGCCTCTTGAGCAATCTTGGAACAATCCTTCTCGCGATGAGCGATCTGGAAGGCGCCATAGCTAACCAAGAGCAGGCTCTGACGATTTTCACAAATCTCGACGATCTACGGTCAGCCAGCATGGTACTCAACGCATTGGGCAATGCGTATCTCGCCGGTGGTGACCTCGAACAGGCATTAACCCTCTATCGCCGGGCCGTTGATGTCGCGCGAGAGTCAGAAGATTGGCGCTCAGAAGCAACCGGCAGTTGGAATCTCGGTATGCTGCTTGGTCAACAGGGTAACTTCCAGGACGCGGTTGGTTTTCTGCGGCGTGCCGTAGCGATGGAGCAAATCCACGGACACTCGAATGCTCCTGTCCATGCCGCTGTGCTCAACCAGGTGGAGGCTCTGTTGGAAGAATCAAACGAGGCATGAAGAGACGACCATGACATCCAGTCCAGCGCCAGGCAGCGCTCATCAGATCGAGTTCTTCCGGCTCGCCATCGCCCAGGACGAACACGCCGGCGCCTACCGCTGGGCCGACCGTTTTGTGCATGCCTGGATGGACAATGCAGTCGCTGAATGCAGATTGCTCCTGGCCGGCATCAAGCGCAGCGGCGTCCAGCTTTCGCCGCACAGCCAGGCCATTGCGCTGCGCTGCCAGGCGCTGTTGGAGCTGCTGCTGGAGGACTACGACCGCGGCGAGGCTGATTTCCTGCGCAGCCTGGCGCTATTCGACGAGACCAGCGACGATTTCAACGCCAGCCGGGTGCTCAACGACTTAGGCACGCTCCATCAGGCGCGGTGCGTTGGGTGAGGCCGTTTCTTACTATCGGCAGGCGCTGGCACGCTTGTTACCTGGCTGGGCCGGCAGCAGCGAAGAGGCGATGATGCGCAACAACCTGGGATTGGCGCTCGTCAGCCTGGGCGATGATACGCCCGGCGCCGCTGAGTTGGAGCGGGCCCGGGCGCTGTACGATCGGTTGAGCCAGCCGCAAGGCGTGGCCCGGACGCAAATCAACCTGGGGCAGGTCTATCGCCGCCGCGGTGATCTGGCACGGGCTTCCGCATCGTACGTAGAGGCGCTCCAGATCTTCCGCAGGTTCGGCGACCAACGGCCGATCGTTGATGTGCTCAATAGTCTGGGATTGCTGGCACGACAGCAGGGGCGCCTCGACCAGGCCAGCGACTACTATACTCAAAGCCTGGGAGCAGCCCAACAGGTGCAAGACCTGGGCGGCCAGGCGCAGGCACTAGGCAATCTGGGTGCAGTCTATCAAATCCAGGGGAAGCTCGACCAGGCGCGTTCGTGTTACTACGAGGCGTTGGCCCACTACGAAGCGTTGGGAGATGTCCGCGGCCAGGCGCTGATGTGGGGCAACCTGGGGCAGGTGGACGGTCTGGAGCACCGGTTGGAAGACGCGTTGGCGGCCCATCAGCGCAGCCTGACGCTCCAGCAAGTCGCGGGCGCGACAGCGGATATCGGGATCAGCCAGGTCAATCTGGCCAGCGCACTGCGCGATCTGGACCGGCGATCCGAGGCCGAATCGCTCTATTTGGCGGCCGTGGAGACAGGCCGCCAGTTGGGGGATCTACGCGTGCAGGACAGGGCGTTGGGCGGGCTGGCAATCCTGCGTTCGATGCAAGGCCGCTTCGACGAGGCCCGGGCGCTGCTCACCGAGGCGCTCGACTTGCAGCGCCGGCGCGGGGACATCCTCGCCCAGGTCGAAACCCTCTACAAATTCGGCGTGATCGCGCGCGATGAGGGACAGGGAGTAGCGCAGCTCGCCGAAATCCTGCGGCCAGCGTGGGACCTGGCGCAGGAGCACGATGCTGGTCGCTGGCTCGTGACCATCGCCTGGCTCTTGGGTGATGCCGCAATGGACGAACGGCTGCTGCAAGCGTACAATTACTACGCCACCGCGGCTGCGGTCGCTCGCCAGCACGGCGACGAGCGGCGCTACCGTATGGGCTTGGACACCATCGGCCGCAACGTGCGAGAATTGATCGAGCATGGCCAGGCGGAGGACGCCGCGTTCGTGTGCCGGTATGTGATCGAGTTTTGGGAGCAGATGGAACTGGCGGAGTGGGTGAAGGATGGGATCGCGGAGATCAACGGCCTGATTCCTCAGCCAGTAGCCGGGGCACGTGCCGGGAAGTCAGGAACGTGAACAGCGATTCGGAGATCTATCTAGCAGAGTGGCTGTACCTGGCAGCGACCAATGAAGCCGGCATCGCGTTGTGGTTCGATGCGTTCGATGATACGCGGGTCTCATGGCGACTGACCCAGGCCCGGCGCCTGCTGCGTGGGATCAGACAGCTCACCCTGAGCGCGGCGGATCGCGCCCGGGTCCATCACTGCGAAGGGATGCTCGAGGCGCAATTGGGCGATTGGAACCGGGCAACGGAGCGGTTCAAACGAGCGCTGGATCTGCTCGAAGGCAGCCAAGAGGTCGAGGACGGTGTCCTGATCCTCAACGACCTGGGCATGGTGCTGCGCCTGCAAGGTAATGCCGAGGATGCTCGTGAAGCCCACGAACAAGCGTTGGTGCTTGCGCGGGTCGTTGAGAACCCGCACTTGGTAGCCGAGAGCCTCAGCCATGTCGGGTTGGACCTGGAGCATCAAAAGCTAACAGATCAGGCGGTCGGCTACTTTCGGCAAGCCCTCAGCGCCTCCGAAGCGCTGGGGGATCACCAACAGGCGGCCTTCATGCTCAACCATCTGGGGGAAGCCCTTTGGCGAACGGGCCGGTTGATCGAGGCCCGCAATGCGCTTACAGGCGCGCTCGATCTCCTCGCTTCCGTGGCCGACGATCCTTACTTGCACGCCCAGGTGGAAGGCAATCTGGGCAACGTGGCCTACGAAGAAGGTGACCTTGACATGGCAGCGGCTCTCTGGCAGTCGGCGCTGAACTCGATGGATCAACTGGATGTCGTGTTCGACAAGATCGGGTTGCTCAACAACCTCGGTGGGTTAGCCTACGCGCAAGCAGACTATGGCAGAGCGTTGGCATTCTTTCAGGAAAGCCTGGAATTGGCGCAGGAACTCGGTGACGAACGCGGTATTCAGGAGGCGCTGCGCAATCTCACCTTGGCCATTGGAAGACACGATGAGGTAGTGGGAAGTGAACAACTTTGCGCGGGCCGCCGGTGACCTGGCGCTGGCGCGGCGCAACTATGAGCAGGCGGTCGGCCTCTACGACCGCTTGGGCCACCGCCGCGAGGCGGCCCAAGCGCGCAACAACCTGGGTGGCGTGCTGTTTCGCCAGTACGAGATCGAAGCTGCCGATGCCGTCTGGTCGGACGCACTGGCGGTTCTCGAATCTGTCGGGGATATGGTCACGGCCGCCGATGTACGTCGCAACCTGGAACTGATCACAGAGGTGAGGGAAACCAGCGACGAATCGGATGCAGAAGCGGCTTCCGTCGAGGAAATTGATCAGGAGGAGAATGATGCCAACACCTGAGTTCGTCGTCGGCCGCCAGGCCGAGGTTGCACTGTTCGATGACCTGCTGGCCGGCCGCACGCCCTACCGTTGGCTGGAGATCTACGGCCCCGGTGGCATTGGCAAGACCGTGGTGGGCGGTAAGCTGCTGGGCCACGCGCAGGCGCGCGGCATTCCGATGGCAGCCGTGGACGGCATCCAGCCCGACCTGACGCCTGATCGCATCCTGGGCCTGTTCATGACGGGATTAACCGCCAGCCCGGCCGGCGAGAAGCTGGCAGACGGATTGCGCGCGTTCGACCGGCAGTTCCACGACTACCTGATCATCAACCAGGTGCTGCAGCAGGGCGGGGGGATCGCGGCACTCTTCGATGTCGTGGGCAACGTCAAGGACCCCGCCGGCCTGGGAAGTATCCTGGGCGGCCTGGGGGGCGCGGTCACCGAGGCGGTCAAGCGCACGGCCAGCAACCGCTTTGCCATGGAGCGCTATCTGCGCGGGGCCGAACGCGCGCTGACCAGCAGCTTCATGAATGGCCTGGCTGCCGGCTTAACTGAGCTGCGCCGGCCGGTCGCGCTGCTGATTGACACCTATGAGGAGATGGAAGGGCTGGACGATTGGGTCTGCCGGACGCTGGCGCCCGGTCTGCCGCCCAGGCGCGGCTCGTGATCCTGGGTCGCAATGAGCTGCACCGGGTCAATTTCGACTGGAGCGAGCACGGCGACGCGGTCAGCAGCCAACCGCTGCGCGAGCTGGATGAAGTGGACGCCAAGGCCTACCTGCGACACTACGGTCTGACCGATCCGGTCGCGCTCGATGAGGTCTACCGCTTCACCGGCGGTTATCCGCTGTTGCTCGTGCTGGTGCGGCACCTGGCGAAGGAAGCTGGTGGCTGGGAGCAGGTAGGCGCGCTGGAGAGCAGCGCCGACCGAGATCGGATCGCCACCGAGCTGCTGGAACGCATCCTGCGCCGCGGGCGGGTCGCTGAGGTGCAGGCATTCCTGGAGAAGGGCGTGGTAGCGCGCTGGTTCGACCCAGAGACGATCAGCGTGATCCTGCAAATCAGCCAGGATGACGCACGCAAGATCTACGACAAGCTGAAACGGCACTCCTTCGTGGAGCGCCACCCCTACGGTCTCAAGTTCCACGACAAGATCCGGGAGCTGCTGCTGGAGCGGCTCAAGTTCACCAGCTCAGGCGAGTACGACCGGCTGACCAGGCGGCTGATGGCGTACTATGCGGAGAAGGCCGGAATTGAAGAACCGGAGAGCGCAAACCAGACGGCCAAATCATCCGAGACCCCGGCCGCGGCCAAGTATGAGATCCACATCCACGGGCCGGCCCAGGGAGTGATCATCGGGGATAGCGCCCAGGCGCAGCAGCACTTTACGGAAAATGAGCCAACAGACCCACAACCACGACCATGAAGCCGACTATGAGATCGAGATGATCGCGACCGGGCTGTCCGCACAGGCGCCGGGGGCGTTGGCGCGCTGGCAGGCGACGTTCCTTGCGGCATGCGATGGGTGGCAACTCGACCGGGCAGCGATTCTGCTGCGAATGCTCAAAGGTCGCTCGCTGGACGAGAACGCGCAGGGCGTGGTTCGCTATTCGGAAGGCACACTGCTGGTCAAGCGCGGGGATTGGGCGGGCGCCACCGCAGCTTATCAACGCTCGCTGGCTCTGCACCGCGCGGCTGGCTCCGTGCGCGGGCAGGTCGCGGCGCTCAACGGCCTGGCCAACGTGCTGCGCCGGCTCGACCGGCCATTGGCGGAGGTTGCCGATCTGTATCACGAAGCGCTGGCGCTGGCCGAGGAGCTGCCAGGCGCGCCCACGCGCGCCGGCATCCTGAATGGCCTGGGCCTGGCCCTGTACGGCCAGGGCCAGCTCGCCGCGGCCGATGAGCGATTCTCGGAAGCGCTGGACATCGCTCGCGCGGCGGGCGATCGGGAAACCGAGGCTGCGCTGCTGCACAACCGCGGTTCGGTGGCCTGGACGCGCGGGCAACTGATAGCGGCAGCCGAGCTCTACGCGGCTGCCGCCGCCATTCAGGAGGCGCTGGGCGACCGCCACGGGCTGGCTGAGACGATCAACAGCCTGGGATTGGTCGCCGAGGCGCGTGGTGAGTGGACAACCGCGGCCGGGCATTACGAGCGCAGCCTGGCAGCCTTCCAGGTGACCGGTAATCTCTACGGACAGGTGCAGGCGCTGACCAACCTGGGCAACGTTGCCTGGCTGTTGGGGAACCACCAGCAGGGTCGGGACTACCACGAGGAGGCGCTGGCGTTGGCGCGCGATCTGGGCGATGCGCACCTGGAGGGTCAGGTATTGACCAGCCTCGGCGACGCCTACAGGACGTTGGGGCTGCATGGCGAAGCCGAAGCGACCTATATGGCTGCGTTGGCACGCAAGCAGACGGCTGGCGACCGGCGCAGCCTGAAGCACACCTGGTTGAATCTGGCCGGCCTCTACCTGACTCTTCGCCGACACACCGAAGCCGAGGATGCCTATCGAGAGGCGCTGGCGTTGGCGCAGGAGCAGGGGGATGCTCGTATCGAGGCGTTCACCTGGCTCGGTCTGGCCAGACTGGCCGCGCTGCGGGAGGAGTGGGAGGAGGCAAGTACCCATCTCGATGCCGCCTGGGTGATCGCCGAGAGCGCGGAATACCCCGATTGCCAGACCTGGATCTGCCAGTTGCGCGGAGACCTGGAGCGCCTGACGGCCCAACCGAACAGCGAGCTTGTGCTGCGTCACTATGCCGAGGCCTGCGCCTACGCGGCTTCCTTCAACGCACGCACCCTGGCGCAGGTGCTCGACTACCTGGTCGCGGTATGGTCCGCACATGCCGAAGACGGTCATCCAGACGAAACCATCTGGTTCTGCGACAGCATGATCGCCATTTGGGAAGAACTGGGGTATGCGGAGCCGGCCCCGGAACTGCCTGTGGCTTTCGGACAACTGCGGGCGCGTTGCGCAGGTCGGTGCGAAGAGAACGAAGATGACTGATTTCATTGCTTGCCCGCATCAGCGTGGACCGCTGCCATTGCCGCCCATCGAGCGCGCCGCGGCTCGATTGACGCGCTGCCGGAGTTGTGCTATTCTGTGGCTCGATCTGTCAGCAAAGGAGCGACCCTGTGACCACACGGTACAACACGGCTGCGCTGCGTGACCTGATCAGCGCGGCCCTCAGCGAAGACGAGCTCACAGCCCTGGCGTTCGATCACTTCCGGCCGGTTTACGATCAATTCGCCGCGGGGCAGACGCGCCATCAGCGCGTGCAACTCCTGCTCGATCACGCCGCGCAGCGGACAGATGGCGCGGCTGGCCGCGCTGATCCAGGAGATCAACCCGGCGCGCTACCGGGAATTTGCCGGCCGGCTGCTGGCGTCAGACGCAGATGCAGCGCCGGCGCGTCCTCAGACCAGCACTTCCTATCAAGCAACCCTCACCGGCTCCGGCGCCATCGCCCAGGGCGACGGCGCGCAGGCCGCCAGCGGCGGCAACATCGTCACAGGCGGCCGCGGGCCGGCGAGCGGGTCCATCGCGCAGCGTCATCCTCAGCAGCAGTTGGCCGAATGGCAGCGCCGCTACGAGACGCTCTCGAAGCGCATCGCCGCGCTGGACAAGGACCTGGGGCGAACGCTGGACAGCGAAACGAAGGTCGTGCTCGAGGAGCGCCGGCAGGAGCTTGCGGCGGCGCGGGAGCAGGCGGCAGAAGGGATAGCGCAGATCGAAGAGCAACTTGCCTCTTGATCTGCTCTCGAATTAGAAGGCGACTGGGAGGCTACGATGTTATTTCCCGAGGGAGATTGGAGACACCTTTCCCGACTCAAGGCGTCGGCGCTGCAACGGCTGTGCCGACTTATCCTGGACGAGGCGCAGGGCCTGATCGCCGCAGCCGAAGATGGCGGTTGCCACTCCGCCTATCTGGCGTTGTACCGCCATATCCAGGAGCGGGATCAACTGGTGGCCGACAGCTTCAACAGGTGGAGTCGCTCGCATGCCCTGAGCCACCTGGTCCTGTGGCGTCAACACAACCTCATCACCGACGAAGAGTTCGCTGCTTTTAGCCCGGAAACCCGTGCGGCTGTGGATGCCTGGTTTTAGGGGACGGCGTGAAGGCAGGTCAAAGCCAAGCTATCAACCGAGCGCGCCGCAAGAATTCTAAATGCAGGTGCAGACTGGGGGTGTGGATGGGGGCCACGGTGTAGGTGGAGGCCGGGGGGTGACATCATGGCCGACACGATGCGATCAGGAGTGGTTGGATGCGGTCAGCAACTCGCAGTCTTGTTTCTCGCACCCATCTTGCGGTTGCACGAACTCGGGTTCCAGCGCAATCACACGGTTTTCGCCCGGTGCGACGATCACCGGCGCAACCAGCACGTGCGAATAGTGCGTGCATCCGTTGACCACGCGCGTCGTGCATTGCGGACAATGAATCTTCTGCGAACCGAAGTATTGCGTGCCATCTATGGCAACTAACCAGCGACCGAAGCAGCCCTGATACTTTTGCAGGTCATCACCCTTCTGCAATAACTCGAACACTTGCCAGAATGGCGCTGCCAGTCGTCAAAGGTTAGCGTCGCTGCCATAGATCACTCCCTCTTGCCTGTGCTATTAAACGCTACTGTTTTAACTGATTTTGGCTCAAATATACATTTGGAACTGCTGCAGTTACGCCCAATCACTTGTCGCCTGAAGTGACCTGCGCTATACTACGGTCAATTCCACGCTCGCTCCGGCGAGCGTCAATGAGATTCCTGATTAGCTGATAGCGTTTGCAGGTGTAGCGTCCATGTTCGATTAGCCGCAAGTCGTGGAGGGCTGCCTGCTGGGTAGTCCCAGCCGGCGGGCTTCGGCGTGATCGCAAGGGGCGACTCGTCAGTTCGCCGGTCCGTTCAGCCCTTCTGCACACAGGCCGGGGCTTGCCATCCGGGTGGCGATACTCGAGTTCCATGTGTTGTTCACAAAGACCCGATAGTGATTACGGCGTCAACGTGACCATCACAGAGCGTGTTCTCAGCCGGATAGACAGCTCCGCCGCACGCCGCGGCGAGTCCCGGTTGGGCTTGATGACGCAGGCGGCGTTGGAGTTCATGGCTGAGGGTGAGCCGTAGTTTGTCTCATCAAGTATGACACACAAGACCATCGAAACCCGTTCTTTGGGTGCTACCGGGCATCTTAGAACTGAAGACGACAGGGCGGCCTATCTTGATGCCGCTCTGGAGAACGGCGATCCTGACGTGACTCCGTCGAGCGGTAAGCTTACCGATTGCGCACCCTGACTCGGAAGAGATCGTAGCAAACGTCATCAATGCTACTGAGATGCGGTCACGAAGGCATAGACATATGATGTTGCAAGGCATTGACATGAACCTCGCCAGGCTGGAACGCACTAATCAGAGTGTAGCGCGATGAATCGCTCTTACTACTCAGATGCCATTTCATCGTTTTGCCGGAAGAGCACCGGTGACGTACTTGCGCGACTGGTGCAGGCCAACGAGTTTGCGCTAGAGCAGACTCAGCGCGATGCCTGGGTAGAGGAAATACGCATTCTTCAGGCGACACTAACCGCATATGAAGGGGGAATCTACTTTGAGTACGCTATACCCCGGATGGGGAGACGCATCGATGTCGTCCTGCTAATAAAGTCCGTCATCTTCGTGCTGGAATTCAAGGTCGGTGAGCATCATTTCCCTGCATATGCTATAGACCAAGTCTGGGACTATGCACTTGACCTGCAGAACTTCCACGAACCGAGCCACGCCGCTCACATTGTCCCGATCTTGATCGCTACGCTTGCCAAGGTTGAATCTGCCACAATTGGATTTCGGAACGATACTGACCGCTTATTGCTGCCAATCAAGAGCAGCCCTGCGTTACTGAAAGCAATAATCGAACAGGTACTGGCTCTGTCAGATGGGCCAGATATCACTGCTGATCAATGGGAATCTGGACGGTATCAACCAGTACCGACCATCATTGAAGCGGCTATCGCGCTGTACAATGGCCATTCTGTCAGTGAAATCTCTCGCAGCGACGCAGGCGCCATCAATCTGCGAGACACTGCCCAAGCAATCGGGGACATCATTGTCGCGTCACGACGTTCATCCCAAAAAGCCATCTGCTTTGTAACTGGAGTGCCTGGTGCAGGCAAAACGTTAGTTGGTCTTAACGTGGCGACGATCCATATCGACAAAGACAGCGAACTCTATAGCGTCTTTCTGTCCGGTAATGGACCACTTGTCGCGGTTCTGCGCGAGGCCTTGGCGCGAGATCAAGTTCAACGGGCCAAGCAAAAAGGTGACAAAGTGACGAAGAGCAAGGCTCTTAGCGAGGTCAAGCTCTTCGTGCAGAATGTTCATAACTTCCGCGACGAGTGCCTAATCGACGAAAGCAGGCCGCCGCTAGAGCATGTCGCCCTGTTTGATGAAGCGCAACGAGCGTGGGACAAACAACAGACGGCGACGTTCATGCGCCAAAAAAGGAACATAGCAGGTTTTGCGTTATCCGAGCCAGAGTTTCTGATTTCATGCTTGGACCGTCATCCCGATTGGGCGATCGTGGTCTGTCTCGTAGGTGGTGGACAGGAGATCAATACCGGTGAAGCCGGTATCTCCGAGTGGTTGGACGCGCTGAAACGATCTTTCAGCCATTGGTGCGTCTACATTTCGCCGCATCTGCACGATAGTGAGTACGCTGCATCCGCGACCCTACGACAAATCCAAGAGTTGCCCAAAGTCTTCTTCAAGGATGAACTCCATCTGTCCGTTTCCCTACGCTCGTTTCGGGCTGAGAAAGTCTCACTCCTAATCAAACAGATCCTGGATATCCAGTCCGAGGAGGCCGCGCAGACTCTAGCCGAACTGAGAAGCTATCCGATCGTGCTCACCAGAGACCTCGTCAAAGCGAAGCGCTGGCTGAAGGAGCAAGCGCGCGGGTCTGAACGTTATGGACTTATCGTTTCATCCCAGGCATTGCGCTTGAAACCCCACGCAATCGATGTCCGCTCTCCTGTTGACCCTATTCATTGGTTTCTTGATGGTAAAGAAGACACGCGTTCATCCTACTATCTTGAGGATGTGGCAACCGAATTTCAGATTCAAGGGCTTGAGCTAGATTGGGTTTGTGTGACTTGGGATGCTGATTTTCGCTTCTCACCCGCTGGTTGGTTGCACTGGTCCTTCGTGGGCAGCAAGTGGACACGTATTCACAAAAGTGAACGTCAACAATATCTCAAGAACGCCTATCGGGTCTTGTTGACGCGCGCGAGACAAGGCATGGTGATTGTTGTTCCGCCCGGGGACGAGGAAGACGCAACGCGCAAGCCGGAGTTCTATGATGAGACATTTGAGTACCTTAGGTCCATCGGGCTCTCGGTGATCTAGCGCCAGGCGTGGGCAATGGCTAGAATAAGGTGGACGGGTTTGTTAAGACACCAAGCACAACCATTGTCCCCCGCCAGGCCATTGACATTTCCTCCTGATGCGGTACAATCTCCGCCGCCCTTCTGCCTGGCGCTGCCGGGGCAGGCGGGTGAATGATTCGCACTGAAGGAGATACCATCCATGATCCAGGGTCTGTACCGCTCCCCGCGCACGATCATCATCCTGGTCGCGCTGACCGCCGCTGGTCTGCTGGCGGCCATTGGCCCCGCGGCGCTGGCCGCAACCAGCCGCGCCCAGGCAGAGACCCCCGCCGCGACCTTTACGGTCAACAGCACCGACGACTTTCCCGATCTGCTGCTGGAACGGCTCAAATTCACCAGCCAGAGCGAGTACGACCGGCTGACCAAGCGGCTAATGGCATACTACGCGGAGAAGGCAGGGAGGGCTTGCACCACCTGAGGAGCCGGATGAGCCGGTCAAACCTACCGAGCCATCCGATGCACCGAAATACGAGATCCACATCCACGGCCCGACGGTGAGCCGGCAAATCAACCTGACCTTGACGCTGCAAAGTGCCGAACGAAGCTGTTAATCTCCCTGGCGCCGAGCATTCCAAGAACTAGCCGCAAGCGTCGTCCTTGAATACGGACCTACGCCTCCGTATACGCAATCTCGTTCCGCTCCAGCCAACTCCTGGCGATCGCTGCCAGGGCCGCATCACGGAAGCGCTGCCAGGCATCTTCGATGCCGCGATAGCGGATCGTATCCTTGAAGTGCCGGAATGCACCTTTGCCGTGGACGGCGTCAAGTAGTTCGTTGCGCAGCCGCTCATCGTCCACGGCGTCAGAGAAGTCGCGCATGATCTCCCACTCGTGGATGTCGTACGTAGTTGGCAGTTCCAGCCAGTCTTCGGAGTTGAGGATCTCGTCAGCCTGACGAATGTCGTCGTGCTGCCAATCGGGATACTCCTCCAGGTCACGATCTCCCTCGACCGCGCGGATTTCCTCGCCGGCGAGTGTACACAGCTCGCCGGTGACCCGGTTCAAGAAGGCGAGACACTCGTCGTTCATCACTTGCATCTCGCTCATGACGTCACGCAGGTGGACAACTTTAGTCATCAGTTGCTTCTCCATTAGAACTCCATTAGAACTCCAGTACAATGCCGGCCGGCCTTTGTAGCCGCCTGCCGGGCAGCGTTCAGCACACAGGTTGTCTTGCCGGCGGCCGCCGGCGTGAGGCAGTGGGCTGTGAACATGGCTCCTTCACTGTGCAATAGAGTTTATGCACAATAAGGTTTTTCCCCACTGACATCAAGAAATGTGCGTTGAAATGGCGTGTACGCCCCACCAGTTGGGACGATTCAGGGGCGGCGGAGGGATGCCGTTACACGGCTTCTTATTGTACATAAACTCTAATGCGCCCGTATCGTAGCGCGGGAACGGGTTGCTGTCAATCAGAAATAGCCGGCTTTTTGATTGACACCACCCATGAACTGTGATATTCTGTTTGTGGTCAGCTTGAACTGCAGTTACCAAAGGAGTATTCATGAGCCTCTCGATTTCCCAAACCGTCGCCGAGGTGTTGCGCCTCGCGGAGCGGGCACTTACATTGACCGAAATCCTGGCGCGCGTGCGCCTGCTGCGACCGGTAGATACCGCCAAGCCAGAGGTAACGATCCGCAACACGCTGGGCAGCTTACCCCTGGCGATCAGCCTGGGCGGCCGGCCGGCGCACTACGTGTGGTGGCCGCATAGCCTGGCCGCAAACTGTTTCCGCCAGCCGTTGACCGACCTGGATCTGGCGTCCGGCCAGGTAATCCTCCACGAGGAGGACTTGCTGGCGTTTTGGCCAACCTTCTTTGCCGATGTCCTTGCGCGACCCCACGAGGTAACGCTCGTCGCGGGCGATGGCTTCACGATCCCAGCCCAGATCGATCATCTGCGGCTTGCGCGCCTGGGGTTTCCTACCAAACCCTACGTTGGCGGACTGGCTCCGCCAGCAGAGCGCCACAACCGACGACGCCCTGATCGTGCGCGTGCTCGACGTGACAGAACGACGCTATGCCATCGAACTGGCGCGTCAGGACACACGCGATGAGTCCGCCATGGCGGCGCGTAACCAGGCGCTGACCGATGCAGCCGTCGAGGTCTTGCGTGAAGCGCGCGACGGCCTGCCCGACTACTACCTGATCCCCCGTTTGGTCGTGCGGGGCGCCTATAGCGACCCGCTGCCTCCCGACCCGCTGGAGGCCGTTCTGCGCGGCGACATGGACTTTATCGTCGGGGAGCATAGCTTCCGGTTGGCCGAGAAGACTGTGGATAGCCTGGAACGCACGATGAAGGTGCGGCCTGATCCTCACGCTTACCCGAGTCCTCCAGGCGACTATCGGCTGGCGCTTCGAGATGACGACGAGGCGATGCGTCGAGCGTGGGGCGAGTACCTGTTCGACCGCGGCATGGATCACCGCTGGGTGGGATGGAACGTTGCAGCCGAGGCATACTACCGGGAAGCGTTGCGCCTGGATGCAGGTCATGCCGACGCCTGGGTGCATCTGGGCATCCTGCGCCTCGAGGAGAATCGGGTGGAAGACGCGTTGGCCTGTTACAAGCGCGGCGAGGCGGCTGCGCTGGCGCGCACGATTGGCGATCCGAAGACGTACGAAGGGCCGTTCTGGCTGGACCTGGACTCGCGACCCTATATGCGGGCGCTGCACGGCAAGGGGCTTTGTCTCTGGCGTCTGGGCCAGACGCACGCGGCGCATCAGGTGTTCGCCCTGATGTTGCGGCTCAATCCCAACGACAACCAGGGCGTCCGCTTCCTGATACCGGACCTGGATGCCGGCCTGACGTGGGAGGAGAGCATGGCGCGAGACGAGCAGGCCAGGGCTTCAAGCTGATTCTTGCATGGCGACTTCTATGACTCCCGGTCCAGCTTCTCTGAGACCACGGACCTACGCCTCCGTATACGCAATCTCGTTCCGCTCCAGCCACCCCCTGGCGATCGCTGCCAGGGCCGCATCACGGAAGCGCTGCCATAGGCGCATCAAAAACACCGGGCTTTCGATCAGATCGAAAGCCCGGTGCCTTGTTTGATTCTTACGTCTCTATGCCTGTGCCAATCTCATGCAGGCAGGATGTGTTCCCACGCCCAGCCTTGATTGCTTCACGGCGCCTGGTAGATCAGTTTGAGCTGCGGTCGTACAAAGGTCACGACGTACTCGGACGCGGTGAACTCCAGTTCGGAGTTGGTCGCGCCGCTGCCCATGATGACGATGCCGTTGTTGCTGCCCGGATCACCGACCCACATCTGGGCCGAGCTGGTCACGTCGAACCAGACCCAACGCCCGCCGCCGCCAAAGGAGACGCGGTCGCTGAACGTCGCGGCGTGATCGCTGGGGCCCATCGCCCCCGGCATTTCCCACGGCATCCCGGCCGCGGCGTCCATCCAGCTTGCGCTGTCTTCCGCCCAAACCCTGGTGACTTCGTAGGCTTCCATGGTGACGGCGTTGCCGCTGCCATAGGTGACGTAAAGACCGATCTGGGCCTGGCTGACCTGCGCCATCGCGGTGACGCTCGATAGGTCGAACTTGACCAGCGCGGTCTTGATGCCCGGCTGGCGGATGTAGAAGTTACTCCCCGCGCCGTAGGTCGTTGTGGACATCCAGGCATCGAGGTAGGTGTCATCGGTGCCGCTGTAGCCATTGGCGCCGTTCTGGAATGTCATCTCATAGGCGTTGAGCGCCGGCACGCTGAGCGTGGTCGTGGCCGAGCCCACTTCGGTGTTCAGCACGTAGGATTTCACGGTGAGGTTGACACCGGCGCCCGCGGCGCCTGGCAGCACCTTGAGCTGGAAGTCAAACGCCACGGTCTGATCAGGCGCCTGATTGCCAACCCAGGCCACAGCAACCACGCCGCTGGTCTCAGGTGCAGCCGCCTTGAGGGCCGCGGCGCCGCCATTCTTCAGCAGGTTCATCGCCACGTTCAGGGGTACGCGCACCGGGAAGGCGCCGTTCGTGGCGCTGCCTTCCACGTACTCAACCTGGTTCGCATCGAAGGGGACGATGTGCATGATACCATTCACGCCACCGGTGTTGCTGGTGCTCACGCTAACGGTAGCCGTCTCGCCCACCATCGCGGTGGTTGGGACGACCTGGATGGCATCGGTGACGGTGACTTGGGTGATACGTCCTTCAATCATGGGCGTAATGGGCGACATGACGGTGACGTAGTCCATCACGGCATCTTCAAGCCCCGGCCCAAAGTCGTACGGGTTGATGGCGTTGGTCAAGAAGACCGTATAGCCGTCACCGCCGAGGCGCATGAAGTTGTTGCTGGCCACGTTGTAGACGCGATCCGGCTCGATGGGCTGGTAGCTTGTGCCATCCCAGACTTCCACCTCGCTCACGCGGGAGCCAACCGGGAACTTCAGATTGAACTTGAAGCGGATGCCACTGACCTGCGGGAAGCGGCCATTGCTGCCGAGGCCCACACGGCTGACGCCGTTTTCCAGGGCAGCCACGACATCGCTGCCGCGCAAGCCAAACGTAGCAATGGTGTTGCCGAAGGGCAGCACTTCAAAGACTTCGCCAATGCTGATCGGCCCGACGTCAATCGGTGCACGCAGACCGCCGCCATTGGTGATGGCAAAGTCATAGTGCATATTCGGGTCAATCATGTTGACGCGGCGCAGCATGGCGTCCGTCACCAGGTTGCCCATCAGACACTCACCGGCGCGGCAGATCTGCTGACCACCCACAATGATGGGCAGCTCGACCGTGGTTTCGCCAATGAAGGTGTTGCGCAGCACGTCCACTTCGGCGCGATAGGAATCTACCAGGGCCTGCACGGTCGGGTCCTGCGCCACTGCGGCGCCCATGTAGATGGGATCGCCGCCCCAGGCCGTCGCCACGCCGGTCTCGTCAAAGGTGACATCCAGATGACCGAGGTAGCGGCTCCACTGGAAGGCGGTGACCACGAGCACGGGGTTGCCGTCGGTGCCATTGGCGACCGTCGGATACGGGCCAACCGGTATGTCACCGTTGACAGGCGCCGTCTCTGGTGTATAGATGAAGGTGTGACTGTGGCCGCCGACGATGATGTCCACACCATGCACGGCCTGCGCCAGCGCGACGTCTTCAACATAGCCGATGTGCGTCAGCACCACAACCTTGTTAATGCCCTGGGCCGTGAGCTGATCCACAGCCGCCTGTACCGCCGCCACTTCGTCCGAGAAGTGGACGTTGGGGCCAGGGCTGGACAGGATGGGTGTTTCCTGCGTGGTGACACCCACCACGCCGATCTGCTCGCCATTGATTGTGACGACCGCCGAAGGCGCAATGAGTCCGGCGAGGAGCGGCTCTTCGCTGGCGTCAATGTTGGCGCTGACCACAGGGAAGTTGACGCCGTTGATGAGGCGAGCCAGTTGGCCGGGGCCATCGTCAAACTCGTGATTGCCGATGGTCATCGCGTCGTAACCAAGCAGGTTCATGGTTTGGGTGATGATGTCGGCCTTGAACAAACGATAGAACAGTGTACCCTGGAACTGGTCACCGGCATCTACCAACATGACATTGTTGTTGGCGGCGCGGAACTCGTTGATGGTGGTTGCCAGGCGGGCCGAACCGCCGATGCCGCTCTGCCCGTCTACGCGGGCATGGAAGTCATTGGTGTGCAGCAGGGTGAGGTTGAACGTGTCCGCAGGGCCTGCGGCCGTGGACACGGCGGTCGTATTGGCCAGCGCAGCAGAGCCGAGTAGCGCTGCCAGCAGGACAAGGGCCGCAATGATGGTGAGAAAACGCAATTGCTTCATCAAATCCTCCTTGATTGAATCGAAACGGTGCATTGATGGGAAGTGATCCAGGGGCTTGTATTGTAACCCAAACTCCCGCGAAACGACAAATCACAGTCGCCAATCTCTCATATCTCGATCATCAACAGGGGGATTTCCATCTCCTCCCGCGTATAGTAGAACCATTCGTAGACGCCGCTGGCCGCGACAGGCAGGCCGCTGTGGATGGTGGTGACGTGCGCGGCGGTTGTGGAGGGGAACTGCGCGGTGATCTTCTCCGCCCGGCCGTGCTGCACGAAACGCTGCAGGGCCGGATAATCGGGCGCCGCCTGCTCGAAGAAGCGCCAGCCGAAGCTGTCAATGAACATGAAGATGATCGTGTCGTAGCGGTCGGCCAGCCCGGCCATGATCTCCGGCGCCAGCGCCGCGCGGCCTGCGCCGGTCAACAGGTACTGAATCGTGGAGGGCAGGTCGGCAAAGCAGCGGCCGCCGTACTGCGGCTTGATGAAGGATGAGCCGGCGGTCAACGGACGATTTCCTGTCCGCTGACCGCCGGTGTAATCGGTTTTGACATGAGCGCCTCCCGCAATTGTGCTGGTTGCTGGCGGCGCGCATTGTAACAAGACCAGCGCGACCTGTCAAGAGTCGCTCAGACTGTGTTAATCCGTGTACCCCATCTTTACTGGACCGCGGCGTCCAGGCGAGTCTCTCTCCGTTTCGATCGGCCGTACCAAACCAGCAGTCCGGCCATCAGGCCGATCAGCAGCCACTCCTCTGGCTCCGGCACGGCAGCCACGGGCGGCGCGGCAATCGTCTCGCCCACATCCTCATGCTCGCGCTGGAAGCGATCGTCCTGCGCCTCCAGTTTGTCCAGCAGAAGCTCCTGCGGCGCGTTGACCAGCACGATCATCGAAGACAGCGGCGTCACGATGCTGTCGTTGACCGCCACCGCGTGCAGGCGGTCGAGCAGGGCCAGGTCGGTGATCCGGCTGCGCCCGGCCTGCATCTCGGCCAGGATCAGCCGCCGCGCGGCGAAGGGCGCAAACTGCCTGGCGTCGGCCAGCGCCTCAGGGCCAACCGAACTCAGCGCGTTCGCCATCTCCGTGGACAGGGTCAGCCATTCGTAGCCATCCACGATGTCGGTGATGACCCCTTCGGCCTGGCCGCTCAGCCCGATGGCAAGCCGGGTCAACGCCTCATCCACGCTGGCCGCGGCGCCGCCGCCGCTGGCCTGCACCGCATCCAGGGTCGGATCATCGTAGCCGAGCGGGAAGCCGCCCAGGTGAACGAGCCAGACCGGCGCCGGCGATGGGGCCACGGTCACGTCGCCCTCGCCGAACGCATAGCCAGAGCCGTCTGTCAGCACCAGCACCGCGTCATAAGTTCGGTCGCGACGCAGATCGGTGTACTGCGCCAGCAGCTCGGCCGCGTTCTGCCCGCCGAAGGTCAGGATGGAGCGGGCGTCGAAGTCCTCCAGGCGCACCAGCGAGGGCGCTTCGCCGCGGAAGGGCGACGCGGTCAGGTAGATATCAACCTGCGCGCCTGTGCTGAGGAGCGCCCGCAGGCGCTCGAACGACGCCTCGAGCGCGGCCTGCTGATCGGCCATGCTGCGCGAGCGATCGAGCACCACGGCCAGGCGCACCTTGTCCGGCAGGCCGGGCTGCACGGCTGCGCTGAGCGGGCGGGCGATGACCGTGCGGTTGCCGGGGAAATCAACCCGGTGCGTCGCCGGCGCGCCGGCATTGGCGGCCGGGGCGCTGGCCGGCAGCCAGATTTCGTCGGCCGCAGCGCCCAGCGCCAGCGGCTGACCGTTGAGCAGGCGCACGGTGGCGTCATCCCAATAGACGTTGAGTTTTTCGCTCATCTGCGGCAGCGGCCAGGCGCCTTCGACGGCCAGGGTGCGGTAGGTGAGCCACATGTAGAGCGGTTCGCCTTCCTGGATCGTGCCGCGCAGGCTGTTCGGTTCGTATTCGATCTGCTGCGGATCAATGGGGAAGATGCGCAGGCGATACTGCCGCGGGCCGATCTGCTCCACCAGCGCCGGGTCAATCTGGCGGCGCACCTCGTTGCGGTACACGGCCTGGAGCCGCGCCGCGCGGGGAAATGCGATAGGCGAAGCGATGTTCGCGGTCCGCGCTGGGGCCTAACCACAGCCCGGTGACCACGGCCGACTCCGGCAGGCTGAAGTAGTAGACCACCTCCTGCCGCAGCGCGGTGACGTTCTGGTAGACCTCGATCAGCTCGATCTCGGCCCAATCGCCCTGTGGGGTGACAGTCACCTCCTGGCGCAGGAGACGCACCTCGCGATCATCCACCGCCTGCCAGGCACTCATGGTGCCGCGTCTACGTTCCAGGTGGCACGCACCGCGGCCACCACGGCCGGGCGTTCCGCTTCGACCAGCGGCCGGTCGAAGAACGATTCGTACAGTTCGGCGGCTTGCGCCGGTTCACGCTGCAGGGCCTGGTTGTCCCAACCGGCATTGGGCTGGATCGGCTCGACCGGTTGATAGAGCAGCGGCTGCGCCACCGATTCATACAGGGCCTGCACCCGCCCGGCCTGATCGGAAGGGATGTTGAAGGCTTCTGCGTAGAGATCGCGCACATGACGCACCTCGCCCACCGCGCTGATGTAGCGCTGAGGGGCCAGGTAGGCGTTGAGCAGGCCGGCGCGAATCTCGTCCTGGCGGTTGAGCAGGGCCTGTGCTTCGATGGGGGAGGCGGGCGGTTGCGCCAGCAGAGCAAACGCCTTGCCCTGCGGCTGACGGTTGAGCAGCAGCAGCAGACCGCCGCCCAGCAGGAGCACCGCGACCGGTACGAGCGCAGCCAAAGGCCGGCCCAGGCGGGCGCGGGCCGTTGCCAGGCCGGCCAGCCAGGCGCGGGCGTAGATCACCGTTACCGCGATGGGCAGGGCCACCAACAGGGTGCCAGAATAGGCTGCCAGCAGGCCGCCAAACACCATCAGCGGCAGCAGTTGCCAGTTGAGCAGCAGGTCGCGCCAGAAGGTTGGGCTGGTTAGCGCCTGGTAAAGCTCGCGCAGATGTTGGGACATCTCGCCCAGGAAATGCAGCAGGCTTTCCACAACCAGGGTTGTGAGGGGAACGACATAGAAGGCGAGCCACACGGCCGCGTACACGCCCAGGATCAGCATCAGGGTCAGGCCGGCCAGGCGCAGCGCAGACGCCCACGGTCCGCGCTCGTTGATCTTGCGGTCCAGAAGCTGCCAGAGCAGGGTGAGCAGGCCGAGACCGGCCAGGGCGAGCGTCAGCGAAATCGCGGCCGTGGCCTGGCGCACGACGAAGAAGCGCGCCAGGAGCAGCAGCAAGAGCGGGCCTTCGACGCCGTAGCCGAGCACCAGCAGCTTGCGCGGCTCACGGCGCAGGGTGGTCAGTCCCAGCACGACGGCGGCCAGCGGGATGAGCGTCATCAACAGCGCGTAGAGCAGGAACTCCGGCGGCGCCTGGGTCGTGCGCACGCTGTTGATGAGGTTGGGCAACAGTTGAGGGGCGAATCCGAAGGCCATGAAGGCCAGGAAGATGAGGTTCCACGACCAAAACAGGCCGTAACCCCAGAACGAGGCCGTGACGAAACGGCGAAATTTAGAAGGCGATGTGTCTGTCATTGATCAATCTCCTTAAGTAGTGCATTGCGTCCACGCAGGTGGACGCCCGGCGGTACGCCCGTCAGGCGCGATTTCAATCGCTCACCTGGGCCGCCGCGCAGCCGGAACAATTACGAATCCACCAAATTCTGTGCAACGGCCTGCTGCAGGCCGCGGTAGAGCGCGGCAACATCCACGGCAGATGGGTCAACCACGCTATCGAAAAGAATGGACACCAGCACCCAGCGCGTGCGCTGCGTTGACAGATCAGACCAGATGCGCGCGCCGTAGTCATCGGTGGTGGCCGTGGTGGATTGAAACCAGTAGCTGGCGCTGAGCACGCTGTGATGGTCGCCATCGCCCAGGGCCACGAAGCGCAGGGGGAAGTCGCTGTCAACCAGGTGCGTGCGCGAATCGTCCAGCGACAGGCCGTAGACCTCGAAGCAGCGCTCCGGCTGGTGATGGGCGCGCCAGGTGCGGCTGGTGACGATGATGAAGGAGCCGCGCAGGCCGCGCCAGTCGAAGCGCCAGCGTTCGGCTGCCTCCGCGCCGTCGCGCATGAGCCAGTCCCGCTCTGCGGCGGTCAACGGCAGCGGTTGGGTGGACAGTTCCGCAGGGAACTGCCAGTGGGTGATGGCGGCGCCGGCGCTGTCCGCGGGCCGCGGGGTGTAGAGCCAGGCCAGGGCCGCGACCGCGATGATGAGCGCGGGCGTCAGCCAGGCGGGTTGACGGGCGCTGCGCGCAACCGCCGGCGGCGCTGCGCTCACGACCCAACGATCGAGCAGGGCCACGGCCGCGGCGCAGGCGGCCACGAAGCCGAGCACGCCCAGCGGCAGGTGCAGCATCTCGGCCAGCAGCGGCCAGCCGGCCACCGGGCCAACGACAACCAGGGCGGTGACGCGGGCCAGGTTGGCGGCAAACAGCAGCACGCCAAACACGCCGGCCACCAGCAGCCAGCGCAGGTTGATCGGTTTGTGACGAATCCAGGTGGCGGCCAGGAGGAACATCATGCCAGACCAGAGGCTCTTGACGCCGCTGCACGGGATGTCAACCTGGGAAATGCCGTTTTCGAAGACGAGGATGGTGTCAACGCCCACGGTGTGAACGCCGACCGCGGCCAGCCCGTCACGCACGATGGCGGCGGTGACGATACGCATGGGGTAGCCGATGAACGTCTGCAGATGATCGCCAAAGGGCAGCACGCCGATGAGCAGGAGGGCGACGGGCAGGCTGCGGCGCCAGGCCGGCAGCGGCATCCACAGGCCGAGCAGGCCGTAGGTGGCAAGACCGGCCAGGACGGCGGAGAAGCTGTTGACGTCGAGGAAGCGTTCGACGACCAGGAAGCCGAGGCTGGCGCCGAGCGCCAGCAGCAGGGGCGGCCAGTGCAGCCGCGGCGGCGCGTCCAGCCGCAAACGCAGCGGACGACCGACCATCTGCTGCACGGCCAGGACGAGGATGCCAATCAGCATGATCTGGTTGGTGTGGTAGTGCTCGTGACTGAGGATCATCAGCAGGTAGTCACCCACGGGACGGAAGAGCGCCAGCCAGAGGCCAGCCAGCGCGAGCTGCGCGCCCACTTGGAGCCAGTTCGTATCGGCGATGCGCCAGGGGTGTGTGTCGGCGGTGCGAAGCATGGGTTAGTCCTTGGGGGAGAGATTGGAGATCAGAGATCAGAGATCAGGGAGGGGGGATCTGTAGGGGAAGGGGGGTGATGCCGGTGGGGGGAACGCGTGAAACAGGTGCGGGTGAGGAGAGTATCGCGCGGGGGCGGTGTGAGGACAACGGGCAGGACGACAGGAAGGAGTTGCCAGTTTTGGCAGGATGAAAGTCCAACCCGAACAGGTTGGGACCAAATGGCTCACACAGGGGTAACTGCTGGGTCTGCCTGGAATTCAGACAGGATTCACAGGATTGACAGGATATTCGAACTCTCGTGCCGATAGTTTTGCACACCACAGAGCAAGAATCCTGTTCATCCTGTTCATCCTGTCCAAATCGGCTTGCAGGGTGAGCAGTTACATAGATGTTCAGATAATCTTCTGGACTTGAGGCTTTAGCCGGTGGCTCTCGTAGCCCAGAATAACCGGCTGAAGCCTCGAGTCCGGATCGTGAACCCCAAGTCTTTATCTGACAAACTATAGCTTGTGATTGACAGCCCAAACGACGGCTTCGGCGCGGGTGTGGGCGCCGATCTTGTCGTAGATGTTGCGCAGGTGGAAGCGCACGGTGCGTTCGCTGATGTGCAGCTCGGCGCCGATGCGCTGATTGTCCCAGCCGCGGCCGAGCAGGCGCAGCACGTCGCGCTCACGCTCCGTAAGTTCAGCGGCCGGCGGCGGGCGCACGGCCCAGGCCGCCAGTTTAGTCACCACGGCGGCGCTCCAGCGCCCTTCACCGCGGGACGCGGCGCGCACCGCCGCGACAATGACCGCCGGCGCCTCGTCCTTCAACACGTAGCCGAGCGCGCCCGCCTGGATCATGCTCTGCACCACCTGGTCATCGCTGTACGCGCTCAGCGCCAGGATATGCACCGGCAGGCCCAGGCGGCGCACCTGGGCGGCGACCTCCATGCCGCTGATGCCAGGCAGTTGGCAGTCCAGCACCACCACCTCTGGCCGCAGGGCTTCGATGCAGGCCAGGGCTTCCGCGCCGCTGCCCGCCTCGGCCACCACCTGGATGTCCGGCGCCTGCTCCAGCATGATGCGCAGTCCCATCCGCAGCGCGGGATGATCGTCAACCAGAACCACATGAATCATTGGGTTTGTCATCGCTTGCTCATCCCAAAAATCTGTCAGGGGCCGCCTGGGGGCCGGAGTTTTCAAGGGCGTTACGGCGTCGAGTTGCCCCGCAGCAGCGCATCGAACTCAGCGGCGGCCGCGGCCAGTTGACCGGGCTGCCGGGTCAGGCTGAAGAGGTCCCAACGCGGGTCGCCGGAGCGGTCCTCGTCCAGGAACCAGCACAGCGCCTGCACCTGCGGCTCCCGGCTGATCTCCGCCAGCGCGGCCGTCAGCCAGCCAGTCGGGTAGTTCTGGGCCGGTGGCACGCCTTCATCGGTCACAAACGTATTGGTGGCGGTGATGTAGACCGGCAGCCCGCGCGTGGTCGCGTAGGCGTTGATGATGTCGAGCCAGTCGCGATAGACGCGAAAGCCGGCCTGCGCGCCGTTCCATGCCGGCCGGCGCTGATCGGTGGACGGCTCGGCTGCGCCCAGTTCGCCGACACGCCCCGCGACATGCAGGGCGAATCCGTCCGGCGCGACCAGCGCATAGCCGGCCGCCAGTTTGGCTTGCGCGCCTTCGTCCAGGGCTGCCACCAGGGCGTTCATCGTGTTGAGCCAGGGGGCGTCAATGGCGGCGCGCCGGTCGCTGTCCTGATCGGTGCTCCAGGGACGCACCGGCCCCACCAGCACTCGTACTCCGGGGTGCTCGGCACGTATGATTTGGACGGCGTTGTCTGTGTGACTCGGATCCTCGCCATAGCCATCGAAGAGGCGTGCAACCCACGCCGGCGTGGTTGGGTGATCGCCGGCCTGCGCATTGCTGCCGGCCTCGTTGAAGCCGCTGCCCAGGACATAGCCATAGACGCCGGCCAGCCGTGCGTCGCGCGCCAGGCGCCGCAGGTAGTCCAAATACCCGGTCAGCGCCGCCTGATCGCCGGTCGCGGGCAGGGTTTGCTCCTGGTCATAATCTACCCGCACCAGCACGTGCAGCCCGTTGGCCGTCGCCTGCTGCACACGCCAGGCCAGATCGTCAATGCCCCAAAAGCGCTCCTCGGCCAGGCGGGCGTAGGTCAACTCGACATCCCAACCGCTGCGGCCGTGCCAGTCGCGCGTGGGGCTGGCAGCCACGGCGCAGAGCTGGCTCGCCGGCCGCGCCTCGCCAGGCGTGGGGGCGCCCGGCTGCTTGCCCAGCCTCAGCGTGCTGCGTTCCTGGCAGCCGCTGTCGCAGTGACTGTAGAAGACGATCTCCAGCGCATCATCCGCCGGCGCCGGAAAAACAAAGGCCCACGTGAAGCGGCCCAGGCGGCCATCTCCCCAGGGTTGCACCGAAATCGGGCGGCCGTTGACCGTTGCCAGCACGTTGGGCCAGGCCACCAGGTCGGTAACCTGGACGGTCAAGGCTTCGCCCGCCTGCGGCGTGGACGGGTTCACGCGCCAGCGGGGCCAGGGTTCATCCCACGGGCCGGTTTGCGACGAGAAAGTCACCTGACCACGGATGGGAATGAGCCAGTAGCCGATCGCCAGGGCCAGCAGGCCCAGCGCCCATCCCAGGCGCAGGAGCCAGGTTCGTCGTTTTCCGTTCATGGTTGCCCATCCTCAAGGGTCATGGCCCGCAGGACAAAGCTGACGCAGGTGCCGGTGGCATCCCCTTGTGTGCGACTCTCGATGTACAGTGTGCTGTCGTGGCGGCGCAGGATCTCTGCGACCAGGGCCAACCCCAGGCCGCTGCCCGCCTGCTCCGGCGCATGGGCGCGATAGAAGCGCCGCGTGACGAAGGGCAGGTGTTGGGCTGCAATTCCAGGGCCGGTGTCACAGACGGCACAGCGCACGCCTGGCGGTTCGCGGCGCAGCGCCAGCGTAACTTTGTCACCAGGCCGGCCAAATTTCACGGCGTTGTCGAGCAGGTTGAGGAAAACGCGCAGCAGTTGGTCGGCGTCGCCCGCTGTGGCAGGCAGAGGCGTACCGGCCTCGAGCGAAAGGTGCATGGCGCGGGCTTCGGCCTGGGGCATCATCTGCTGCACCGCGGCCTCGGCCACGGCCAGCAGATCAACCGGTCGCGACGTCAGCTCACCGCCGGTTTCCAGGCGGCCCAGTTCCAGCATCCCGTTGACCAATCGCGCCGCGCGCTGTGCCTCCTCGCGCAGCAGGCGCAGCGATTCCTGGCGCGTCACCTCCGGCAGGTTCGCCAGTCCTTGCACCTCCACGTGGGTCAGGATGGTGGCCAGCGGCGTGCGCAGCTCGTGCGACAGGTCGTTGAACAACTGGCGCGCGGCCTGTTCGGCCCGCTGCTGCTCGGTGGCGTCGAAGAGGAAGATCAGTTTGCCGCCGGCGCCGGCCCACCAGCGCAGCAGGCGGTTCGGCGGCAGCGGCACGATGCGATAGCGGCCGGCGATCGCGGGGTCATGCCGCGCCGCGTCGGCGTCAGCAAGCAGCCGATCTGCCCATTCGGCCTCCGGCAATGTCCCCGTTGCCGCGGTCAGCCCCAGCAGGCGCTGCGCGGCCGGGTTGGCAAACGGGATGGCGCCGGTCTCGGTCAGCCAGAACACAGCAAAGGGCGCCTCGTTCAGCGCAGGGAGGGAAAGATCAAAACCGGGGTGGCGCCGGCCGCGTCGCCGCCGGTCAAGCCAAACCGTTCCGCCGGCGACCAGCGCCAGCAGGACGATTAGCCCAAAGAGCAGCGGTTGCAGATCGAACGCGACCACCTACAGATAACCCACTGTCCTGAACCAGGTCAGCGCGTCGCCCACCGTTTCTTCCAGGGGACGCGGCGCCAGGCCCAGTTCGCGCACCGCTTTGGCATTGTCGAACGGCTGCCAGAGGCGCATGGTGCGCAGATGTCCCAGCCCGCGGATGGGAAATACCTGGCCGACGGCCACGATGGCGTCGAGCAGGCGCGGGTGCAGCCTGAGGCGCGGCGGGGCCACATGAGCCAGGCGCGCTGTCAACGCCAGGCTATCCAACAGGGTGACATTGTGGCCGCCCAGCAGGTAGCGCTCGCCCGGCCGCCCCTGCTCGGCCGCGGCGATGTGCGCCAGCGCCACGTCGCGGCTATCCACGATGTTGAAGGTGGCATCTACATAGACCGGGATGCGTCCCTTGGCCGCCAGCAGCAGAATTTGGCTGACGGAAAGATGCACATCACCCGGCCCAAAGACGGCCGTGGGGCAGAGCGCCACGACCGGCAGGCCAGACTGGAGCGCGGCGACTTCCATGGCCCATTTGGCCTCGTGATAGGCTTCCTGCGCGGAGCCGGGTAGGTAGGGATCGCGTTCATCGGCCAGGCGCCCCGGCTCGCCCGGCGGGCCGATGGTGGTGAAGGAGCTGGTGTAGACCAGGCGGTCGGCGCCGGCCTCAGTGAACGCCTGCAACACGGTGCGCACCTGGCTTTCTGCCGCGTTGATCTCCTGCGCCAGGTTGGCCGCGCCATGCGGATAGGCGCCGGCCGCGTGGAACACCACCTCGCAGCCGCGCATGGCCGCGGTCAGGCTGGCGCGGTCGGCCAGATCGCCGGTGCGCCAGTCAACCGGCACATCGCCAATTGCGCCCACCGCCTGCGGTCGCCGGCGCAGGGCGCGCACCTGCCAGCCGCGCTCCGCCGCAGCTCGTGCAATTTGCCCACCGATGAAACCGGTGGCGCCGATCACTAAGCATGTTGTCATGGTTTGAGGCAGGCCTCGGCTAGTAGGGCCAGATTGGCTTGGGTTCCCGGAGGGAGGGCGTTGACAAACACAATATGTTCTCCTTGTTCACGTCAAAGAAGAGAGCCCAGTAGTTAGCACTGAACGGAGATAGCCGCCGGCTGGTTTGTAGCACGGGAATGATATCTTGAGGAGAAAAGAAGGCGAGCAACCACCGCACCGCTGGCAGATCGCCATATTCCAATAGTCGCTCGACGACATAACGATAGTGCTCGTCTATTTCGAGCTGCATCGGGTCAACGTCCCAGAAGAAACGATGGGTATAGGAGGGCAACTTGTTCGTACTCGAAGGATGTTCGATCGTTGTCGTGTTCTCACTACTAGCCATAGATGACATGTTCATCTCCATTCGAACACTGCAAGCAAGGCCATGCAATGCGCCCTCTCACCGAAATACTGTTGACGAAAGCCAATTTCAAGTATTTTAGCACGCTCAGCATGTATCGAGAAATGCCCATCCTCACTCCGGAAATTCCAACTCGGAATAGCTCAGCCTGTTTTTGCATTTTCTCGAGTTGTATCTTCAACTCAGAAGGAGTTATCAAGAAGCATGACGCTCAGCCCATCACTCATACCTCTGATGCGCTGCTCATGACCATCATCGGCGGTGTTGGCACGCTGATCGGCCCCGCGCTGGGCGCCGGCGTGCTGCAACTGCTCGGCTACTGGCTCTCCAACACCTTCGGCCAGTCTGCCTTGCTCGTCATCGGCGTCATCACCATCCTGCTCGTGCTTTTCGTGTCCTACGGCATTGTCGGCGCCTGGCACAGCACGCGTTCGGGCTGGCGCCGCCTGCTCGATCTACTCTGCCTGTGAGGGCCTTGCTATCGTCACGACGCTGCGCGTCTCCGCAGACTGCCTGGCGGCCAGGGCCAGGTCGAGCGACAGCGCGCCCTCGCGGATCGGCGTGACCGGGGGGCGGTCTTCGACAATGGCGGCGTGTAGATCGAGCAGCTCCTGCAGATGGTAGGGCACGTCTGCAGAAACGATCTCGGTGTGCAGCAGCGGGCCGGCCGTGTAGGTGAAGTTCGCATGGTTAGCGTCGGTGAAGTCGGCCGTCACGTTCTGCGCCACGATGCGATAATCGTTGATCCAGCGGCCGGGAATCGCGCCGTTGCTGGCGTAGACCACGCCGATGCCGCCGTTCTCGAAGCCGATGACCGTACCCGAACCATCTTCGATCGTGTAATCGGGCATGTGACGGTGGAACATGTTGTTCTGCAAGCTGTAAACCGTCGCCGGCTCGCCCATCACGTAGCGCATCAAGTCCAACAGGTGAATGACCTGCTCCACCAACTGGCCGCCGGACTTGTCGCGATCACGCCACCACGGCGCGTGCAGTTGGTTGCAGAAGTAGCGGGCGCTCATCAAGCCCACCGGACCGGTCTCGCCCGCATCGAGCATCTGCTTGAAGCGCGCGATGGCCGCGCCAAAACGGGTCATGAAGCCCACCTGGGTCTTGATTCCCGCTCGTTCCGCGGCCGCGACCATGCGCCATGCCTGCTCTGAGCTGAGCGCGATCGGCTTCTCCAGCAGCAGATGAACCCCGCGCGCCGCGGCCGCTTCCACCTCGTCGCTGTGACCGTAGGGCGGCAGGCAGACCACGCACAGGTCTAACGCCGCGGCCGCCAACAGCGCATGATGATCGCTGAAGACCGCGGCCCGTCCGTCCGTGTATCGAGCGGAGAGAGCCTGCGCCCGCTCCGGATGGCGGTCGCAGAAGGCAACAATCTCGAATTTGCTGGCCTGGCCCACCAGGTTCGCAGCATGGCGATGCGCAAACCCGCCGCAGCCGAGGATGGCCGTCCTGAGTCTCATCGTTCTTCCTCCCAAATCGTAACCGTTCAGAGATTGGGCGGTCTCCTGTCCGAACAGTGACCCCCAATGGGTCGTTGGCCGGTCGGGGTATTCCTCGTAACCGATCACAGCGGGGGCTTCGAGCACGATGACTTTTCCCATGCGCCTCCTCACCATCAGGCGAACGCCGAGCGGGCGGCCAAGAATCTAGGGCGCACGCGGCGCGCCATAGCATGACCGGCCTGGGGTGTCAATGAACCATTCTGGCGAAAAATCGCCGGACCTCTTGACAACCAAAACGTTTTGGTGTATGATACGAATCATCCGAAACGTTTTGGTTCTCCTCTGCGCTGGTCTTGTCTCTTGTCTCGTTGGGTTCAGGTTGATTCAGACTGGTTCGATTTGGCTTGGATGGGTTTGGGCGGTTTTGGGTGGTTTTGGGTAGTTTTGGATGAAGGAACGGCGATGTCCGCTACGCTCAAGGAAATTGCGCAACGCACCGGCAGGTCCATTACGACCGTTTCCCGCGCTCTGGCCGATTACGACGACGTCAGCCCTGAGACGAAGTCGCTGGTGCGCCGCGTGGCCGGCGAACTGGGCTACACCCCCAACCTGCTGGCGCAGCGCCTGCAGAAGCGCCGCTCCGACACCATTGGCCTGATTCTGCCCACCTTTGGCCCGCGCTTTGCCGACCCCTTCTTCAGCGAGTTCCTGGCCGGCGTCGGCAACATGGCGGCCGAGCACGGCTATGACCTGCTCGTTTCGACCCAGGCGCCGGGCGACCGCGAGATGCAGGTTTACCGCCAGAAGGTGCAGAGCCGCCAGGTGGATGGTTTCGTCATCGTGCGCACCCGGCGCCAAGACACGCGCATCAGTTACCTGGAGGAGACCGGCTTTCCCTTCGTGGCCTTTGGCCGCACCGAGAACGACCTCGATTTTCCCTTTGTGGATGTGGACAGCATCCAGGGGATGCGCCTGATCGCGGAGCACCTGATCGGCCTGGGCCATTGCCGCTTGGCGTGCCTGGCGCCCCCGTCCGATCTGCTCTTTGCCGAACAGCGCCTGATCGGCCTGCGTCAGGCGCTGACCGATCACGGCCTGGCGCTGCCTGAAGCGCTGGTTGTGTTGGGTGATCTGACCCAGAAGGGCGGTTACCAGGCAGCCGCTCGCCTGCTCGATAGTTCTCAGCTGCCAACTGCCGTAGTCGCCTGTAACGACCTGATGGCCCTGGGCGCGATGAGCGCCATCCAGGAACGGGGGTTGGTCATCGGTCGCGACATCGCCGTCACCGGCTTCGACGACATCCCGATGGCCGAACACTCGCACCCGCCGCTGACCACCGTCCACCAGCCGATCTACCGCATCGGCAAGATGGTGTGTGAGATGCTCATCCAGCTCATTCAGGGGGAAGACCTGTCCCCTTCCCAGGTCATCCTGGAGCCAGCGCTGGTCGTGCGCCAATCGTGCGGCAGCGTGGGTCATTGAGTCCCGGCGAGTCAGGTTCTCCCCGCTTTTCCATCAGATTCCCGCGCTTGTCCATCAGATTCCGCCCGCTTGTCCGTCAGATTTCCCCCGCTTGTCCAGAGGAGGTGAGCCACCGCAACAGCCAGACCTGAAGAACCCTCGTTTGGAGAGATAGTCATTTGCATTTCAGGAGTTATCTATGAGCCACGGCTCACCGCTGCTGACGAAATGGCTCATGGATATACTGCAAGCATGCACGAATTGCGCCTGTTTTCGTAGGCGGAAAAGTGAAGTCTATTCCCGCTTGCAGCATAGCAAACCCATTTTCCAGGGAGGAGAATCATGAAAAAACATGCAACCCCATCGAGGGGCATTACTCAGTCTGACGGCGCTGCTTGTGATTGCGCTGCTCTTGGCCGCGTGCGGCGGTTCCACGCCAACCCCTGCGCCCACCGCCGCTCCCACCCCCACCACGGCGCCTCCGCCGACTGCGGCGCCTGAGGTCAAGCCGACCGAAGCACCAAAGGTAGATCTGTCCAGCCTGGTGTTCTTCTCGACCCAGTTTGCGCCGGTGGAAGAGCAGGAGAAGTTCCGCGCCATCCTCAAAGAGGGCGGGTTCGACTTCACCAGCTCGGAGGAAGGCCCCCTGCTGGACATGGTGACAGCCGGAGCGCAGACCGGCAAGGGCACGGTTGACCTGGTCGGCGCGCTGCACGGCAGCTTCCCGCCGCTGCAAAAAGTGAACGCGATGGCAAACCTGGCCGACCTGGCCGAGGACCTCGCGACCAGCCGCAGCTTTGCCCCGGCCTTCCTGGAAACCGGCCTGCTGGCTTCCGAGGACTATCTGTACTACGTGCCGTGGATGCAGGCCACCTATGTCATGGCCGCGCACAAGGACGCCATCAAGTACCTGCCGTCCGGCGCGGACATCAACGCCCTGACCTGGCAGCAGTTCGCCGGCTGGTGCAAGGCCATCTACGACGGCGCCGGCAAGCCGCTGTGCGGCCTGCCCCATGCCGGCCTGTTCCAGCGCTTCCTGGAAGGCTACATGTGGCCTTCGTTCACCGGCGGCATGGTCAGCAATTTCCAGAGCAACGAGGCCGCGTCCATGCTGACCTGGATGCGCGATGAGCTGTGGCCGTATGTCAACCCGCAGTCCATCACCTACAGCTTCATGCAGGAACCGCTGCTGGCCGGCGAGGTGTGGGTGGCCTTCGACCACACCGCGCGCCTGATCAAAGCCTTCAACGAGAAACCGAACGACTTCGTGGCCTTCCCCGCGCCCGCCGGCCCGGCCGGCCGCGGCTTCATGCCCGTTGTCGTTGGCCTGGGCATCCCCAAGACCGCACCCAACCCCGCCGCGGCCATGAAGGCCATCGAGTATCTGACCTCCCCGGCGGTGCAGGGCCGCATCCTCAAAGACCTGGGCTTCTTCCCGGTGGTGGGCGGCGTCTCCACCACTGACCTGCCGGCCGGCACCGCCATCGAACTGGCTGCGGTCAGTGCGCAGGCCAATTCGGCCGACGCGCTGCCGGCCCTGCTGCCGGTGGGCCTGGGCGCGCGCGGCGGCGAGATCAACCAGATCTTCCGCAATGCCTTCGACCGCGTGGTGCTCAACGGCGAGCAGATCGCCAATGTGCTCCCCGAAGAGGCCGCCAACCTGCAGAAGTTGATGAACGAAACCGGCGCCGCCTGCTGGGCGCCCGATCCAGCTTCGGATGGCCCCTGCCAGGTGAAAGCGCCGGCCTCGGCCCTGGTGGCCGAACCGATCAAAGTGACCTTCTTCTCGACTCAGTTCGTGCCGGTGGAGGAGCAGGAGAAATTCCGCGCCATCCTCAAGAAGGCCGGATTCGATGTGACCGGCTCGGAGGAAGGGCCGCTGCTGGACCTGGTGAACGCCGAGGCGCAGGCCGGCAAGGGCACGATTGATGTGGTGGGCGCGCTGCATGGCAGTTTCCCGCCGCTGCAAAAGACCAACGCCATGGTCAACATGATTGACCTGGCCGAGGACCTTTCGACCAGCCGCAGCTTTGCCCCGGCCTTCACGGAGACAGGCCTGCTCGGCTCAGAGGACTATCTGTATTACGTGCCGTGGATGCAGGCCACCTACATCATGGCTGCGCACAAGGACGCCATGAAGTACCTGCCGGCTGGCGCGGATGTCAACGCCCTGACCTGGCAGCAGCTCGGCGCCTGGTGCAAGGCCATCTTCGATGGCGAGGGCAAAGCGCTGTGCGGTCTGCCCCACGCTGGTCTGTTCCACCGCTTCCTGGAAGGCTACATGTGGCCTTCATTCACGGGCGGCATGGTCAGCAACTTCCAGAGCCAGGCGGCCGAGGAAATGCTCACCTGGCTGCACGATGACCTGTGGCCCTACGTCCACGCCGAATCCATCAACTACAGCTTCATGCAGGAACCGCTGTTGGCCGGCGACGTATGGGTGGCTTTCGATCATACAGCCCGCCTGCTGAACGCGTTCAACGAGAAACCGGACGACTTCGTGGCCTTCCCTGCGCCCTCCGGCCCGGCCGGCCGCGGCTTCATGCCGGTCGTCGTCGGCCTGGGCATCCCCAAGACTGCGCCCAACCCGGACAACGCCAAAGCCCTGATTGACTACCTCACCCGGCCCGGCGTGCAGGAGCAGATCCTGCGCGAGCTGGGCTTCTTCCCGGTGGTGGGCGGCGTCAGCACAGCCAAGCTGCCCAAGGGCGTGGCCATCGAACTGGGCGCGGTGACGGCCCAGGCCAATTCGGCCGATGCGCTGCCGGCCCTGCTGCCGGTGGGCCTGGGCGCGCGCGGCGGCGAGATCAACCAGATCTTCCGCAACGCCTTCGACCGGGTGGTCCTCAACGGTGAGGCGGCCGGCAAGGTGCTGGCTGAAGAGGCCGCCGGTCTGCAGGCGCTGATGAACGAGACCGGCGCAGCCTGCTGGGCGCCCGATCCACCTTCCACCGGCCCCTGCCAGGTGACGCGCGCTAATCGTAAGAATCGCTTGCGGCCGGTCGCTGACCGGCCGCAAGCCAGGGATCGGTCCATCCTTCTGGCCCCTGGCGGAGCGCAAACCCGCCAGGGGTCCGCAGAAGCATGACCAGGGAGCAGGACAATGACCACCGAACCTGCCGCGCCGGCCAGAACGCGCCGGACGCAGCGCCAATGGGCGCCCTATCTGCTGATCCTGCCGTCGCTGATCTACCTGGCGATCTTCTTCGCCTGGCCGATGGTGCGAGCCATCCGGCTGGCAGTGTGGGACGAGCGAGCGCTGCTGACCCTGCGCGCAGAGGCTTCTACCGGCAGCAGCACAACCGGCGCCTTGCCCCAGGGCAGCCAGGTGATCCTGCTCGATCGCCAGAGCATCATGGCCGCGGCCGCCGACCTGACCGGCGGAGAGACGCTGACCGAGGTGTGGTTTCGCATCGAGGGCAACGACCCCGCCGGCAGCCGCGTCGAGGGATGGACGCCCGAAAGCCGCATCCGCGTGCGCGTGACCGATGAGCAGGGCGCGCCGGTCGAAGGCACGGTGCGGCCCAAACTGGGCGCCGCCGCAGACCCCCTCACCAGCCTGTATGTTGACCCCAACGAGACGAGCGCCGTGCGCGGTAAACTGGCCGGCGGCGCGGTGGTGCGCATCTCGGAGCAGGCCACCCTGGAGGTCTGGTTTCAGGTGCAGGGTCAGCGCGACGAACGAACGCTGACCGGCTGGGCGCCGTCACGGCTGCTGCAAGTCTACGGCGACGGCGTCAGCGGCCGGGTTGACCAGGGCGACACCGGCCAGTTCACCACCACCTACATCGAGCGCATGCTCAACGACCGTTTCTTCCGGCCGGCGCTGAGCACTACCTTGCTGTTGATGGTCATCATCATCCCGGTGCAGTTCATCCTCGCCATCATCATGGCGCTGGTGATCCAGGCCCGCTTGAAGTTCAACACCGTCTTCCTCTCCATTTTTGCGATCCCCCTGGCCGCGTCCGACCTGGCCGTGGGCATCGTCTGGTATTCCATCTTCACCCAGAGCGGCTATCTCAACAGCATCCTGCAAGGTCTGGGTCTGATCAGCGCTTCGCAGCCCTATCTCACCGCGGACACCCGCCATTGGATCATCATCGCCGTCTGGCTGGCCGAGGTGTGGCGGGCCACCGCCATCGTCATGGTCATCGTGGTCTCCGGCCTGCAGGCTATCTCGCAAGAGGTGCTGGAGGCCGCTGAGGTGTTCGGCGCCACTCTGTGGCAGCGCGTGCGCTATGTCATCCTGCCGCTGCTCAAGCCCAGCCTCCAGGTCGCCTTGATTCTGCGCACCATCCTCGCCTTGCAGGTCTTCGCGGTGGTGATTGCACTCTCCGGCGGCGAGGTGGTCACGGTGTTGGCGAACGAGACCTATCGCCAGTATTACACGCTGCGCAACATGAACGTCGCCGCCGCGTACGCCGCCCTGATCCTGCTGATTTCCATGTTTACCGCTGTTTTCTACCTGCGCATGGTGCGCAGCCAAGAGGAGGCCGGCCCATGACAACCGCTCACCCTCCCGCTCTTTCCGGCGCCCAGGTTTCGGCTGAGATGGCGCGCGTGCGCGGCCAGGCCCGGCGTCGTCTGCTTCTGGGGCGCGCCTTCACCTACCTGGTGGGCATCCTGCTGGCGCTGTGGGTGCTGGCGCCGATCTGGTTGATCGCCTCGATGGCGCTGACCACGCCCGAAACGGTGCGCAGCTATCCCAAAGGCGTGCTGCCCTTCATCCCCTTCTCGTTCGACACCATGTCGTTCTTCCTGGGATCGTATGGCATCGTGCCCGGCCTCATCAACAGCGTGGTGGTCGCGCTCATCACGCTGACGCTCTCGACGCTGATCGCCGCGCCGGCCGGCTACGCCACATCCCGCTACCTCTTCCGCGGTCGCGACGCGTTTCGCCTCGCCATCCTGGCCGTGCGCGCTTTCCCGGTGGTCATCCTCTCCATCCCCCTGGCCGTGACCTTCATCAGCCTGGGCATCTACGATCAGGTCTACAGCCTGGCGCTGATGCACACCGCCCTGACCTTGCCCACCACCATCCTGGTGATCGGCAGCGTCTTCGCCAGCATCCCCTACGAACTGGAGGAGGCGGCCCAGGTGTTCGGCTGCACACCGCTCCAGGCCTTTCGACGCGTGGTGCTGCCGCTGGTGCTGCCGGGCATTGCGGCCGCAGCCGTCTTCACCTTCGTCATGTCGTGGAACGAGGTTTTCGCAGCCACAGTGCTGACCGTGCAGAACCGCACCCTGCCCGCCCAGGTGCTGGTCTCGCTGCGGCAGTCAGGGGAGGCCTACAAGTTTGCCGGCGGGTTTTTCATGCTGCTGCCCTCGGTGATCTTCATCTTCGCGATCCGCAAGTATCTGTTCAACATGTGGGGACAGATCAGCAAATAGCCTGACAGGTGTACGAGCATGTCTGAAATCAGAATCGAGAATGTCACCAAGCGGTTCGGCAAGTTCCTGGCAGTGAACGATATTTCGCTCACCGTGGCGGACCGCGAGTTCATGGTGCTGCTTGGCCCCAGCGGCTGCGGCAAGACCACCCTGCTGCGCGCCATTGCGGGGCTGGGCATGGCCGACGAAGGGCGCATCAGCATCGGCGGCCGCGATGTGACCTACCTGCCCGCGCGTGAGCGGGGCATCTCCATGGTGTTCCAGAGCTACGCCATCTTCCCGCACATGAATGTGTTCGACAACATCGCCTTTGGCCTGAAGATGCAAAAGCTGGACAAGGCCGAAATCGAAAACCGTGTGCGCCGCGCGGCCGGACTGCTGCACATCGAGGGGATGCTCGATCGCTTTCCCTCCAAGATGAGCGGCGGCCAGCGCCAACGCGTCGCGGTGGCGCGCGCCATTGCCATGCAGTCGCAGGTGCTGCTGATGGACGAGCCGCTGAGCAACCTGGACGCGCTGCTGCGCCTGGAGATGCGGGCCGAACTGAAGCGGCTGCTGGCCGAACTGGGCGCCACCACCATCTACGTCACCCACGACCAGATCGAGGCGATGAGCATGGGAGATCGCATCGCGGTCATGCGCGACGGCATCATCGAGCAGGTGGACTTTCCCACCACCGTGTACGACCGTCCGGCGAACCAGTTCATCGGCGGTTTCATCGGCACGCCGCCCATGAACTTCCTGACGGGCCAGGTGCAACGCCAGGACGGCCGCACCGTGGTGCGCATCGGCGACTTCAGCCTGACCTGCAGCCCGGCCATGGCGCCAATCCTCTCCGCCTACGACGGCAAGCCGATCCTGGCGGGAATCCGCGCGGAGAACATGGAGACGCGAGCCAGCCCGGCCGAAGATGCGCTGCGGGCCACCGTCCTGGTCGTAGAACCATTGGGTTCCCAGAACCTGCTGACCGTCGCCTTTGGCGGGCATCGCATCAAGGTGTCCACCCATCCGAGCTTCCAAACGCACGCCGACGCCGAAGTCTGGCTGCGCTTCCCGACCGACAACATCCGCTGGATTGACCCGGAAACGAAAAGGGCACTGTACCCGAAATAAGCGCTTGCGCGAAGGATGTGCCTATTTGCGCATCACGCATCAGACCGGAAACACTGCTATGAACATCGCCTTCATCTCGACCCGCATCGCCGGAACCGACGGCGTCTCGCTGGAAATCGCCAAGCTGGCGACGATTCTGCGGCGCCTGGGGCACGACTGCTGCTTCTGCGCGGGTGAGCTGGACGCCGACGCCGCGCCCGGACAGCTCGTGCCAGAAATGCACTTTGCCCATCCGGAGGCGCGCTGGATTCACGATCACAGCTTTGGCGCAACCGAGGCCGCGCCTGGCCTCGAAGAGCGCATCGCGGCCCAGGCGGCCCGGCTGACCGCGGCCCTGGCGCGCTTCGTCGAAGAACAGCGCGTGGACATGCTGTTCGTGCAGAACGCGCTCGCCATCCCCATGCACGTGGCGCTGGGCGTCGCGCTGACCGATTTCATCGCCGCAACCGGCATCCCCACCCTGGCCCACAACCACGACCTGGCCTGGGAACGACCGCGTTTCACCGTCAACTGCATCCCCGGCATCCTGGCGCGCTGCTTCCCCCCGGTTCTGCCCTCGCTGCGGCACCTGGTCATCAACTCGCTGGCGCAGCAGGCCCTGGCCGCACGCAAGGGCGTCGAGGCTGTGCTGCTGCCCAACATCTTCGACTTCGAAACCGCCGCGCCGGCCATGACGCCGGCCAACGCCGGCCTGCGCGCCACGCTCGGCCTGGGCAGCGACCACCTGCTGATCCTGCAGCCCACGCGTGTCATCAGCCGCAAGGGCATCGAGCTGGCGATCGAGCTGGTGCGGCGGCTGCGCGCAACGCAGCCGCGCTCGCGGCTGTTGGGCAAAGAGCCGGTGCTGGTCATCAGTCACCACGCGGGCGATGAGGGTTTCGGCTACCTGGAGCAACTGCGGGCGCAGGCGGCGCGGGCCGCCGTGCCCATCATCTACGCCGCGCAGCATTTCTCACCCCAGGCAGAGGCGACCGCTGGCCGCTTCACCTTGTGGGATGCCTACGTTCATGCCGATTTCGTCACCTACCCCAGCCTGATCGAAGGCTTCGGCAATGCCCTGCTCGAAACGCTCTACTTCCGCCTGCCGGCCCTGGTCAACCGCTACCCGGTCTACGCAGCCGACATCGCGCCCCTGGGCTTCGACCTGGTGGAAATTGATGCGGCCGCTGACCCCGCCAACCTGGCGGCCATCACCTCCGAGACGGTGGAGGCTGTCGTCGAGGCCATCATGGATCCCGTGCGGCGGCGGCGTATGGTAGAATCGAACTATCACCTGGCCCGCCAGCACTTTTCCTTCGAGGCCGTAACCCCGCTGCTGGCGTCGCTGATCCGGTGAGTCAGGAAGAAATATGAGCACCATGCGATCATGAATCATGACATGAGCGATCCCAACATCCGCATCGTCCGTTGGCTCTCCCTTCTCTACGGCGAGGAAACCGCGGCCCAGGTCTGGCCGGCATTGGCCGGCCGCATGGACGAGTTCCGTCGGCAGCGCAGCCAGCGTCCGGCGCGCAGCCAGGCGCCGCTGACCGAGCGCGACGCCATCCTCATCACCTACGCGGACCAGTTTCGTGAAGCGGACCGCCCTCCTCTGCAGACGCTGGCCGCCTTTCTCTCTGACCACCTGGCCGGCGCCATCAGCGGGGTGCATCTCCTGCCCTGCTTTCCCTCGTCGTCCGATGACGGCTTCTCCGTGGTTGACTACCGGCAGATTGCGCCTGAGCTGGGCGACTGGGACGATGTGACCGCCATCGGTGAACGCGGCCGCCTGATGTTCGATTTCGTCGCCAATCACATCTCGCAGCACAGCGCCTGGTTTCAGGCCTACCGGCGGGGCGAGGCGCCCTACCGCGACTTCTTCATCGAGGCCGACCCCGCGGCCGATTTGTCCCAGGTCGTGCGGCCGCGCGCACTGCCGCTGCTGACGCCGGTCACAGGTGAGACCAGGCCCCAACCCGCCCTGGCGCCCGCCGTTGTCACGCGCCACGTCTGGACCACCTTCAGCGCGGATCAGATTGACCTCAACTACGCCAACCCGCAGGTGCTGCTGGAGATGACCGACGTGCTCCTGCACTACGTGGCGCACGGCGCGGAGATCATCCGCCTGGATGCCATCGCCTACCTTTGGAAAACGATCGGCGCCCCCTGCATCCACCTGCCGCAGACGCATGCCGTGGTCAAGCTGTGGCGGGCCGTGCTGGACGCGGTCGCGCCGGGCGTCCTGTTGATCACCGAAACCAACGTGCCGCACGCGGACAACATCAGCTACTTCGGCGCGCCCCTGGCCGGGACGGCCGCGACCGATGAGGCGCAGATGGTCTACAATTTTTCACTGGCGCCGCTGACGCTGCACGCCCTGCAAACCGGCGACGCCGGCCGCCTGTCGCACTGGGCGGCCACGCTGAAACCCCCTGCGCCGGGCGCCGCCTTCTTCAATTTCATCGCCTCCCATGATGGCATCGGCGTGCTGCCCGCGCGCGGCATCCTGGGCGACGCCGAGGTGCAGGGGCTGGTGGCGCGCACCCTGGCTCACGGCGGCCGCGCCTCGGTCAAGGCCAACCCGGACGGCTCGACCAGCGTGTACGAACTGAACATCACGCTGTACGACTTCCTGAACGACCCTGCGGCGCCGGATGCGCATCTCGACGCGCCGCGCTTCCTGGCCTCACAAGCCATCCTGCTGTCGCTGGCCGGCGTACCTGGGATTTACGCCCACAGCCTCTTCGGCTCCCGCAACTGCCATGACTGCTTTGCCGAAACCGGCCGGGCGCGCTCTCTCAACCGCCGCAAGTTCGACCGGCCTGCCCTGGAAGCCATCCTGGCCGATCCTGCCCGGCATGAGCGCCGCGTCTTCGACGGCCTGCGCCGGCTGCTGCGGCTGCGCCGGGCCGAGCCGGCCTTTCACCCGGCCGCAGACCAACAGGTACACGACCTGGGACCGGCGGTCTTCGCAGTGCTGCGCACACCGCCTGGCGCGGGCAGGCCGGTGCTGTGCCTGGTCAACGTCTCCTCTCAGCCGCAGACTATTCCTGCGCCGCGAGCCATCCCCGGTCTGCACCGCGCCGGGGCCATTCACGACTTGATCGAGGAGACCGCGCCAGGCGCAGCAGTTATCGAACTAGCGGCCTACCAGGCCCGCTGGTTGGTTGCCAGCCTCGACTGAAAACACAAACAGAGTCACACCTGGGCCACATCATGACCCGCCTCGCAGGCTCCTGGCCCTGGTGGATGCGCCGTCCGCGCCAGATTTCGACGAGGCGCTGATGGTGCATGCGTCAGCGGGTTGTGTGGTATACTGCAAGCGGGCACGAATTGCGCCTGTTTCCGTAGGCGGAAAAGTGAAGTCTATTCCCGCTTGCAGTATAAAATACGTGCAGCGGTAGCTTGGCTATCTCATCGTCAGCATTGCTTGGGCTATGAGGTATAATATATGCGGTGGCCAGCAAGGCGCAGGCTGCCGGAGTTTGGAGGTTCTGTCATGATCACTTCCCTGCACATTCGAAATTTCAAGTCCTGGGCCGACACGGGGGAGATGCGCTTGGCGCCGATCACCGGCTTGTTCGGGGCCAACAGTTCAGGCAAGACCAGTATCCTGCAATTCTTGCTCCTGCTCAAGCAGACTGTGGACAGCAAGGATCGGCAGCGTGTGCTCCATCTAGGCGACGAGCGGTCATTGATCAGCCTGGGCTCATTCCACGACATTCTTCACCGCCACCAGATTGAGCGCGCGCTGGACTTCGAATTGCACTGGCGTCCCTTCGGCATGCGCTTGCCGGGGCTATCCGCCCAGCCATCTCCGCGCAAGGTACAGGCAACCGCTCCCACCGACGAACTCAGCTTCAGCGCTGCCATTCGCTCGGTTCGCGCTGGAGAACTCGACGTGATGCATGTCGAACGTTTTGCCTATCGCTTTCGCGAGCGCGCCTTGGGCCTTGTTCCGGGTTATTGCCTGGTTGCCGAGGGGTATCCGAACCAGGAAGAACTGCAAGCGCCCGGTAATCTGCCTGCGCCGGATCGTTTCTATGGTTTTCCCAGAGAAGTGGAGGCATCGCGCAGCCAGGCAGAAGACATCGAAGATTTCACGGCTGCGTTCGAAAAGCTATTCGACCGCTTGTACTACCTGGGACCACTGCGGGAATATCCCCATCGGAGCTACCTATGGACAGGCGCTGTGCCCGGCGATGTTGGTCCCAGGGGCGAGGGCGCCATTCCGGCGCTGATCGCAGCGCGGACGCGCAATGGCTCGATGGATTCGGTTGACGCTTTCGGGGCACGACCGCTGGAGCATCGCGTGGCCGCATGGCTCCAACGGCTCGGCCTGGTGTTCGATTTCACACTACAAGCTGTAACTCCCTCTGCCCGCGAATACGAGGTCAAGGTCAGGCAAACCGCAGGGAGCGCCGAAGTGTTGATCACCGATGTCGGTTTTGGAGTATCACAAGTCCTGCCAGTGCTTGTGCTGTGCTACTATGCGCCAGAAGGCTCTATCCTTCTGCTGGAACAGCCGGAGATCCATCTACATCCGGCCGTGCAAGCTGGCCTGGCTGATGTTTTCGTAGAAGTAATGAAGGAACGGCGCATTCAGATCATCCTCGAGAGCCACAGCGAGCATCTCATGCGCCGGCTGCAGAGACGGATAGCCGAGGAGCAACTACGCCCTGAACAGGCCGCGCTCTACTTCACCACGATGGCGGACGGCGCATCCAGACTGGAGCGGCTGCAGCTTGACCGGTTCGGCAACATCACCAACTGGCCGCAGGACTTCTTTGGGGATGAGTTTGGCGAGTTGGCCGCGATGGCAGAAGCCGAGATGCGACGCCAGCAGGCAGAAGAGGCCACGCAAACGGCATGAAGGTCATCGTAGATACCAATGTCCCGATCGCAGCCAATAAGATGTCGTCTCAAGCCACACCGGGCTGCATCGAGACATGCATTCGCGAGTTGAAAGAGATCGAACGCCGGCACACATTGGTGTTGGACGACGGTTGGCGCATCCTGCGTGAATACCAGCGCCACCTCAAATCATCGGGACAGCCTGGCGTCGGCGATCGCTTTCTGAAATGGGCTTTGATCAATCGCCACAATCCCCAGCGTTGCGAACAGGTTCACATCACAGCATCGCTGGCGTCAGAGGAAGATCAGGAATTCGCCGAATTCCCTCAAGACTTGCGTCTGGCTGGCTTCGACCGCTCCGACCGCAAGTTCGTAGCGGTTGCTTTGGCTCACCCGGAACGGCCGCCGATCCTCAACGCGCTCGATACCGATTGGTGGTACTTCCGAGAACCACTCGAGCAGCACGATGTTCGGGTGGTATTCTTGTGCCCGGAGACCATGCCCGACGGGTGATGCCGGTGCAGAGGACGCTTTTCTAACGCCAAGACGCCAATGCCCGGCCTCAGCTAATCGAAAAGCTCGACCCTCCCGGCCCTTTGACGACGTTGATGCGCACGGGGAACTGGTCTTTCAGCTCTTCGATGTGGGTGACGACGAGGATGCGCTCGAAGTCCTGTTGGATGGAGGTGATGGCCTCCACCAGGCGCTCGCGGCCGGCGGTGTCCTGGGTGCCAAAGCCTTCGTCAATGATCAGCGTTTGCAGCCGCGCGCCGGCGCGCCGGGCCAGCAGTTTGCTCAGGGCGATGCGAATCGCCAGGTTGGTGCGGAAAGCCTCGCCGCCGCTGTACATCTCATAGGGCCGCACGCCCAGTTCATCCCTGATGATGATGTCCAGGGTTTCGATGGTGTCGCCCTTCTTGGTGTCGCGCTGCGACTGGAACTGAACGCTCATGCGTTGATCGGTCATGCGGCCCAGCAGGCGGTTGGCCTCCTCTTCGATCTCAGGAATGGCCGCCTCGATGATCATCGCGGGCACGCCCTTCTTGCCAAAGGCCAGCTTCAACTCGTCGTAAATGGCCCGTTCCTCGTTCAGCTTTTGGCGACGCTCGGTCAGCTCAACCTGGCGCACGGCTTGGCGCCGGCAGGTTTCGATCTGCTGACGCGCCGCGCCCAGGTTCTGCTGCGCGCGCTCCAACTGGCTCTCCAACGCTTTGATCTCCGCGCTCTGCTGCCGCAACTGCGCGTGGATGCCCGGCAGCTCAGCCACGGCCTCGCGCAGCGCGTCTGCCCGTTCCTGATCGGCCGCGGCCGCGGCCTGCCAGCGCGCCAGGCGCTGTTCCAACTCGCCCACCTGGGCGGCCAGGCCGGCATGTTCCTCCCGCGCCCGCGCCAGCTCACGCCAGCGCGGTTCCCAGCCCGCCAGCGCGGCCACCTGTTGGGTGGTCGCCGCGTGGCTGGCCGCATCGTAGACCGCCGCGGCCATCTCCGCCTGCAGTGCGGCCAGCTCAACCTGGCTGGCGCTGGCGTAGTCGCGCTGCGTCAGTTGTTGGGCGAGTTGAGCCAGCGTCTGCTCCTGCTGTACCGCCTCAGCCTGGGCCTGGGTCGCTTCGGCGATGGTGGTTTCAGCCTGCGCCTTCTGCCGTTCCCACGCCGGCCGCTGCCGCAGCGCGATGTCCAGGCGCGCAACCTGCTCTTGCAACTGGCGTTGCCGTTCGTGCAGGGCCTTACTGCTGTTCACATTGGCCCGATGCTGGTCGCCCAACGCCAGGCCCTGCGTCCGGAATTCGGCCAGCACGCGCTGGTGATCGTGGCTGCTCAAGGGCTGGCGGCAGAGTGGGCAGTTGGCCTCGGCCTTTTCCAGGTCATTCAGGCGCTCCTTGAGCGCATCCATCTCCTGCTTGAGCTGTTTGTTGACCTGCTCCAGGCGCGCGCGCTCCTCGCCGGCTTCACGCTGGGCTGCCTCGGCCGCGGAGCGTTCTACCTGCAGGCCATCCAGCCGCGCCAAATCGGCCTGCGCCTGCTGCAGCATCTGCTGGGCGCTGGCTGCCCGTTCGCGGCGCGTCTGCAAGTCTGCCAGGCGCGCCTGGGCCACGCGCTGGCGCGACTCGATTTCGCCGCGCGCCCGGGCAATCGTCGCTTCCAGCTCACTGCTGGCCGCGCGGCGCCGGGCATGATCCAAAGCCCGCTGCTGCCAGCCCGCCTCCGCCTGGCGCGCAGCCTGTAGCGCCGCATAGCCCTGCTCGATCTCCTCCGGCTGGGCCAGCAGGCGCTCGAACGCATCCAGGCGGCCGCGCCGGCCGGCGAGGTCGCGCTGCGTGCCGTCCATGTCCTGCTTCACCTGGGCCAGGCGCCGCGCCAGATCGTCCAGCTCACGCTGCGCACTGACGCGCACCTGGCGCTGTTCCTCCGTGGCGCGCTGCATAGCCTCGGCCGTGCGCAGCCTGAGCGCCAGATCGGCCACCTGGCCCTGCGCGGTCTGCGCCAACGCCTCGATCTCTGGCAGCCGGGCCAGCTCGCGCTCGATTTCGCCCAACTGCGCCTGCGCCGCATCGGCCTGGCGCTCGGCATCCTTGAGAAGCTCCTTGGCCCGCGCCTCGAACTCCTCATACGCATCCAGCCCCAGGATCTGCGCCAGGATCGCCTTGCGACTGGCCGGCGGCATGGTGGTGAACACATCGGCCTTGCCCTGCTGCAAATAGGCCGAGTTGACGAACGTCTCGTAATCCATGCGCAGAAGCTGCACGATACGCGCCTCCGTCGCGCGCACCGAGGTCTCTGTCAGCACACGGAAGCCATCGGCCGCACGCACCTGCAGTTCGAGCACAGTGCGCCCGGCGCCCTTGCCGCTGCGCTTACGCAGCACACGGTAGAGATTGCTGTACAGCTCGAACTCGATTTCGACCTCCATCTCGCCTTCACCCTGACGAATGAGGTCGTTGTCGTTGCGGGCACGCGCCTTGCCCCACAGCGCCCAGGTGATCGCGTCGAGCAGGGCGGATTTGCCGTGACCGTTTTCACCGGCCAGGCAGGCCAGGTGAATGCCCCGCAGATCGAGCGCAGGGGCGTCGGCGTAGGACATGAAGTTGTGCAAACGAAGTTTGGTTGGGATCATAGTTGTCCTGTGTTATAATGATGATAGATGAACCTTCAGAATTATACCATACAGGGCAAAGGAGCGAATGGATGAAACACGCGGTTTCGATCAGTCTGGGCAGTTCAACACGGGATAAAACGGTTGAGATCGAGCTGTTGGGCGAGCAGGTGCGCATCGAGCGCCGCGGCTGTGACGGCGATGAGCGTAAGGCGCAGCGCCTCTTTACCGAACTCGACGGCAAGGTGGACGCGTTTGGCGTCGGCGGCGTCGAGCTTTACCTGCGCCTGGAAGATCGAGAGTACCCGCTGCGCTCTGGCCTGAGCCTGATCAGGAATGTGCATAAGACCCCAGCCGTAGACGGTCGCGGCCTCAAGCATACGATGGAGAAGCGCGTCATGCAGATGGCCGAGCCGCGGCTGGAGACGCCCATCCTCGACCGCCGCGCGTTCATGACGCTGGCGGTGGATCGCTACGGCATGGCGCAGTCGCTGGCCAGCGCCGGTTTCGAGGTGGTTTTCGGCGATCTGATGTTCGGCGTCGGGCTGCCCATCCCGGTGCGCGGCCTGCCCGCGCTGCGCCGCCTGGCGCGGGTGCTGATGCCGATCATGGGCCTGCTGCCGATCAGTGTACTTTATCCGACCGGCAGTTCGCAAGAAAAGATCACGCCCAAATTCGAGTCGTGGTATCAATGGGGCAGCGTGGTGGCCGGAGATTTTCTGTACATCAAGCGCCACCTGCCGGAGCGCCTGCCGGGCAAGATCATCGTTACCAACACCACGACCGCGGCCGACGTGGAACTGCTGCGCCAGCGCGGCATCGCCTATTTGATCACCAGCACCCCGCGCATCGAAGGCCGCTCTTTTGGCACCAACATGATGGAAGCCGCGCTGACCGCCGTAGCCGGCAAGGGGCGTGTCCTCACCACGGCCGAACTGGAGGACATGATCGCCGCCGCCGGCTGGCAGCCGAGCGTGGAGAAGATAAATTAAAATCCCTGCACCTTGCTCAAATCCACAATCCCATCCGCCAGCGCGGCGATGGACTGCAGCAGACCCAGGTTGGCGCGGCGCTGCGCAGGGTCGTCGGCCATGACCATCACCTGCTCGAAGAAGCGGTTGATGGGCGCCGTCAGGCCGATCAGCGCGTTGACCAGCACGTCCGCATCGCTGTCCGGCGAAATCTGCGCCTGCGCCACCAGGTAGCTCTCATAGAGTTGCCGGCTGACATCCGCGGTCAATGCGTCCGGCGCCAGCGGGTAGCGCTCGGTCAGCGGGCGCACGATGCGTTTACAGCGCGCGTACGCGGTCAGCGCGGCCGGCCAGGCCGGGGTCCGAAGCGCGTCTTGCAGCGCCGTCACCGTGCGGAAGGTCCGGTACGGATCATCGGCCCGCACGGCCAGCACGGCATCCACCAGATCGAAGCGCAAACCCTGATCCTTGAGCATCTGCTCCAGGCGCCGCGCCACGAAGACGGCGGCATCCTCACCGGCCTGCGCCGAGACTGGCGCCGGCAATTGCTGCGCGGTTAGCGCCAGGCCGCCGCGCACCGAGAAGAAGGCCTGGTGTTCGATCAGATTGGCGACGATGCCCAGGGCCGCGCGGCGCAGCCCGAACGGATCGGCCGAACCGGTAGGCGCCAGGCCCACGCTGAAAAGGCCGAGCAGACTGTCCAGCCGGTCCGCCAGGCCGACGACCAGGCCCGGTTTGGCGCGGGGCAGGCGATCGCCGGCAAAGCGCGGCAGATAGGCCTCGAAGATGGCCGTTGCCACTGCCTCTGATTCTCCACTCTCACGCGCATACTCGCGGCCCATGATGCCTTGCAGCGAGGTCATCTCAGTCACCATCTGGGTACCCAGGTCGGCCTTGCTGAGCTGCGCGGCGCGCACGGCGGTCGCGGTCTCATCTGCGCTCAGGCCCAGGCGTTCAGCCAGGACCGGTGTCATCCCTTCCAGGCGCTGCGCCTTGTCGAGCATGGAGCCGAGCTTTTCCTGGAAGGTCATGGTCGCCAGGCGGGGATTGTAGGCCGCCAGCGGCTTTTTGCGGTCCTCACGCACGAAGTAGGCTGCGTCCGCGTAGCGCGCCCGGATCACCCCTTCGTTGCCATGCCGCACCACGTCTGGATCGCGGGGCGCGCCGTTGGCCACGGTGATGAAATAGGGCAACATCTGTTCCGATCCTGCCCGCATGACCGGGAAGTAGCGCTGGTGCTTCTTCATGACGGTGATGAGCACCTCGCGCGGCAGGCTCAAATAGGCCGGGTCGAAGGAGCCGAGCAGCGCGCACGGCGCCTCCACCAGGTCGGTCACTTCATCGAGCAGCGCGGCATCGTGCGGAATTTCGCCGCCCACCGTCGCGGCCAGCTCGGCCAGTTGCTGCGTGATCAGGGCGCGGCGCTGCGTCCGTTCGACCACTACGCCCGCGCCGGCCATGGCCTGGTCATAGTCGGCCGCCTGCGCGATGTCAATGGCCGGCGAGTTGTCCGGCCGCAGGCCGCGTGTCGTGCGGCCGCTGCTGGCGTTGCCGTAGGTGAAGGGAATGACCTGGCTGCCGAACAGGGCCACGAACCAGCGGATGGGCCGCGTGAAGGCGACGCCGTTGGAGTTCCAGCGCATGGGCTTGCCAAAGCTCAGGCTGGACACCAGCGCCGGCAGCAGGTCTCGCAGCACCTGCGGCGCCGGCCGGCCAGGAATGGTCTGTACCGCGTACAGGTATTCGCCGCTGGCATCGCTGCGGCGCACCAAGTCGGCCACGGCCAGGCCGTACTTGCGTGCAAAGCCCTCCGCAGCCTTAGTCGGTTGGCCCTGCGCATCGAACGCGGCTTTGAGCGGCGGCCCCTTGACCACCTGTTCGTCGTCGGCCTGCCGCGGGGCCAGCCCTTGTACCTGCAACACCAGGCGCCGCGGCGCGCCCGTGGTCGTCAGCGCAGTAAAGCTCAGGCGAGCCTCGCTCAGGCGCTGGCGGGCCAGCGTTTCTAACTGAGCGCTGCCCAAGACCACATCATCCACGGGCAGTTCTTCCACGCCGATCTCGAAGAGCAGGTCTTGCGCGGTCCCCGCCGGGGCCGGGGATTCAGCGGCCTGACCGGCGGAGACGGCAGCGGCGGCGGCTGTGCTGCTTTCGGCCAGCCACGGATACTCCAGGCGCTGGCGCTGCTGCCGGTATTCGTCTGAAACCTGCCGCGCGAGGTCGCGCATGCGGGCGAAGTAGCTGGCGCGCTCGGTCACACCGACAGCCCCGCGGGCATCGAGGATGTTGAAGGTATTGGAGCAGCGCAGCACGTTGTCGTGTGCAGGGATCACCAGGTGATGGCGCAGGGCGTTCTTGGCTTCGGCCTCGAACAGGTTGTACATCTGGCGCAGGTTGTCCACATCAGCCACGTCGAAGTTGTACTGGCAGTGCTCGATCTCCGGTTGCAGGAGCACATCGCCGTAGGTGCGGCGGCCGTCCCAGTCAATCTTCCACACCTCGCGCACATCTTGCAGGAACATGACGATGCGCTCCAGGCCGTAGGTGATCTCCACGCTGATGGGATCGAGCGGCACGCCGCCGGCCTGCTGGAAGTAGGTGAACTGCGTGATCTCCAGCCCGTCCAGCCAGACTTCCCAGCCCAGGCCCCATGCGCCCAGCGCGGGGCTGGCCCAGTTGTCTTCGACGAAACGGATGTCGTGCTTGCGGCGTTCGATGCCGATGGCTTCCAGGCTTTGCAGGTAAAGTTCCTGCGGATTGCCCGGATCAGGCTTGAGGATGACCTGGAATTGGGTGTGCATCTGCATGCGGTTGGGGTTCTCGCCGTAGCGGCCGTCGTCGGCGCGGAAGCTGGGCTCGGCGTAGGCCACGTTCCACGGCTCTGGCCCCAGCACGCGCAGCACGGTGGCCGGGTTCATCGTGCCCGCGCCCACCTTTTCGCTGTAGGGCTGCCAGATCAGGCAGCCCTGCTCGGCCCAGAAGTGCTGCAGGCGCATGATAACATCTTGAAAGGCGAATTGATTTGCGCTCATAAAAAATACTCGATTTCTGTTCTTTCTTGATTCTTCTGTCAGATCGAAACGATTCTACCAGATGCACAGGCACACACCAAATTTGCCTCCCGAAAAACCGAAACGGTGTAACTGCTCACCCTGCAAGTTGATTTGACAGGATGAACAGGATGAACAGGATTCTTGCTCTGTGGTGTGCAAAACTATCGGCACGAGAGTTCGAATATCCTGTCAATCCTGTGAATCCTGTCTGAATTCCAGGCAGGCTGAGCAGTTACGAAACGGTTGCATTTGGTGTCCAAATGTGAGACAATGCCGTCATACCATCAGCGTTGCTGCACTGCAGGACGCAATGGAACGTATCTAAAAATCAGGGAGAAACCTATTATGTTAAGCAAAACGATGCAGGACGCCATCAATCAGCAGGTCAACAAAGAGCTGTACTCGTCCTACGTGTATCTGTCCATGGCAGCCTATTTCGAGAACCAGAATCTGCCGGGCGCGGCCCAATGGATGCGCAAGCAGAGCGCGGAAGAGACCGAGCACGGGATGAAGTTCTTCGAGTTCTTGATCGAGCGCGGCGGGGCCGTGCTGCTGCAGGCGATTGCGCAGCCGCCCACCGCCTTTGGCTCGCCGCTGCTGGCGTTCGAGGAAGTCCTGGCCCACGAGCAGAAGGTGACGAAGTCCATCCATGACCTGTATGCCCTGGCTGTGAAAGAGGCTGACTATCCGACGCAGGTCTTGTTACACTGGTTCATCAACGAGCAGGTTGAAGAAGAGAAGAATGCCACCGGCGTTGTGGAGCAACTGAAGATGGTTGGCGATTCACCGGCCGCCCTCTTCATGATTGACCGCCAACTGGCCGCGCGCAACTAAGCCTGTTTTCGACATAGAACAGATGTTTCTACACAACAGCTTGTGGTCATTGGCAAATCGCACACAACCTGTAGGAACAGTCCTGTTTTCGCTCAAACGTTCTACGCGACGGCTTGTGGCAAGTGCCTGATGACCCACTACCCATTGGGGTGTCGAAAACAGGCTAAGAAACGGAAGTTGCGCCACCAGCCTGATTTTCGGCCACGAATTTCACAAACTGGCACGAAAAGCCCCCCGAACTTCGCGCTCGTTCGTGTCATTCGTGGCCGTTGTTGTCAGCACTGCGTGAGTTCTGTGAGGAAATATGATGAAAAAGCACTCTGTCTTTCTTCTATCGTTGCTGGCAGCCGTGATCCTGGGCGCCTGCGCCTCGGCGCCTCCGGCGCCGCAGTCTGTGGCGCCGGAGGCTGCATCGTCTGGCGCTCTCACCCGCATCAACGTAGATCAATTGGCCCAAATGCTGGCGGATACGAAGGACTTCACCCTGGTGAACGTCCATGTTCCGTTCGAGGGTGATCTGCCGGAAACCGACCTTTCGATTCCGTTCGATCAGATTGATCAACACCTGGCGGAGCTGCCCGGCCGGGATGACAAAATTGTTCTCTACTGCCGCAGCGGCCGCATGAGCGATATTGCCGCGCGGCGCCTGGTTGAACTGGGGTACACAAACGTCTACGACGTAACTGGCGGCATGGTCGCATGGGAGGCCGGCGGCCGTTCCCTGGTTCGACCCTGACCAGGTTACGTTCCCCAATCGGAAAGCACGACCAGTTCCATTTCCGGCTTCACCGGGTCATTGGTTTTCACCTTCACCCGGAAGTCGTGCAGACCCTCCATCCCCTTGTGCATCATGAATTCCATCGAAAGCTGCGTGCTCTGCCCTGGCTGGATGGTCGTCGAACCGACGACCGCTTTGGGCGGTCAGCAGCCCTGCTTGACTTCGACGACCGGCTGGCTCACGATCTGCAGCGGCTGGTCGCCGACGTTGCTAAGCTTGAAAGTGGCCTTGACCGGTATGTCAAGGGGCACCTTACCCAAATCAATCTGCTCCCGATCGACAACGAGGCTTGGCCTGCCGGTAACCTGTGCCGGAACGCTCGTACCGGACGAGCCGCGCCCGGCGCTCGCCAACAGCACGACGCCGACGACAATGACGAGCAACGCGCCGCCGGCCACATAGAGCGGCAGGCTGCTGCGCTTTGGGGGCGGGGTCTTGACCTTGCGGCCCTGTGGGACTGGATTGGCCTTCGTAGACATCTATTCCTCCTTACTAATCTCAGTTGGGGCCTTATTTCGCGAACAGGAACGTTCGGAGATAAGCGATCATCGCCCACTGTTCTTCGTCCGTATACAGCGAGCCGAACTCCGGCATGCCGGTGCCCATGCCCCCGCGCAGCAGCTTACCCTGGAGCAGCACATCGCTGGCCGCCAGCATGTGCGCAGGGTCGGTGAAGTCGGCCGGCCCTGACGGCATGGCGGGGTCCATTTTCTGCAAGCCGGGCAGATTGAGGCCGGCCGGGCCTTTCCCCTTGCCATCCGGGCCGTGGCAGGCCGCGCAATCGCGGGCGTAGAGCGTCGCGGCGCGCGCGAGCGCGGTGGGCGAAACATCCTTCATCCACGCCCACGCCACCAGGTTCCAAACATCGGCATCGCTCAGCGCGGCGTTGGCGGGATCGGCCCGCAGGTTATCGAACGCGCCGGCGGGCGCAAGCGTACGGCGTGTGGCCGGGTCGGTCAGATCCTGCGGCAGCGCCACATTCAGCGCCGCGCCCACACTGATTGAGGGTGTGGCGTTGGGCGTGGCATGCGCCTCGTGCGGCATGGCGTCAAGGTCAATGCCGAGCTGCTGGAACAGGGGCGGCTCTGTGGTCGCTATCACCGGCGGCGAACCTCCCGTGACCTCGATGACCCCGCGCATGCGCCAGTGATCCACACTGCACCAGCGGGTGCAGGCGAAGGCATAACGCCCCGGCTTGTCCGGCGTCACGTCCACCTCAACCACCTTGCCGGGGTAGATATCATTGACATTGACGCCCAGGCCAGGGATGGTCAACCCATGCACCACGTCCGGCGAGCTGATGCGCAGCCTGACAGTCTCACCTACCCGGAGGCTCAACCGGTCCGGGCTGAACCCGCCCTGCTCCGGCGCGCGGGCCACGATCTCCACAATCTTGACGCCAGCCGAGGCCGTCCGCCACGCCTGGTAGCCAAAGATGCCGGCCGGGAAGGCCACCAGCACGACCAGGACGACCCCCAGGGCGAACAACTCCTCCTTGATTCGTGATCGGACGTGTTTCATCGCTTTCTTTGTTCCCCTGATTTCCCGTTCTCGATTCTCAGGCCAGGTACAAGCCCAAGAGCCCCAGCGTCGCAGCGGTACAGAAGACCGTCACGGGCGCTGCGGCCCACGGCGTTTGGCCGTGTTGGCGGGCCGTGCGCAGCGCGAGCGCGATCGCCGCGGTGAGGCCGATCAGCAGCACCGGCACTTGCAGGTAGGGTACGAGACCTGGGATGTAGGGCGTCCATTTCAGGCCCACCGTGCCCAGCAGGTTCCACCCCCAGCCCAGCGGATCGGACAGCACCGACCAGGCATACGAGAAGTTCACCAGGACGAACGACAGCGAGAACGCAATCCAGGCGGTCAGCCCCAACGGCACCAGGGTGGCCGCGTAATCGGAGAAGAGCTTGCGCATGGTCGTCTTCGCGGGTTGGCTGATCCACTGTCCGCCGCGCACGGCCAGCCAGAACAAACCAGGTAGGATCGCCAGGTTCAGCGCCAGGAAGATGCCGGCGTAGGCGAACCAGCCCGGCGTGCCCACCGCCCGCGCGGTTTCTTTCAGCACGCCCCATGGCCCGATCAGCACCGTGGAGTAGATGAAGGCGCAGGCCAGCATGATCAGACCCTTGTAGGCCTCATCGAGCTTGTGGCCGGTGGTCTTGAGGAGGTCGGCGCCGGGCTGGCGCACGAAGAGAGCGATGTTGTCGCGCGTGCAGGTCTTCAGGCATTCGGTGCATAGCCCGCAGGACATATTGTTCGTCAGGCTGCCGGGGAAGACCAGCCAGGGGCAGCCATAGCCTTCATCGCTGCCGGTATAGCAGGTCTTTTCGGTATGGCCGGCGCAGATCGCGGTATCCTTCACCCGCAGTTCGATCGGCGCGACCTGGCTGTAAAGCCCGATGAAACCGCCGACCGGGCAGAGGTAGCGGCAGAAGGTGCGCCGTTCGAAGACCAGGCTGGTGCCGATGGCGACGATCATGAAACCGAGCAGCACCAGTGCGGTGGCCAGAGGCGTCGTCAGGATGACCGTGGAAAAGAGCGCGACGCCCAGGAAGCCCACGTTTTGCAGCCAGATGTTACGCAAGGCTCGCGGCCACTGCTTGCCGAGGGTGTAAAGCTTACCCCCCGGCCGCGGCTGCACCAGTGCGCGCCGCTGCAGCCATTCGCCCGGCGCGGGGATGGGGCAGACGCCGCACCACAACCGGCCCGCGAACGGCAGCAACAGGAGGATCAACAGCGCCCACCAGACGATCCAGACGAAGACGATGCCGAAGTTGCGGTTGCCGGCCGGCGTGCCGACCAGCCCCGCGATGATGGCCAGCACGAAGAAGAGCAGCGTGAGCGCAGTCAGACTCCACTGCAGCCAGCGCGAGCGAAGCATACGCTTGATGATGGGGACGTCCGAAATGGCGTAGCGCATCAGCGTTTCCAGAAGGCGGTCATCGCGCCGACCGCCGTGATCAGCGTGGCTGCGATCGCTCGCAGCCAGGTCAGGTTCGGGCCGACCACCAGCTTGCCGATCATGAATGGGTGCAGGTTGCCGCACGCCACATTGCAGCGAAAACGGAAGGCCCCGCTGCGGTCGGCGACAAAGGTGAGCTGACCTGGCCGGCCTGGCTCGGCCTGGGTCGCGAGACCATAGCCGTCCACATACAATCCATGCACCACGTCGGTGGACTCCAGGTTGATGATCAGCGTATCGCCTCGGTTCACCCGCACCGTCCCCGGTTCGAACGCAAAACTGCGAGCCGAGATCGTGATGTGGCGCTCCTGCGGCGCCGCGCCTATCACCGGCAGAGGCGCCAGTAAAGTCAACAACACGAGCGACATGGTGACTCCAGCCGCCCACCAGCGCGTCCTGGGGACGCTCGGCAAGCCCACCGCGCGGCCTCTGCTCTCTGCCATTGGCCCTCTGCTCACTGGTTGGCCGGCCCGAACTTGCTGTAGGTGTCCACGATCTGCTGGCGGATAGCGGCCGGCGACTTACCATCGCCGGTCATCTTCATCACGTCGGTGGCGATGTCCACGCAGATGCTGCAACCCATGGCATGATCGTCGAAAACCGGCTTGCCGTCCGCGCCGAACTCCTTGATGTAGCAAGCCAGGTTGCTCTTGTGCCCAATGGCCCCGCAGCCACAGTAGCACGGCACGTTCTGCAAGGCGTCAGGGTTGGTGATCGCGAATTGGTAGGCCGTGCGCACAGCAACGGGCGCATCCTGCATCTGTTTAGGCAGGCTTGAAACGGACGCCAGTTTAACCTGACTATTCTGTTGCCCACCCGCGGTACAGGCTGCCAGCAGAAAGCTGCCGATGATGAGGCCCGGTAGTAGAAAGAAGAGTCGTTTTGACAAGGTGTTGCTCCGCGGAAGTCCTTTTGTTGTGAAGAATGGTGCTAACATCAACAAGCAACGGTAGTATACTTGCCTGGCATCATGGCCGTAAGCGCCGTCCGGCGCAAGGAGAGTGCGCCATTTGGCGCGACAACCACGCCAGCAGCCACCGCAGATTTGGAGCTCGCCTCGTGCTGTGGCACAGGGATGTGCCACAGCACGACCGCATGACCTGTTTCCCGCTACAGCCTTGTACTCTAAGCCTGTTTTCGACATAGAACAGATGTTTTTATACAACAGCTTGTGGTCATTGGCAAATCGCACACAACCTGTAGGAACAGTTCTGTTTTCGCTCAAACGTTCTACGCGACGACTTGTGGCAAGTGCCTGATGACCTACTACCCATTGGGGTGTCGAAAACAGGCTAAGTTATCTCATCGGAGTCACTGAGGGTAGCGCCTAACTGTGCTTAGTTTACCAAGAGCGCAGTGAAATACATGATGAGTAGACCTACCAGGAAGCCGCCGACGTTGGCCCATGAGTAAAGCGAAGCGCCTTCACGCTCGGCGTAGCCCTTGAGCAGCGCCGTTACTTCTACAACGACCTGCCAGATGGCGCCGACCCCCATGCCCAGGAACAGACTGGCCAGCAGCGGCGAGAAGGCGAAGCCGCCGATCCAGGCGCCGAGAATCGCGGGGGATCCGGCCAGCAGCGCCAGTCCCAGGAAGGTCAACAAAGCCGGACCTTCGGGAACCGCTGCGGTGGTTGCCTCGCCTGTCTGCTTTCCAGACACCAGCGGCGCCGCAATCCCGATGCCTTCGGTGATGTTGTGCAGCGTGAAGCCGATCACCAGGAAGGATCCGAGCGCGGCTTCACCGAGCGCAAACGCCGCGCCGATAGCGAGGCCTTCGCCCAGATTGTGCAGGCCGATGCTGAAGGCGATCAGGGTTGCCAAGTAGACCCCGCGGCGAGCGGGAGATGAAGCGTCTGTCCTATTGCGCCGGCCCGAACCGATCGCCAGCAGCACCAGCCAGGTCAGCAGGGCGGCGAAGAGCACCAGCGGAATCCCCTGGAATGCGCCGGGCAGCACGGCCGCCACCTCGAACGCCTCCAACAGCGTGTCAATCAACAGGAACACCAACAGCCCCAGCGTCAACGCCAGCACGGCGCCGAGCCACTTGCGGCCCATCCGCTTCATCACCGGATACCAGAGCAGGCCCAGGCCCACCGGGATGATGCCCACGTAGACGCCAAGCAAGCCGTAGGCCGCGAACTCAGCCAGGCCGGGCTGCGGTGTGGGCGTGGCGATGGCGACTGCGCCCTCGAACGTGGCCCCGGTCGAGGTGACGATGCGGATCAGGTTCGGCTCGGTCGCCACCCAGGGATAGGGGATGGACAACACCGCCCGCCCCAGGCGGGGGATCGCCGCCGCCGGCGTGATCCGAAATTGCCAGTACGCATCATCCACCATCACCTGCGCCACCGTCACCGGATCAGGCCCGCCGTTGATGAGGTGCGCCTCGAAGCCAGCCGATGTCACAGTAATGCGCTCGAAAGTCAGGTTTTCGATGGGGGGCAAATCCGCTTTGAAGAGCGCAAGTGGGTTGCCGAAAGCAAAAACCGCCAGCATCAACGCCAACGCGACCAGCGGGATGAGACCGGAGACCCAAAGGGGCAGGCCCCCGGCAGTGATCCTTTTCTCTGATGTAGTCATTATGTCACCTCGGTCCTCACGCCGTGGCCTCGAACAGGCCCATCCAACCCAGCTCGGCCAGCTCGCTCTGGTGCGCGTGGAACATGTACTGGCCGGGGTATTCCAGGGTGAACTCCAGCACGTGACGCTCGCCCTGCCCCATGATCACGTTGTCAGTGTACTCGTACTGCTCCAGGTTGGTGCCGGTGCGGTAGAGCCGATACATGCTGGCGTGCAGATGGAAGGAATTCACGGGGTCGAACTCGGTCACGTTGACCAGGTAAACCCGGATCAACTCGCCTACCTTGACCTGGATGGGGTGTTTGACGTAATGGAACGCGACGGTGTTGACCGCGTAGACCTCGTTCTCGTTGTCGAAGTTGGTATCGAAGCCGTTCATCACCATCACCATCTCCCTCGCCGGCGGACGGCCTGCTGGCGGATCAATGATGAACGCCCCGTAGAGGCCCTTGTGGATGTGCCGCTTGAGGGGCATCACGTGGCAGTGATACAGATGCAGCCCGAACGGCTTGGCCTCGAACTCGTAGACGAAGTCGCCGCCGGTCGGGACCACCGGCGTCACGCCATCCATGCTCGGCGGATGGATGCCGTGAAAATGGATGGTGTGCGGATGAGCGGAGGCATTGCGGAAGCGGAAACGCAACAGGTCGCCCTGCCGGCAGCGAAACGTCGGCCCTGGAACCTGGCCGTTGTAGGTCCAGGCGGGGAAGAACACGCCCGGCGCCACCTCGATCTCTTTGTCAACTGCAGCAATCTGCCACTCGCGCACGGTCCGTCCATCGGGCGCCACACTCTCCTGACCCCAGTCGAAGTCATACAGAAACTCGGTCGGGTCGAAATTCGCCAAATTCACCTCGCCGACCAGCCCGCTGTTTTCACCGTGGGCCATCCCCGCAGCAGGGACCGCCGCCACGCCGGTGTGGTCAGCCACTGGTGTGTGTTCCTGCGCGGCGACGCCGGCCGCAAACAGAATGGCCACGCCACTCGTGGCCACGCTTGCGGCCAGAAACTCCCGTCTGCTTAGCCGCCCATTCGCCTTACTTTTCATCACAACCTCTCTTACATCCAATCCTTCTAGTTCGCTGGCGCTTCTTCCGCGAGGTCTCCTTCGATTTCTTTTTTCAGCGCGGAAGGAACATCGGCACTCTTGCCGCGTAGGCATGCCACTCCGCGCCGAATGTCTCTTCAAGCGAAACTTCTTCGCGCCGCGCCCGACGATGAAACGATGGCACAGTCATTGCCAGCAACGCCAGCGGCGTCCACGTGCGATACGTCAACAGGACTCCGAGTATCACCAGCCAGTAGCCAAGATACATCGGATGGCGGATGAAAACATACGGTCCGCGCTGGACGAGGCGATGTTTCTCCTGTAATGGTGCGGACGAACTTGTGCTGATCCCGTACACAGCGCCCAATGCCCAGCGCGCCCATAACGGGAGGAACAACCCGACGAGAAAGATCCCCAGCCCGATGGAGCGCAGAATCGTTGTTCCAGGTTCTGACAGGCGTAAAGGCAGGGGAATCCACAACACGGAACCGAGCCAGATAAACATGGCAATCGTCGTAAATCCGAGCATGACCTGTCCCCAGGCTGGCAAAGCAAACCAGCGGCTCGATATAGTCCGCGCCGATTTCTGCGAGCGAACACTGACAAGCCAACTACCTATCACAACGATCATGAGCACCGCTGAACCTGCACTCACCACCCAATCTGTGACGGTTTCCATATTACTTTCTCTCCTGATATCCCAGCAACCTCAAAGCATTTGCCACAACGACCAGCGTACTGCCTTCGTGGAAGATGATGGCAATGCCGATGCTGACGATGCCCGTCAACGATGTGATGATGAGCAGGGCAATCACGCCGAGAGAGATGAACAGATTTTGCATAATGATCGCGCGGGTGGCGCGTCCCAACCCAACAGCAAAAGGCAGTTTGGACAGATCATCGCCCATCAAGGCAACGTCGGCTGTTTCCAATGCAACATCCGTCCCTGCGCCGCCCATGGCAATCCCCACCGTCGCATTTGCTAGCGCGGGGGCGTCGTTCACTCCGTCGCCGATCATGGCAACCTGTCCATATTCCTTTACAAGATCGCGAATGATTGTCAGTTTATCTTCGGGCATCAGGTCAGCGCGAAATTCCGTCAGCCCAACTTCAGCGGCAATGGCGGAGGCGGAACGCGCGTTGTCGCCCGTCAACATGATGGTATGCGCCACGCCCAATTGTTTCAGCGCTTGCATGGTCGGCGCGGCTTCGCGGCGCAAGGTATCGGCGAGAGCAATCAAACCAACCAACATATTATTCACTGCGACCCACATCAAAGTCTTGCCCGCCTGCTGAAATGACTGCGAGTGATCGAGCGCGTCGGGGGAGAGCGGCACACCCGCTTCACCCATCAATTTTTGATTGCCGATCCAAACCGTCTTGCCATTCGAGACGGCGCGCAAGCCGCGTCCCGTCAGCGACTCGACTTCATCCATAACGGAAACAGGCAGACCCCGAGTCTGAGCCGAGCGGACGACTGCCTGGGCGAGGGGATGCGCGGATCGTGATTCCGCTCCCGCGGCGAGGGACAATAAATCCGCCTCCTTCCACCCCGAGGCTGGGACCACGACGATATCCGTTACCTCAGGCTGACCATGAGTCACCGTACCCGTTTTGTCGAAGGCGATGACTTTGAGACGACCCAGGTTTTCGAGATGCACGCCGCCCTTGACCAGCACACCGTTGCGCGCGGCTTGCGCGACGCCCGCGAGGATCGTGGCAGGCGTGCCAAGCGCGAGGGCGCAGGGCGAGGCAGCGACGAGGAGAGTCATTGCGCGGAGAAAAGAGTCGTGGAACGGAAAACTGAACAACGGGGGAACGATGATGATCAGCGCGGTGAGGACCAGCACGGCGGGAACAAAGACCCGCTCGAATTTTTCGACGATTTGTTGCGTGGGTGATTTTTGCGCCTGGGCTTCCTCGACCATTTTCATCACGCGGGCAAGCGTTGAATCTTTGGCAAGGCGCGTCACTTTCACTTCCAGCGCGCCTTCGCCATTGACCGTGCTTGCAAAAACATTGTCGCCAGGCGCTTTATCAATGGGCAGAGATTCGCCCGTCACCGAGGACTGGTCCACGCCAGAATTTCCATCCAGGATGATGCCATCCATGGGAATGCGCACGCCAGGGCGGACGATGACGACATCATCGAGTCGCAAAGATTCAACGGGAAGTTCCTGCTCTTTTCCATCGCGGCGGACGAGGGCGGTCTTTGGGGCCAGGTCTGCCAGTGCTCGTACTGCTGCGCGGGCGCGATCGAGGGCGCGTTCCTCCAGCACATGTCCCAGACTGAACAGGAACAGCAGCAGGCCGCCCTCCGCGAAGTCGCCCAACGCGGCCGCGCCCAAGGCCGCGATCACCATCAGCAGATCGGTGTCGAAGCGCCGCTCGCGCAACGCGTGGAAGGCGTGGCGGCCGACGTCCCACCCGCCGAGGAGATAGGCGCCGAGGTACAAGGCCAGGCTCGCCGGCCCAGGCAGCCCCAAGAAGCCGCCCCCGGCCCAACCGAGCAGCACGAGCAGCCCCGCGGCCAGGCTAAAGAGCAGTTCCCGGTTCTCCTGGAACCAGCTCCGCAAGCCAGCGACCGGGATGGTGTAGCCTAGCGAACGCACGCGGTGCTCGATGGCCGCCTGGTTGACCTTCTGGCCGTCGAACTCTACGCGCATGCTCTGGGCTGCGTAATTCACGCTCACCGTCAGCACGCCGTCGAGCCGGCCCACGCCGTGCTCGATCACCGTCACGCAGTCCGAGCAGTCCATCCCCGCGATGGGTAGGTGGATGTGATGGAAACGGTCGGTGATCTGTGCGCCGGCCCGCTGCGCCAGGCGCTGCACGGCTTCCAGAGACAGCAGATTGGGATCGTAGTGCAGGCAGACCAACGCCTGGCCGTTTTGGCGCTCGATATGAGCCTGTTGGATGCCCTTGCGGGCGGCGATCAGCTCGGTGAGCCGGCCCACGCATTGGTCGCGTTCGTCCTCGATGTGAGGCAGCACGACGGGGATTTCTAATTGAAGGGTGGATGCGGACATTCGCTAGGCCTCTCTGCGTAGATGCTGGGCGTGCGCCAGGGCATCGCCCAATAACTGTTCGACATGTGCGTCGCTCAGGGTATAGTAGGCCAGCCGGCCTTCCTTGCGGAACTTGACCAGCCCCAGACTACGCAATAGCCGCAGTTGATGGGAGACGGCCGACACGCTGATGCCTACCAACGCCGCCAGGTCGCAGACGCACAGCTCGGCCTGGGAGAGTGCGAACACGATCCTGGCGCGGGTCGGGTCTGCGAGGATATTGAAGATATCCGTAACGTGCGTGATGGCAGCAGCGGTTGGCATCCGGCTGGCAACCGCCCGCACGCGGGCCTCGTCAACGTACAAGATTTCGCAGACGTCATCCTGGGTCTCAACGACTGGCGGCGGAACGGTCTTCAGGGCGATCTCAGGCATCCGAACTCTCCTTTACCAGGCAGCCGACGCGGCATCACACGACGGCTACATATCATCCAATGAGTGGCGAGCGAACTTGGCGCTGGCGCAGTAACCGCCGCGATTGCATGCTGGACGTGCTGTGTGCATTCGGCGCAATCCATGCCGGCTACAGGAATATCAAGGGTCTCTATTCCAGGCATTCTCTCCATCTCCGGTGAGACCGCTCTCAATAAGTCAACAGTTGCATACTTGCTCAAGTATGGAAATGATACCGCGATTGGGCATGTGTGTCAAATGCTGCGCCGGACAAGCTGCGGAGTCAGGAAACACCGCGCCGATCGAGGTGAAGAAGGGCCAGCGCGTGCGCGTGCGGCTGGCGAACGTCGGTTAGGTCACGCACCCCATGCACCTGCACGGCATCAACTTCAAGATCGCGGCCTACGACGGTATGCCGTTGCCGCCTGAGCAACAGCAACACGATTCCCGTCAACCCGTGCGAGTTGGCAGACATCGAGTTCGTGACCGACAACGTAGGAACCTGGATGCTCCATTGTCACGTGCTGCACCCCGTCACCAACGACGGTGCGGAGCCAGGTGGGCTGGTGGCGCTGGTCAAAGTCACCGAGTAAGCTAATCGGACCTCGGAGGTCTCGAAGACCTTCAAGGTCCTCTCATCACCGCGCCGAATGGCCTAACGCGCTCCGCGCCGAAAAGCCCTGGCATGCCCCCCCGGGATGCGCGACGATAGAGACCAGGTTGCGAAAGGGCGCGTAGCGAGATGCTGAGCGCTGCCGCTTTGATCCAGAAAGTGAGGGTAGATTTATGATGGGTGGATGGGGTTGGGGCATGGGCCTCTGGGGTGGCTTAGGCATGCTCCTGTTCTGGGGGCTGATCATCGGTTTGGTGGTTTGGCTGGTTGTGACGCTGACGCGTTCGGGCCAGAGCGGAGCGAGCCGCAGCGCGCAGCCCGACACGGCGCTGGAGACCCTGCGGCGCCGGCTGGCGGCCGGCGAGATTACAGCGCAGGAGTTCGATGCGTTGCGGCAGAAGCTGAGCGTTTGAAGCTGACGCCAAGATTGTGCTATACTGCCGCAGCGGCCGGATGAGCGATATCGCTGCGCGACGGTTGGTCGGCGCCATGGTCGCCTGGGAAGCCAGCGGACGCTCCCTGGTTCAACGTTAATCCTGTCGCGTGACAGAGGACAGTGTGCCATGACGAGTTCTGTACCCTTGCGTGTCTTGCTCGCCGATGACCACGCCATCGTGCGCAAAGGCATCCGTGAGTTCCTGGAAGAGGACGGCGAGGTCACGGTGGTGGCGGAGGCGTCCGGCGGCGCGGAGGCCGTGCGCCTGGCTGGCGAATACCGGCCGGCCGTGGTCGTGCTCGACGTGCAGATGCCCGGCGTGAACGGGATCGAGGCCACGCGCCAGATCAAGGCCGCCTACCCGGAGATTCGGGTGCTGATCCTCACCGCCTACGATGAGGATCCGTACGTTTTCGCCCTGCTGCGCGCCGGCGCCGACGGCTATGTGCTGAAGAACAGCGACCCTGACGATCTGGTGCGGGCGGTGAAGACGGTGGCGAGCGGCGGCAAGGTGTTGGCTCCAGATATCGCCGCTAAGGTGGTTGCGCAGATAACCTCCGGCAAACCGGCGGCGGCCGCCAAGCAGGTCGAGCCACTGTCCGAGCGCGAGCTGGAGGTGTTGCGCCTGGCCGCCCACGGCCTGACCAATAAAGCGATTGCAGCCGAATTGGGCGTCAGCGATCGCACCGTGCAGGGGCATCTAGCCAGCATCTACGGCAAGCTGGCGGTTGCCAGCCGCACCGAGGCGGTGACGAAGGCGCTGAAGCTGGGCTGGCTGGTGTTGGATGACGCCTGAGTCAACCGGACCGCCACGTGGGCGCCATCGGCTCCTGCGCGGCCTGCGCGCCCAACTGTTGCTCTGGACCATCCTGCCGCTGGCAGTGGTGTTGATCGCACTGTCACTCGCCGGCGTCACGCGCCATCGCCAGGCGATGACGCGCCTGGTAGAAGATCGCGACCGGGGCGTGGCGGCTGCCGAAGCAAACCGCTTAGGCCGCGAGATCGCGCAACAGGTCGCCGTGCTGGCCCGCCTGGCGGCGGCATTACCCGCTGCCGAGCTCCCCGCAACCCTATCAGATCAACCATTTGATGCTATTGGTAGTTTCACCGGTGGCCTGGCCTGGCTGGACGACCAGGGCGCACTCGTGGCAGCCTCGCCGCCCGCAACTGCTTGGGCGGCGAGCAACACGGCGCGCCTCCTGGCCGCACGCGCCGCGGCTGTCGGCCAGACGCAATACGAGACCGATCTGCCCGGTGACGATACCGCGCGCTTGTTGATCGCCGTGCCGGCGTCCGGCGGGAAAGTCCTGGTCGGCGCGTTGCCGGTGGAGGCCCTGAGCCTGGCCGAAAGCAATCTACTGCTAGAGGGCCAGATGCAGGGCGCCATGTTCGTCCTGGACCAGACCGGGCGGCGCGTTCACCACCATGACCCTGCCGGTCTGGCTGTGGATTCGGCGGTGCTGGGCAGCTTGCCACCGGCCAGCACCGGTTCGACCTATCTGCGCGATCGCCAGGGGCGGGAACTGCTCGTGTCGTATGCGCACGTGGAACCCCCGGGCTGGACCCTGGCAACCGTCGAAGATGTTCACACGATCACCGCGATGGGCATGAGCACGGTCGAGGTGCTGCCGTTGCTCCTGCTCTTCGTGGCGGTAGTTGCGCTGTTGGCTGTCTCTTTCGGCGTGCTCAGCGTTGTGCGGCCGTTGCAGGAGTTGGATCGCCGGGCCGCGCGGGTCGCCTGGGGCGATTTCGATGCCATCGAGCAGCCGGTGGGCGGCGTGCAGGAAATTGACGACCTGCGCATCACCCTGGCCCAGATGGCCGAGCGCATCCGGTCCTACCAGAGCGGCATGCGGAACTATCTGAGCGCCATCACTCAAGGCCAAGAGACGGAGCGCACCCGCCTGGCCCACGAGCTGCACGACGTTACCATCCAGGGGCTGATCGCCCTCAAGCAACGCGGCCAGATGGCCCTGAAAGCTCTCGGCCATGACCCGGCACGCGCTGGTGCGCGCCTTCAGGAGCTAAACAGCTTGATTGACGAGGAGATCGCCAGCCTGCGCCAGCTGATCGGCGATCTGCGCCCAATCTACCTTGAGGATCTCGGGTTCGTGCCGGCGCTGGAGATGCTGCCGCCCCAGATGCAGGAACGGCACAGGCTGTGCCTGCATCTGACGGTCCACGGCGAGGTGGTGCGGCTGGCGCCCGACGTCGAGATGGCGGCCTATCGCATCGTGCAGCAGGCGCTCGCCAACGTGGCCGCCCACGCGCAAGCCCGCAACGTCTGGCTGGATGTGACCTTCACCCCCGAGCACCTCATACTGGTCACCCGCGACGACGGACGCGGCTTCACCCCACCCGATCCGCCGGCCGACCTCGTCCACCGGGGCCATTTCGGATTGATGGGCATGCGCGAGCGTGTCCTGCTCTACGGTGGGCAGCTCACGATCACGTCCAGCCCCGGTCAGGGCGTCACCATTACCGCGCAGCTCCCGCTGCTCGGCTGAGAAGGGCCCACGGGCCGCCCATCTGCCATTTCTCACCTGCACCTCCTCCCACAGCGCAACGGCGCCCTCGTTCCGCTTCCCACAATCGCGCCGAATGGCTGAGCGCAAGACGCGCCGCCTGGCGCTGTACATCGCAGCGCCTTTTTCCTATCATAGACCTCGCCAGCCTGAGAAAGTCCGATTTCGAGGTGAGGACTGCCATGCGCAACCAGACTGTTTACAAGATGCTCGTCCCTCTGCTCGCCGTTTGTTGCCTGGTGCCGCTCGCGGCGCTCGCCGCGGTGCTCTACTTAGCTGCGCCGGTATGGCTTGTGACTTTGGTTGGGCTGTTGGCGCTGGTGCTGCTGGCCCGACGACTGATGCGCATACTGGCGCTTACCCCGGACGGCAGTTTGCGGTAATCTGAAGGTATCCGTTGGCAGAGACGCGGCGCTTCCCTGCCGAAGCTAGAATTTCTTTCGAGTGAGGAGAACCCACATGACCTTGCATCACATCCAACCGAGCCGGCGCACAGTCCGTTCGCTGGCGGTCTTCATCAGCCTGGCCCTCCTGGCCTTGATCCTGGCTGCCTGCTCGGGCGCACAACCGACCGCCACCCCGATCCAGGCCCCAGCCGCCGCCACACAACCCACGGCGGCGCCAACCCAGACGCCTGCAGCAACTCAGGCCAAGCCGGCGGCGCCGGCCCCGACGGGCAATCTGACTCAGAGCGCGGAGGCCGGCGCGGTGACCGTTGACATCACCCCGCTGAATCTGGGCGACGCCAAAGCCAGCACCCTCGACTTCAAGGTTGTCATGGATACGCATTCAGTGGAGCTGGGTGGTGACCTGGCGAAGCTGGCCGTGTTGAAGATTGGCGACAACGAAGTGACGACGAAGTTGTGGCAGGCCCCGGCCGGCGGCGGACACCACGTGGAAGGCACGTTGAGCTTCCCCAGCGTAACCGCGGCAGGAAAACCGATCCTGGAGGGCGTGAACAGCATCACCGTAGTGATTCGTAACCTGGCCGGCGTCCCGGAGCGCAAGTTCGCCTGGGACCTGGGGCCGGCCGGCGCGGCGACCGGCGGCAACATGGGCTGCGTTTTCTCCGAAAACGCATGGATGGCCACGACCGCCCCTGTCACCGGCACGATGCCGATGGACCGGGGCGGCATGATGGGATCTACCAACGCCGTCACCGGCACAATGCCCATGTCCGGTACGATGCCGATGTCGGGTGACATGATGGGCATGATGGCCGAGATGATGAAGATGATGCAAGGCATGATGGGGTCTGGCAGCGCGATCACCAGCACCACGCCCATGTCAGGTACGATGCCTATGTCAGGCGACATGATGGGTATGATGGCAAAGATGCAGGACATGATGGCCATGATGAAGACCATGTCCCCCGACGCCCAGGGCCAAATGATGCCACAGATGATGGGCATGATGTCACAGATGATGCAGATGATGGGCGGCGCGGGAAGCATGGACAGCATGGGTGGGATGAGCGGCCACGGCGCCGCGATCCCCTCGGCCGGCGTGCCAGAGGCCACGGCGAAAGTCGGCGGCCAACCGCTGACCTTCAAGGTCGAGAACGGCGTCAAAGTTTTCGAGCTGACCGCCAGCCCCGTACGCTGGGCGATCTTGGGGGACGTCAAGGTGACCGCCTGGACGTACAACGGCACGGTGCCCGGCCCCATGATCCGCGTCACCGAGGGCGACAAGGTGCGCATCGTCCTCAAGAACGAGCTGCCCGAAGCCACCAGCATCCATTGGCATGGCATCCCGGTTCCCAACGCCATGGACGGCGTCACGCCGATTCAGCCGGGTGCGCGCTTCACCTACGAGTTCACCGCGCCGCCGGCCGGCACGTTCATGTATCACTCACACATTGCCGCTGACAAGCAGGTGATGGTCGGCCTGTACGCGCCGTTCATCGTAGACCCAAAGACCCCGCCGACCAACACACCCGCAGTGGACGTGACCTGGATGCTCTCCGAGTGGCGGATCGGACCGGACGGCCAGACCTATCCGGCGATGCCGATGGCCGGCGGCGAGCCGAACTACTTCACCATCAACGGCAAGAGCTTCCCGGAAACCGCGCCGATCGAGGTGGGGAAGGGCCAGCGCGTGCGCGTGCGGCTGGCGAACGTCGGCCAATTCACGCATCCTATGCATCTGCATGGCATGAACTTCAAGATCGTGGCCTACGACGGTGTGCCGCTGCCGCCGGAGCAGCAGATCGTGCGCAACACGGTTCCGGTCAACCCTGGCGAGCTGGTGGACATCGAATTCGTGGCCGACAACGTGGGAACCTGGATGTTCCACTGCCACGTGCTGCACCATGTCACCAACGATGGCACGGAGCCGGGCGGGCTGGTGGCGCTGGTGAATGTCACCGACCCGGCGGCCGCGCAAGGAATCGGCGTCCAGGGCAGCGTCTGGGTGGCCAACGAGGACGGCGACAGCATCAGCGTCATCAACGCGGCTACGAACCAGGTCGCCGCCACGCTGACCGGCATCCCCGGGCCGCACAACCTCCAGACCGCGGCCGACGGCAAGAGCGTCTGGGCGATCAGTGGGCACTCGGCGCTGGCGGTGGCGATTGACCCGACGACTTACACGGTGCGCGGCGTGGTTCCGACCGGCCGCGACCCGGCTCACGTCATCCTGGCGCCCGACGGCAAGACGGTCTACGTGACCAATAGCAGCGACGACACGATCACGGTGATAGACACGGCTGCTATGACAGTCACGGCGACGATTCCGGTCGGCAAGTTCCCCCACGGCCTGCGCCCCAGCCCTGACGGAAAGTGGGTGTATGTCGCCAACGTCAACGACAACACCCTGAGCGTGATTGATACCGCGACCAACCGCAAGGTCGCCGATATCGAGGTCGGCCAGAAGCCGGTGCAGGTCGGCTTCAGCCCGGACGGCAGGTTCGTTTACGTCTCGCTCAACGGCGAGAACGCCGTGGGCAAGGTGGACGTGAGCACGCGCAAGCTCGCCGGTAAAGTCCAGGTCGGCGTCGGCCCGATCCAGGTCTACGTGACGCCGGACGGCAAGTATCTGCTGGCGGCGAACCAGGGCACGAAGGATAAGCCGAGCACCACGGTGTCCATTGTTGACACGGCCACCTTCACCGTCCTGGACACCGTGCCGACCGGCCAGGGCGCGCATGGCGTCGTGATCGAGCCGTCGAGTCGCTATGCGTACATCACCAACCTGTATGGGAACGACATTGCGGTGCTGGACATCGCAGCCCGCAAGATCGTCGCCCGAACGCCGACCGGCGCAGCGCCGAACGGCATCAGTTTTCTGCCGCTTGCGCCAGCCCCGGCCCTGTCGGGTCAGATCGAACTGAAGCTCCCGGCAATGGAACAGAATATGGGGCATGGCGGGTAGCCCGAGAGGGCCTGTGAGTCAGCACACAGTTGATCCGCCGGAATCACGCACGTGATCAGCGACCTGTGGGGCGTGACCGCCGGCTTTCGCCAGAGCAACGCCTGGCTGGCGGTCCTGACCGGCAACCTGCTGCCGCCGACGTTTTACGCGGGGGACGCCTGGGGTTCCTTCAATTCCCTGGCGCGGCTGGGCACCGGCCTGTTGGCCGCGTTCGGCCTGATCTTCTGGCTGCTGCCCATCGTGGATCGCGCGCTATCAGCGGACGTGCCAGGCACTTGCGAAGTGCCTGGCACGTGGGGGTAGACTGATCGCGGCCGTAAGTAAGTCGCTCCGTCGCGCCGTGGACCTTGGGGGGTAAATCCAGCCGGGCGTCACAACCCCAGAATGAGATCCCGACAGACCGATTCCGGCCACGATTACACCAAACATCGTACGACAAAAGTTAAAAGGTCCGCCCAGAAAAGCGGCCTTTTTGCTATACCGGGTCTATCGTTTGCGCTGATGACAGGGCCGATCCCTTCGGTTATGCTGTTCCTACGAACGGTGAACGCATCTATTTCACCGCCACGAGTGAACGCGGTACGGCCATCACCTACACGGGCGGCCCGGCGTCGAGCGGCTGGATGATGGGGAGCGGGCAACTGGCGTGCGCCTCGTGCCACGGCACGGATGGGCGGGGCGGCGTACACCGCATGGGCATGAATCAAGTGATGGACGCCAAGCACATTCGCTGGGCGGTCTTGCAGGGCGAATTCGACCTCGAAAAGTTCCGCCTGGCGGTAGTGAAGGGTCAAGATCCCGACGGCACGCAGTTGAAGTCGGACATGCCGCGCTAGACAATCAGCGACGACGATCTGGCCGACGTGATCGTCTACCTCAAAACACTACCCTGATAAGGAGGAAAACCCTATGGCGACTGATATTGGTATACGCGCTAGAATAAATCTGCCCTACGAGCAAGCCGTCCAGAAAACCACGGATGCGCTCAAGGCAGAAGGCTTCGGCGTGTTGACGCAGATTGACGTGAAGGCCACACTGAAACAGAAAATCAACGCGGACTTCCGCCGTTATGTGATCCTGGGCGCGTGCAATCCCCCGCTCGCTCATCGTGCGCTCTCGGCCAACCTGGACGTGGGCTTGCTGCTGCCTTGCAATGTCACCGTGTACGAAGAAGGCGAAGGTTCTGTTGTCACCGCCGCGGACCCGGTGGAAATCCTTGGCGTCCTCAAAGAAGACCCGATGGCGCACGAGGTTGCCGTGGAAGCCAGAACCAGACTGCAGCGTGTGATTGCAAGCCTCAAGTGATCCAGATGAGCGGCTATTGAGCGATGAGCATGATTGCCTCCAGCGGGAAACACATCCGACTAGAGTTTCCAGACGGAGGTGCGAGGCTCATTCTGGACTCAGTTTATGTCTTGACGAGTGCGGCTCAGGGCCGCGCCTGGGTTCGGCGTGGTTTGCGACTTTCTGCGCGCCTGGCAGCCCAGGCTTACGCTGACCGATGCCGACCCACAGGAAGACAGCCGCAACGACGATGGCGGCCGCACCTACACTCACCTGCGGTGTGCTCGGGCCGCGCTCCGCCATATCCCCTTCGGTCCCCACGAGTCTCTACTTCAAACTGCGATCATTCCCTTACGCCAGATGGCTGGAACCCGGGGATGGAACCGGCGCCCCCAGACCGGTAACGCCCCGCGCGGCTTGCCCGCAGCGTTATTCAGGCAGACGCGTCCCGCTTGACGCGCCAAATAGCGCGGTCGTTCCGCGCCGGACGGCCGTTGCGCCCGGTCAGCGGATGTTATATATTGCGTATCGGTTCTGAACCGCGATCAACACGGCTGGGTCCCAGAATAGGAGAAGGTAGATTTGTCTAGACAGCTTACATTGCCCATTACCGGCATGACCTGCGCCAACTGCGTTGGCACGGTGGAACGCAATCTGAAAAAACTGGATGGCGTCCAGACTGCTTCCGTGAATCTGTCATCCGAGCGCGCCGCCGTGGAGTTCGATCCGGCCAAGCTGGGGCTGACCGATTTGATCGCGCGCGTCGAACGCGCGGGCTACGGCGTCGCGACCGGCGAGGCAGACCTGATCATCAAGCGCCTGGACGATGACAACGATGCGCGGCGGCTGGAAAGCGCCTTGCGCAAGCTCGAAGGTGTGCTCGAAGTCCAGGTCACCTACGCGACCGAGAAAGCACGCGTCCGGTACGTGCCCACGGTCATCAGCCAAGCGGAAATCCGCCGCTCGGTGGCCGCGGCGGGCTTCGAGGCGCTGGAACTGGGCGGCGATGCCGAGGATGCGGAGGCGGCCGCCCGCCAGGAAGAAATCGACAACCAGCGGCGCCTGCTGATCATCGGTGTGATCTTCACCGTGCCGCTCTTCCTCCTCTCGATGGGCATGGACTGGGGCCTGCTACCACCCTTCTTCTACGCCTCGACCTCAGCCGTACACGGGATGCCCACACCCCAGCCGTGGTTCAACTGGCTGCTGCTGGCGCTGGCGATCCCGGTGCAGTTTTATGTTGGCTGGCAGTACTACGTCGGCGCGGGCAAGGCCGTGCGCAACCGCTCCGCCAACATGGATGTGTTGATCGTGCTGGGTTCCTCGGCGGCGTTCTTCTACAGCCTGCCGGTTGTTTTCGGCTGGTTGAGCGGGCACGTCTACTTCGAAACCGCCGCCGTCATCATCACGCTGATCAAGCTGGGCAAGTTCCTCGAAGCGCGCGCCAAGGGGCGCACGAGCGAGGCGATCAAGAAGCTGATGGGGTTGCGCGCCAAGACTGCGCACGTCGTACGCGCCGGGGTGGAGTTGGAAGTCCCCGTGGACGACGTCATGGTCGGCGACGTGGTGCTCGTCCGGCCGGGCGAGAAGATCCCGGTGGACGGGGTGGTCGTCGAGGGGCGCTCGGCCGTGGACGAGTCGATGCTCACCGGCGAATCGCTGCCGGTGGAGAAGAAGCCCGGCGATCCGGTGATCGGCGCGACCCTCAACAAGCTCGGCCTGCTCAAGTTTGAAGCGACCAAAGTCGGCAAGGAGACTGCGCTGGCGCAGATCACCCGCCTGGTGGAGGAAGCGCAGGGCAGCAAAGCGCCGATCCAGAAGCTGGTCGACCAGGTTTCGGCCATTTTTGTGCCGATCGTGCTCGGGATCGCGGCGCTGACTTTTCTCGGGTGGTACTTCTTCGGCCCGGCGCTGCCGATCAACTCCGACATGACCGTCTTCACGCGCGCGCTGATCTACTCGGTCGCCGTGCTGGTCGTGGCCTGCCCGTGCGCGATGGGGCTGGCCACGCCGACCGCCGTCATGGTGGGCACGGGCAAGGGCGCGGAGATGGGCATCCTGTTCCGCAATTCCGAAGCCCTGGAGCGCGCCGGCAAGGTGAAGGTCGTCGTGCTGGACAAGACAGGAACCATCACCAAGGGCCAACCGGCCGTGACCGACATCGTCACCGATGGCGAGTTCGCGGCTGACAAGTTGCTGCGTTACGCCGCTTCGGTGGAAAAGGGCAGCGAGCATCCCCTCGGCGAAGCGATCTGGGCCGAAGCGGGTCGCCTCGGCCTCATCCTCGCCGAACCACAGGGCTTCCGGGCCGAGGCAGGCCACGGCGTGGAGGCCGAGGTGGATGGCCACCGCATCACCGTCGGCAATCTGCGTATGATGGCCGCGCGGGGCTATGCACTGAACGGCCTGACAGGCGTCGTCGATCGCCTGCAGACCGAGGCCAAGACCGCCATGTTGGTCGCGGCCGACGGCAGCGTGCGCGGCGTGATCGCCGTGGCCGACACGGTCAAGGACAGCTCACAGGCTGCGATCGCCGACCTACACCGCATGGGTTTGCAGGTCGCGATGATCACCGGCGACAACCGGCGCACCGCCGAAGCGATCGCCCGCCAGGTGGGCGTGGATACGGTACTCGCCGAGGTTTTGCCAGAAGGTAAGGCGGCCGAGGTCAAGAAGCTACAGGCGACCGGCGCAGTGGTTGCGATGGTCGGCGACGGCGTCAACGACGCGCCGGCCCTGGCGCAGGCGGACGTGGGCCTCGCGATCGGCACCGGCACCGACGTGGCGATGGCAGCTGCACCGGTCACCCTCATCAGCGGCGATCTGCGCGGGGTGGCGCGCGCCATCTCACTTTCGCGCAAGACCCTGCGGACCATCAAGCAAAACCTGTTCTGGGCCTTCATCTACAACATCATCCTTATCCCGGCCGCCGCGCTGGGCTTCCTGAACCCGATGCTGGCAGCCGGCGCCATGGCGTTCAGCAGCGTCTTTGTGGTCAGCAACAGCCTGCGCCTGCGCGGGCAGAAGATTTGATCGTAAAGGCATGGCCTCGCACCTGCCCGAATGGGGGCGACCCAAGGGTACGTCCCTAACCACCTTCAAGGAGAAAAAGATGAAAACTAAACGATTTGCCGTCCTCTTGTTCGTAGCCGTATTCGCCGTCCTGGTCGTGGCGGGATGCACGCCCCAAACCGAGCGGATACCCACCGCCGCACTGCCGGCCGGCAAGGCCTGGGCCGAGGGCAAGGAGATCTTCTTCGTCCACACCGAGGCATCCGATTCCGGCGTCGCCGAGAAGCTGACCAGCATGATGAAGTCGCCCGTGATCTTCGTCCCGTCGCTGGCGAAGATGCCCGCCGACGCGCTGGCGCAGGTCTACGTGTTCACCAATGGGGTGGCCGGCAAGGGGCCGTTCGGCTTCCAGTCGGACGTATTCCCCAATCCGCCGGGGACCGACGGTTACAGCCCGCTCCGTAACATCAACGCGGTGACCTGGGCGGATCCGGCCAAGGCGCGCGAGCTCAAGGCGGTAGCGGAGGTCATGGCGGCGAAGGACGCCGGGGAAGTCACGATCGAGCAGCCAGGGATCGTCGTCAATATGCCGTTCGTCGTCTGGGATGGTGGAAAACGCTAAGCTATGCCCGATCATCCTTGCCTTCATCACCGGGTTAACCACGGGCGGCCTGAGCTGTCTCGCCGTGCAGGGCGGGCTGCTCGCCGGCTCGATTGCCAGCGAGGTCGAGCAGCCCGCCCTTAGTTCGCCTGCTGCGCCGGATTGAGGGCGGAGTGCGATGGATCTCCTGTTTTTTTGATAATGGGTCCACGTGGGATCCAGGCTGCACAACCGAGATTCTGGCGGTCCAGGTGACCATAGGTCGTTCGGCGTATGGCAATTCCCAGCAATCGGCGCGTGTACGGAACGGGTTGATCTGCTATCATGATACTTGGCGCAAAGGCGCCGGGAAAGGAACTGGCATCATGGTCAAAGATCCCGTTTGCGGCATGGATATCGAACCCCAGGACGCGGTAGCCAGCCGCGCGCACATGGGGCAGACGTTTTACTTTTGCTCGCCCAAGTGCGTCGAGAAGTTCGACGCCGACCCGCACCGGTACGCGCAGGCAACGCTTGCTGCGACGGAGACGCCGCTGCCGGTTGGTTCGGCCACGACCGGCTTCAACCCGGCTTTGCCGCTGGTCCGCGTCGAACTGCCAGTGCTCGGTCTGAAGCGGGAGCAAGATGGGCAGGCCGTCGCGGCGGCCGTGGCCGGCGTGTCGGGGGTCCGCAGCGCGCACGCCAACATCGGCGCGAGCGTGGTCACGGTCGAGTACGACCCACAACGCGCCACCACCGCCGCCCTGGCCGCGGCGCTCCGGCCGGCCGGTTTCCGGGCCGGCGGCGCGCAGACGCGCATCGGTATCGCGGGCTTGCGCTGTGCGTCCTGCGTCGGCTTCATCGAGGAGGACCTGCGGGCGACGCCGGGCGTGCTCAGCGCGACCGTCAACGTCGGCACCCAGGAAGCCACGGTCGCGTACCTGCCCCAACAGACCACCCTGGCACAACTCCACAGCGTGATTCAGGACTGGGGCTACCAGGCCCGGCCGGCCGCCAGCGTGGAACCGGTTGACAAGCAAGAGGCGGAGCACGATCGCGAGTACCGCAGCCTGTTCCACAAGTTCCTCTTTGCCGCCTTCATCTCGGTGCCGGTGCTGCTGACGGCCTACCCCCAGTACATCCCGTTCGTGCGCGACTGGAACATGGCGACCTTGCGCCTGGCCTGGCTTGCCGCGGCGTTGCTGACCCTGCCAGTGCTCTTCTGGTCGGGCGGCCACTTCTTCACCGGCGCGTGGGCGGCGCTCAAGCACCGCGCGGCCAACATGAACACCCTGATCGCGCTCGGCACGGGCGCGGCCTGGCTCTACTCCACCGTCGCCGTCCTGTTCCCGCGCCTGTTCCCCGAAGGCACCTCGGAGCCGTTCTACGACGTGGCGGCCGTGGTGATCGCCCTGGTCGTGTTGGGCCAGGCGCTTGAATTGCGCGCCAAGGGCCGCACCAGCGAGGCCATCAAGAAGCTGATGGGGTTGCAGGCGAAGACCGCCCGCGTGATCCGCGACGGTCAGGAACTTGACATCCCGGTCGAAGAGGTACTGGTCGGCGACGTGGTGCAAGTGCGCCCCGGCGAAAAGGTGCCGGTGGATGGCGTGATCCTGGAGGGCAGCTCGGCGGTGGACGAGTCCATGCTCACCGGCGAATCGCTGCCGGTCAGCAAGCAGGCGGGTGACGAAGTGATCGGCGCGACGCTCAACAAGACCGGCGCGTTCAAGTTCCGCACGACCAAGGTCGGCAAGGACACCGCCCTGGCGCAGGGGGGGGGGGGCGACGGCATCAATGACGCGCCGGCGTTGGCGCAGGCCGATGTGGGGTTGGCGATCGGCACGGGCACGGACGTCGCTATCGAGGCGTCCGATATCACCCTGATCAAAGGCAGCCTGCGTGGGGTGGTGACGGCCATCGAAGTCAGCCGGGCGACCATGCGCAACATCGAGCAGAACCTGGTCGGCGCGTTCATCTACAACGTGTTGGGCCTGCCGGTGGCGATGGGGCTGCTCTACCCGTTCTTCGGCATCTTGCTCAGCCCGCTGCTCGCCGGGGCCGCAATGGCCTTCTCCAGCGTCACCGTGGTGACCAACGCCAACCGGCTGCGCGCGTTCAAGCCGCGGTTCAGCGCCCGCTAGAACAAAGGAGTACACGACCCATGACTGCAAGTCAAATCGCCGTCACGCTGACAGGGATCGCCGTGAGCGGCTTCATCGCCTGGTTCTTCTGGTTCGCGCCGAAAGGCCAAACCCGCGCCACTGCTGGTGCAGGTGGCGCCCAGGAAGTCGCCGTCACCGTCAAAGGCGGCTACACGCCGGATGTCATCGTCGTCAAGGCCGGGCGGCCGGTGCGCCTGCGCTTCACCCGCCAGGAAAGCTCCTCCTGCTCCGAAACGGTGCTCTTCCCCGACTTCAGCCGCAGCGCCAGGCTGCCGGAAGGCGAGGAAGTCAGCATTGAATTCACGCCAGACAAGCCGGGCGAGTACGGCTTCCAGTGCCAGATGGGTATGCTGCGCGGGAAACTGATTGTGGAGTCGTAAACAGGGGGATGGCCTCACACGGGCCGGGGACGGGGGGGCCGGGCGGGCGGACAGGGCGGGGGGGGAGCCCCAGCACCCGGCCCGGCGCGGGCGGGCGCGGGGCGGCGGAGCCCGGGGAGGGGGGGCCGGGGGGGGGGGGGGGGGGGGGGCAGCAGGACGCCTTCGCCCCGAATTCATTCGGCGGCGACTTTGTAATGAATCTCCGATACCTCGCGCAGCCGCGCCGCGGCCTGTTCGGGGGTGATGTCGCGCTGCGCCTCGCCCAACATCTCGTAACCGACCATGAATTTCTTGACGGTGGCCGAGCGCAGCAGCGGCGGGTAGAAGTGCGCGTGCAACTGCCAGTGACTGTAGTCGCCGGCTGACCAGGGCGCGCCATGCCATCCCATCGAGTAGGGGAACGAGGTCTCGAAGAGGTTGTCGTAGCGCGTGAGCAGGCGCTTGAGGATGTCTGCCAGCGCGGCGCGCGGCGCGGCGCCCAGGTCAGGCAGGCGCAGCACCGGCCGCCGCGGCAGCAGCAGGATCTCGAACGGCCACACTGCCCAGTAGGGAACCAGTGCAACCCAGTCGTCATTCGCCACGATCACGCGCTCGGCCAGGTCCAGTTCGCGGGCCACGTAATCCAACAGCAGCGGCCGACCGTGCTGTGCGTAATAGCGGCGCTGCTGGCCCTCTTCTTTGGCCGGTTCGTTGGGCAGCGCGTTCAGCGCCCAGACCTGGCCGTGGGGATGGGGATTGGAGCAGCCCATGATCGCGCCCTTGTTCTCGAACACCTGCACCCAGCGATAGGTCTGCCCCAGTTCTGCGGATTGCGCGGCCCACACATCTACCACGGCCCGAATCTGTGCGACTGGCATTTCGGGCAAGGTCAGGTCATGACGTGGCGAGAAGCAGATCACGCGGCAGGCGCCCGGCGTGGGCGCGGCGCGGAAGAGCGGATCGTCCACCTCGCCGTCGGGGGTGTCGGGCACGAGGGCGGCAAAGTCATTGGTGAAGACGAAAGTGCTGTCGTACAGGGGGTTGTGCGCGCCGCCGGCGCGACCGTTACCCGGACAGAGATAGCAGGTGGGGTCGTGGCTGGGGCGGGTTTCCGACGGGAGTTTTTCCACCTGGCCTTGCCACGGGCGCTGCGTGCGGTGCGGCGAGACCAGCACCCACTCGCCCGTGAGCGGGTTGAAGCGGCGGTGAACGTGATTGGTTGGGACGAATGATTCCATCATCGAAATACCTCTTTCTGGTCCGAATCATAGCCGGATGGCGGCAGATCGTCAGTAGTGAATTCATTCATGGTCTGCACCGAAATAGCCGAGCGCCCAGAAGGCCAGGATGAAGCCGAGGTAGTTCTCGTTCAGGAAGCGTGAGACGAGCAGGAAGAAGAAGAGGAAGAGTCCGTAGCGCCAGGCTGCGCCGGCCAGGCTGTTGTCCAGCCACTGCCGGCGCAGCAGCCAGACCAGGGCCGGTCCCGCCAGCAGCAGTTGCGGGATCCAGAACGGCCAGTAGGCGAAGCGGTCGCGCACCAGCCCCAGGGCCAGGACGAAGTTGCTGGCGCCCCAGCCCCAGATTTGATAGGCCTGGCTGGCCGTGCCGTTGGACCAGCGCCAGACATCATCCAGCAGCGCGTCGAAATCCCACAGGGCGTAGGGCAACACCAGGGCGGCGAAGGCCACAACGGCCGGCAGCAGTCGCCAGATCAAGCCGGTCAACTGGCCGCGCCAAGCCAGGCGGCGGTCAGCCAAGCCTGATCGCAGCAGCAGCAGGGCGTAGAAGGGCGCCAGAAACCAGGCAGTCGGTTTACTGGCGCAGGCCAGGCCGAAGCAGACCGCAGAGAGCGTATGCGGCGAAAGCCAGCCCAGCGCGGGCGCAGAATTGGCCCGGCGCCAGAACCAGAGCGCCAGCAGCAGCCAAAAGAGCACAAAACTGTCGTTTTGCCCAAAGAGGATGTCGTTCGCCATGATGGGGTTGAGCGCCAGCAGCGCGGTGAGCGCCAGCGCGGGGGAACCGGCGTGGGGCGAATCGCCCGCTTCGCCGCGCCGCGCCAGGCCGGGGGTCAGCGCCAGCATCAGCAGGAAGAGCAGGAGGTAGACGAAGCGCTGATCGTACCAGCCGAGCAGGGCCTGGCTGAGCAGGTACCAGGGCGTGGAAAAGACGAATGTCCAGGGCAGGTAGGGGTAATGGTAGAGCGCGGTGCGGTACTCGTTGAAACCCCATTCGGCCATCGGGGTCTGGGTGTAGTCGGCCTGGTAGGGGTTGCGGCCGTCCAGGAAGAACTGGATCGTGGCCTCGGTCTGGATGACGCCGCCGTCGTGACTGTAGCTGGCCGGGCCGCTGCCCTGGCGCAGAAGGATCAGCTTGAGGGTGGGCGCGACGACGGTTGCCAGCACGATCACGATGAGCAGGAGCCATTTCAGGCGCGCGGTCAGGCCGACCGACAGGCGGTCGCGCAGGCCGTCCACCACCAGGTAGAGGGCCAGGCTGACAAAACTGATCGCGATGAGCACGAGCGCCAGGGGATCGGCGTAGACCGCGCCGAAGGCATTCATGGCAGCCGGTGAGAGCAGCCGGCCCAGGAACGGCTGCCGCGCCACATCCTGAAAGCGCAGGGGCAGCACCGCGGCATCGGCCAGGGTGTCAATGCGTACACGGGCAATGACAAGCAGCGCCAGCATGAGCGCGTCGAAGGTTGGTCGCATCGAAACTGATCCGCCTCCGTGGTTGAAGTTGCTGCCCCATTATAACAGGGACATGCCTACCTTGTAAATGCAATACCCTTGTGTTAAACTTCCCGTAACCTTTGTCACGGGCGCGTGTTTTTCCCGATGTTTCTGTCCACAGAAGCCTGTTCGCTGGCGATATTGCGCGCAAAACGCCGTGTTGTGGTGGTGGCAAAGCTGCCGCGTGACAAGAGAAGAGAGTCGAAGCAGGAGATTACCATGTTGCAACAACCTTTGGCTGCTGCCCCAGACCAACCGACGGAGCCGACTTCCTGGCAAGATACGGTGCAGTGGCGCATCAATGAGATGGCCGAACGCGTGCGCCGTGGTCAGGAAGATAATGTCTATTACTTTTTGCAGCCCGTAGCCGAACTTGACGGCGCGCATGTACTGGTGCGTGGCCGCAAGAAACTGATGTTTGCGTCCTACAGCTACCTGGGACTGCTCAATCATCCCAAGATCAATGAAGCCGCGAAGGCGGCGATTGATCGCTTCGGCACCGGAACGCATGGGGTGCGCATCCTGGCCGGCACCCTGACCTTGCATGAGGAGCTGGAGCAGACCATCGCCCGTTTCAAAGGCACAGACGACGCCATTACCTACTCCAGCGGCTATGCCACCAACCTGGCGACGATCTCCACGTTGGTGGGGCGTAACGATTGGGTGCTGTCTGACAAATGGAACCATGCCAGTATCGTGGATGGCTGCCTGTTGAGTCGCGCCGAGTTCGTGCGCTTTCGCCACAACGACATGGATGACCTGGCGCGGCAGCTGCGCAAGGCGCCGGCCGGCGTGAGCAAGCTGGTGGTGGCAGATGCCGTTTTCAGCATGGACGGCGACATCGTCAACCTGCCGGTGTTGGTGGATGTGTGCCGGCGCTACGGTGCGCGCTTGATGGTTGATGAGGCCCATAGCCTGGGCGTTTTGGGCAAGACCGGCCGCGGGATCGAGGAGCACTTCGACATGCCCGGCGCGATTGACATCAAGATGGGCACCCTCAGCAAGACCATTCCCGCCATTGGCGGCTACATCGCCGGCGACAAGCGCACCATCACCTATCTCAAGCATGTGGCGCGGGCCTTTGTCTTTTCGGCCGCGCTGCCGCCGCCGGTCGCGGCCGCGGCCAAGGCTGCGTTCGAGGTGCTGGAAGAAGAAGCGCCGGCGCGTAAGGCGATTCTGCAGCGCAATGTGGAGCATTTCCTGGGCGGGCTGAAGGCGCTCGGTTTCAACACCGGCCGCACGGTGACGCCCATCATCCCGGTCATCGTGGGCACCGACGAGCGCGCGATGGCCATGACCCATCTCCTGCAGGAAGATGGCATCTTTGCCCTGAGCGTCCTGCCGCCGGCCGTGCCGGATGGCACCAGCCGCATCCGTGCTAACGTGACGGCTGCGCATACGGCGGAAGACATCGAGGATGCGCTGGCGGCCTTTGCCCGCGCCGGCCGCGCGCTGGGCGTCATTGCCTGAGAAGCGGGAATCATGCTCACCTTTGATTTTACTGGGCAGGTGGCTCTCATCACCGGCGCCGGGCGCGGCATTGGCCGTGGCCTGGCGCTGGCGTTTGCTGCGGCCGGCGCCGCCGTCCTGGTGAACGACCTCGATGCGCAGACGGCGCAGGCGGTGGCCGCGGAGCTGCACGCGCAAGGCGCGGACGCGCTGGCCGTGACGGCCGATGTGCGCGACCGGACCGCTGTTGACGCCCTGGTGGCCGCAGCCCTGGCGCGTTGGGGTCATGTGGACATCCTGGTCAACAATGCCGGCGTGGAGCCGGTGGCTTCGATCCTGGAGATGAGCGAGGCCGACTGGGATGTGGTGCTGGACACCAACCTCAAGGGTACATTCTTGTGTACCCAGGCCGTCGGGCGCATCATGCAGGCGCAGGGCCGCGGCGCGATCATCAACATCGCCTCGACGGCCGGCAAGGCGCAGCCGCTCTATCTGCGCTCGGGCTATGCCGCCAGCAAGGCCGGCCAGGTCGGTTTTACCAAAGAGGCGGCGCGTGAGTTTGCCGCCTATGGCGTGCGGGTCAACGCGGTCTGTCCGGGCGTCATCGTCACGCCCATGACCGAACATCTGCGCCACAACGAACAGCAGATGGCGCGCTGGCTGAGCGAAATCCCCGCCCGGCGCCTGGGTGAGGTGACAGACGTGACGCCGTTGGTCCTGTTCCTGGCCTCCGAGGCCGCCGCCTACATCATCGGCCAGGCCATTCACGTGGACGGCGGTAAGCTGATGGCGTAGGGCTGTTTGCGTTCTCGTGCAGACGAGGTTATACTTGGGTTGAGGTGAACGATTCTTATGCGCTTGTGTGCAGCCACCGCGGATGGCGTGTGGGTGATGCGGCGAGACGACGCCGACTGGCAGGTGCGCCATGCGCAGTTGCAGGGGCGTGCGTTCTGGACGGTGGCCGTCAGTCCGCATCAGAAAGACGTGATTTTTGCCGGCGCGGATGGGCATGGTCTGTTTCGCAGTGTCAACGGCGGCGGCAGTTGGCGCCCCATGAGTCGGGGGCTGGAAAGCCCGTATGTACACAGCATCGCCTTCGACGCCACCGACCCGCGCGTGATCTTTGTCACCACCCTGCCGGCCGCAGTCTATCGCAGCAGTGATGGCGGCGAAACCTGGGAACCGTTGCCCGACCTGGCGTTGGCGGCCGCCGCGGCGCCCAGGCCGCCCCAGGTGGTGACCCACCCCACTCAGACCGGACAGGTTTATGTGCTTGACGCCGGCGTCGGAGGAGCGTTGCATTGCTCGTCCGATGGTGGCCGTACCTGGCTGGTCTCTCTTGCCAACGCCGGACGCCTGCATGAGTTGACGGCCTTGCCCCGCTTGCTCCTACTGGCTGCAGATGACGGACTTCAGCGCAGCACCGATGATGGCGCCACCTGGGAACTGGCCCGGAATACACGGGCCGCCTGTGCAGTCAGCGCATTCCCCGCGGCATCCTCGGCTCAGTGCGCCGGCTTGCTTCGAACCACCTCCGGACACCCGGCCCTCATCGGCAGTCAGGATGGCGGCCGCACCTGGTTCCCCGCGCCCATCGCGGCGCCGCTTGACCTGCGCCAAATCAAATTGGCCCCGCTGACGATCTTTGGCATCGAAGGCACGGGCGCCTTGTTGCGGGCGCCCTGGCAGACCCCTGCTGATTCTCCGGCGTGGTTCGTACTCAGCGATGAACTGCCGCCTGTCTTTGGGATTGGGTGGAGCGAGTGAGGGATCAAATGGCAATATCCAAACAGCGTATCTTGCTTGTCGAAGACAATGACGCCATGCGCGATGGCGTACGCGACATTCTGGAATTGGCCGGCTATGACGTGATGACGGCCGGTGATGGCGACCAGGCGCTTGCCCTGATGGGCACCCACACGCCCGATCTGATCATCTCGGACATCATGATGCCACAGATGGACGGCTATCAGTTGTACGATTCGATTCGCCAAAACCGGGCGTGGAATGCCGTCCCCTTCATCTTCTTGACGGCCAAAGGGGAACGGGCCGACGTCCGTATGGGGAAGCAGCTAGGCGCGGATGACTATTTGACCAAGCCGTTCGACTCCGAAGACCTGCTGGTGGCGGTCGAGGGCAAGCTGAAGCGCTCACGACAGTTGGAGACCTTCTCGGTTGCGGCCATCAACGACCTCAAGTCCTCCATCGTGCGCACGTTGAGCCATGAATTCCGCACACCGCTCACCTTCATCCAGGGCTACAGCGAGCTGCTGGAGATGTCCGGGCCTGGCATTGACATCAATTCTTTTCAGGAGTTCTTGCGCGGCATTCGCCGCGGGAGCGAGCGGCTCAACCGGCTGGTCGAGGATTTCTTGCTGCTGGTGCGGCTGGAAACCAATCAAATGGAGGAAGCCATGCTGGCCAACCAGGGGGAAGTCAGCCTGGCGGACATGGTACACAACGCAGCCAGGACGCGTGCGTCGCAGGCGGCCGAAGCGCATATCACCGTCAGCGTGACCGCGGAACCCGGTCTGATTGTGCGCACCAACCCTGTCTATGCGACCGACATCTTGACACGGCTGCTGGACAATGCCATCAAGTTTTCGCGCGGTCGCGCTGCCCAGGTGTGGATGCGTGCGTTCCGCGAGGGCGACACGGTGCGCATTGATGTCGTGGATCACGGCGTCGGCATGGCGTCCGGCGAACTGCCGCACCTGTTCAATGTGCTGCAGCAGATCAACCGCTCGCAGTACGAGCAGCAGGGCGCCGGCCTGGGGCTGGCCATTGCCCATGGACTGGTCCAAGTGCTCGGCGGCCAGATGTTGGTCACCAGCGCGGAAGGGGTCGGCAGCACCTTTTCGCTGGTGTTGCCGCTCACCAATGCCGGCGAGGCGTGAGGAAAAGCGGGGAGGAGCAAGCGATGGAATGTTACAACTGCGGCCAGCCGGTGCCTGACGGCAGCGAGCGCTGCCCCACGTGCGGCCAGCGCTTTGCAGTGGCGAAGAAGACGCGCACCAAGAGCCGGTTCGCCGGCCTGGGCTGCGGCAGCCTCCTGCTGCTGGCGGCGCTGGTCGGCCTGGCGGCTAGTCCGATCTCGAACATCGAGTGGAGTCAGCGGACCCGTCTGGCGGGATAGCGGAACCACGCCTGTTTCATGACGAGGCTCACTGGAGAGATTATCAGGAGGGCGATGGCACACGGCAACTGGTCGGCATTCTTGCGCTACGACGAGACCAAGGGCAAACCGAAGATCACCCGCAGCCTGCTGCGCCGTGTGGCGAGCTATGCCCGCCCCTACCTGCCCCGCGCGGCGTTGATGCTGCTCATCATCGCGTTCACCTCTGTCCTGGGCCTGGCGCCGCCGCTGCTCTACCGCGACCTGATTGACAACGCCATCCCCAACCGCGACCTGACGCGGCTGAACTGGCTGGCGCTCGGCATGATCGCCATCCCCATCGTCAGCGGCCTGATCAGCGTCTGGCAGCGCTTCCTCAGCGCCAGCGTGGGCGAAGGCATCATCTATGACCTGCGCCAGGAGCTTTACACCCACATGCAGCGCCAATCGCTGCGCTTCTTCACCAACACCAAGACCGGCGAGCTGATGTCGCGGCTCAACAACGACGTGATCGGCGCGCAGAACGCGGTCACCGGCACCCTGGTCAACATCGTGACCAACGTCATCGGCCTGATCTCCACGCTTGCCATCATGATCTCCCTGGAATGGCGCCTGACGATCCTTGCCGTTGCCATCTTCCCGCTCTTCCTCCTGCCCACGCGGCGCGTGGGCGTCATCCTGCGTGACATTGCGCGCAAGGCGATGGAATACAACGCCAACATGAACACCCTGATGAACGAAACGCTCAATGTCAACGGCGCGCTGCTGGTCAAGCTCTTTGGCCGCCAGGCGGACGAGGTGCAGCGTTTTGGTCAGATCAACGCCAATGTGCGCGCCATCGGCATCCGCCGCGCCCTGGTCGGCCGCTGGTTCTTCCTGGGCCTCGGCATCGTTGGCTCGATCGGCAGCGCGCTGGTTTTCTGGTGGGGCGGCCGCCTGGCGCTGCAAGGCGCGTTCACCGTGGGCACCATCGTCGCCTTCGTCAACTACCTGGGTCAGCTCTACGGCCCCATCTCCGCGCTGGCCAACGTGCGCGTCGAATTCGAGACCGCCATGGTCAGCTTCGAGCGGGTGTTCGAATACCTCGATCTGCCGGTGGAGATTGCCGACCGGCCGGGCGCGGTCACGCTGCCGCAGGTGGCCGGCCATGTGCAGTTCTCACACGTCTCCTTTGGCTATGGCGCAGCCGGTCTGGCGCTCGCGGCCCAGGCCGGGGAGAGCGAGGAACCGGCCGCGCCCCCGGCTGGCCGCGATGAGCGGCCAGGGGACGCAGAGGAAAGCGACCCGGTCATCTCAGCGCCGGCGCCCACCCTGGCCCCGCGCCTGCTGGCGCTCGACGACATCAGCTTCGAGATCAAGCCGGGCCAACTGGTAGCCCTGGTTGGCCCATCCGGCGCGGGCAAAACCACCGTCACCTACCTGCTGCCGCGGCTGTATGACTGCACGGCCGGGCAGATCACCCTGGACGGCCATGACCTGCGCGACCTCTCCGGCGCGACCCTGGCCCACACCATCGGCATGGTGACGCAGGAATCGTACCTGTTTCATGACACCGTGCGCGCCAACCTGCTCTACGCCCGGCCCGACGCTACCCAGACCGAGCTGGAAACGGCCTGCCGCGCGGCCAACATCCACGATTTCATCGCCAGCCTGAGGGACGGCTACGACACGATTGTGGGCGAGCGCGGCTATCGCTTCAGCGGCGGCGAAAAACAGCGCCTGGCCATTGCGCGGGTGCTGCTCAAGAATCCCACCGTGCTGATCCTGGACGAGGCCACCAGTCACCTCGATTCGCATTCCGAGGCGTTGATCCAGGATGCGCTGCAGCCGTTGATGCAGGGCCGCACCAGCCTGGTCATCGCCCATCGCCTGAGCACCATCCTGGCCGCGGACCTGATCCTGGTGATGAACCAGGGCCGGCTGGTGGAACAGGGCACGCACGCAGAACTACTGGCGCAGGATGGCCTCTATGCCAGCCTGTACGAAACCCAATTCAGACAAGAGCCGGCCTGAATCTTTCAGCAAAACAACTCGCGTAAAGAGATTTGCTGGAATGGAAACACAACTGCAACAACTACGTTCTCGCCTGGCCCAGGTAGATGACCTGGGACGCGCGGCCGCCGTGCTGGAATGGGATCATCAAACCTACATGCCGCCGGCGGCCGATGCCACCCGCGCCCGTCAACTGGCAACCCTGCACCGCCTTGCGCATGAAATCTTCGTGGCCGAGGAGACCGGACGCCTGCTGGCCGATCTGCACAGCGCCGCGGCCGACCTGCCGCCGGACAGCGACGAGGTCCGCCTGCTGCAGGTCACACAGCGCGATTACGAGCGGGCGGTCAAAATCCCGGCCAGCTTCGTGGCCGAAATGACCGAGGCCGCTGCGCTGAGCCACAATGCCTGGGTGCGGGCCAGGGCCGCCTCGGATTTCAAGCTCTTCCAACCGAACCTGGAGCGCATGTTCGCCCTGGCGCGGCAGCGCGCCGATTACCTGGGGTTCGACGAGCATCCCTACGACGCCCTGCTCGACGAGTATGAGCCGGACATGACGACCGGCCAGATCACGGTCATTTTCGACGACCTGCGGCCCCGGATCACCGGCCTGCTGCAGGCCATCAGGGCCAACGGCGCGGCCGTGGACGACGGCGTGCTGCGTCGGCGCTACGACGTGGAGCGCCAGCGCACCCTGGTCTACGACCTGATGCGGCGCTTCGGCTACGATTTTACGCGTGGGCGCCACGATGCCGCGCCGCACCCGTTCTGCACCAGCTTCAGCATGGACGATGTGCGCATCACCTCGCGCATCCTCGCGGACGACCTGGCCTATTTCCTTTTCAGCGCGCTGCACGAAACCGGCCATGCCCTCTACGAACAGGGCGTCAGCCCGGCGCTGGGGCGAACGCCCCTGGGTCACGGCGCTTCGCTGGGCGTGCATGAATCGCAATCGCGGCTGTGGGAAAACGTCATCGGCCGCAGCCGGCCCTTTTGGAACTACTTCTATCCCCAGGTGCAGGCCGCGTTCCCCGACGCGCTGGGCGACGTGAGCCTGGATACCTTCTTCCGCATCGTCAACCGCGTGCAGCCCTCGCTGATTCGCATCGGCGCGGACGAGGTCACCTACAACCTGCACATCATGCTGCGCTTCGAGCTGGAAACCGGCCTGCTGGACGGCAGCCTGCGTGTGGCCGATCTGCCCGCGCTGTGGAACGAACGCATGGACGCTTACCTGGGCATCACGCCGCCCAACGACGCCGACGGCGTGCTGCAGGATGTCCACTGGTCGCAGGCGCTCATTGGCTACTTCCCCACCTACACCCTGGGCAACCTGATGGCCGCGGAATTCTTCGACGCCGCGCAGCGTCAGTTCCCCGCGCTCTGGGACGACATCGGGCGCGGCGACTTCAGCAACCTGTTGGGCTGGCTGCGCAGCAACATCCATATGCATGGCCGCAAGTTCAGCGCCAACGAACTGCTGCAGCGCGCCACCGGCGGCGAGTTGGACGCCGGCCCCTTCATGCGCTATCTGACGAACAAGTTCATGAAGCTGTAGCTGCCACGAATTGTTTTTTGTTTTCGTGTGAATTCGTGTAATTCGTGGCAAGAGGGAAAACGGTCTCTGCCACGAATTTCACGAATTTTCACGAATTGGTATTTGTCTTCGTGTGAATTCGTGTCATTCGTGGCAAGAGTCTGAGGATGCGCTCCGCAATTTACGATTTCTTTACGATCCTCTGCTACAATAGGGCATCAACGAGGTCGGGGCGCACGTTGGACGCCAGCCGCCTCGACCTGAAAGGTGAAACGACGCGATGCCCAATCCTGATGCTGCGCAGAGCGACCGACAACTGATCATTGCCTGGCCCGGTCATCAACTGACGGCGCCCCTGACCGCGCCGGTCCTGCGCCTGGGGCGCCATCCCGATGGCAATGACATCGTCATCGAAGCGCCGGCCGTGGCGCCCTACCACGCGACCCTGCGCCTGGAGGCCGACGGCTATCATCTGCTCGACGGGCAGGAGCGCGACGGCCAGTGGGTGCGCAGCCCCAACGGCTTGAGCTGCCGCGGCCAGCCGGTAGTGGATGAAAAGCTCGACAACGGCGAGATCGTGCGCATCCCCGGCCCGGCCGAAGACTTCGTCTCCCTGCTCTATTTCGACGCCGCGGCCGCCAGCCCCGGCCAGCGCACGCAGGTCAGCCTGACGCACGAGATCAGCCTGGGCCGCGACCCGCGCAACGACCTGGTCATCAACGACCCTACCGCCTCTGCCTTCCACGCCACGGTGACGCCGCTGGGGCAGACGCACCTCCTGCGCGATCTGCGCAGCGCCAGCGGCACCTTCGTCAACGGCCAACGCGTGGCGCAGCATGCTCTGCAGCCCGACGATGATATCCTGATCGGCTCGGTACAACTGCGCTACGACGGTCACCACCTGGCGCTGGTTGATCTGCGCCGCGCCGGCATCCGCCTGGATGGCGTGAGCCTGCGCAAACAGGTGCCCGCAGCCAAGGCGAGCGCCGGCGACAGCGGCTTCAAGCTGCTGCTCAGCGACGTTTCCCTGGTCATTCATCCGCGCGAGTTCATTGCCATTGTTGGCGGCAGCGGCACCGGCAAATCCACCCTGCTCGACGCGCTCAACGCGTTCCGGCCCGTGAATGGCCGCGTGCTCATCAACGGTGATGACCTCTACCGCAACTTCGATGCCTACCGCCAAAGCATCGGCTACGTGCCCCAGGATGACATCATCCACCGCGAGCTGACCGTGGAAGAGGCGCTGCGCTTTGTCGCCCGCCTGCGCCTGCCGCCCGATACCGGCCCGGCCGAGATCGAAAAGCGGGTCGAGACCGTTCTGCAGCAGGTGGCGATGAGCAATCGCCGCACGGTGTTGGTGCGCCAGCTCAGCGGCGGCCAGCGCAAGCGCATCAGCCTGGCCGTGGAGTTGATCGCTGCGCCCGGCATCCTCTTCCTGGACGAACCGACTTCGGGCCTGGACCCCGGCCTGGACAAGCGGATGATGTTCACCCTGCGCCAGGTGGCTAACGCCGGCACCACCGTCATCCTGGTCACGCACGCGACTGACAACATCCAGGACTGCGACCTGGTCGCGTTCCTGGCCGAACGGGGCCGCCTGATCTTCTACGGCCCGCCGACCGAGGCGCTGACCTTTTTCGGTGTGCATGACTTTGCCGAAATCTATCACCTGGTGGAGCTGGAGCCAGACCGCTGGCAGCAGGCCTTCCAGGCATCCGGCTTCTACGCGGCCTACATCGAGCGCCGCCTGGCGACCACCTGCCCGCGCTGCTCCGAACCGCTGGCGCCAGAGCAGATGATCTGCGCCAACTGCGGCTATCAGCGCCAGTCTGCGACGACCACGGCTCAGGCCGCGCCTGTCCCTGTCGCGCGGCCCACGCCCTGGCGCGCCGGCCTGGCAACCTTCAGCCGCCAGACCAGCATCCTGATCGAGCGCTACGTCACGATCATGCTGCGCGACCGGCGCAATCTGCTCTTCCTGCTCCTGCAGGCGCCGCTGATCGCCCTGCTGCTCTTCCTGGTGATGAAGCCGGGGCTGTTCAACCAGGGCCTCGATGTGGAGGTGAGCGACCTGGCGGAGATGCAGAAGGTTCTGTTCGTGCTGGCCTGCATTGCGGCCTGGTTCGGGTTGATCAACGCGGTGCGCGAGATCGTCAAGGAGCTGCCGATCTATCGCCGTGAGCGGTTCGTCAACCTGGGCGTGGCGGCCTACGTCACCTCCAAGCTGGTGGTTCTGCTGGCGCTGAGCATTGTCCAGGCCGGCCTGCTGGTCGCCATCGTTCACCTGCGCGGGCAATTCCCGGCCGTGGGCGCCAGCGGCCTGCCCGGCGTGATCGAGATTTTCGCCGCGGTGCTCCTCGTCACCTTTGCCTCCACCTGCCTGGGCCTGCTGCTCTCGGCCGCGGTGGGCCGCGAGGACCGGGTGATGAGCCTGATGCCGCTCTTCCTGATTCCGCAGATCGTCTTCGCCGGCGTTGTCTTCAAGCTCGAAGGCAGCGCCCGCTTCGTCTCCTGGCTGACCTTCAGCCGCTGGGGCATCGAGGCCATGGGCGCGACGATCAACCTGCCGGAGTTGCACCGCATCGCCAGCTACGTCATGCCGGTGGAGGCGCTGGTCTTCCCGTTCGACCATTCCAGCGCCTATCTGCGGCAGAACCTGGGCATCCTGCTGGCGCTGGCCGTCGTCTGTATGGCGCTGACCGTCGTGGCCCTCAAACGACAGGATGCGCGTTGATTCGCAGAGGTTTTCTGCCACGAATTTCACGAATTTTCACGAATTGGTATTTGTTTTCGTGTAAGTGAGTGTCATTCGGGGTGGGAGATATCGGTATGAGTTCGATTTTCAAAAAGGTACATGGAGGTACATGATGAAGTCTGGTTTTCGATGGCGATGCATGGGACTGCTGACGATGGTGCTGCTGTTGTGGCCGTTGATGGCGGCGGCGGCGCCTCTGCCGGCGGAGCGGTCTGGCCCCACCCTGACCGCACGCGGGCAGGAGGATCAACTGCTGACGCTCTACAGCAGCTACGAATGGAAAAATGATCTGCCGGGCCAGTGCCCCGGTTACCCGCCCATTTTCCGCACAGGCACGCGCACGGTTCACAGCTATTTGCCGGCCACGGTCAAACAGGAACTGCCCGTCGTGGTGATCTGGCAGGAAGCCGTTGACAACACCGTGCAGGAAGACCCGGTGGCGACCGCGCGCGCGGTGCTGGCGCCCAACACCCTGCCCCATGCCTCGGTGTCGTTCAATCAGGATGTGGGCGGTCGCGTCTTCCTGGTGACGATGTTCCTGCAAGATGAAGCCGGCAAATGGGTGCCCATTGCCAACGGTGTCTTTGGCATCGCCAGTTCCACCGGCAAGCCAGGCACGCCGGGTGAATGCCCCATTCCCGACAGCATGAAGACCAACGGCGCGGGTGCGGGTGCAGCCGGCGGCATTGTCGGGGGCGCCAGCGTGGGCGGCTCCGGCGACACGGCCGCGGCGACACCAACGCCCGCCAAGTCTGCGCCCCCAAAACCGACTGCCACCAAACCGCCCGCCACGACCACCGCGGCCTCGCCGCTGCAAATCACCTGGGCCGATATGTCGTACGAGGGGCGCGAGGGCGACAGCCGCTGGTGTCAAACGCGCATGATTTATGTCAACAAGTCCAAGCGCGCGGCGCGCTGGCCCGAATACCGGCCCAGCGTTCAGATTGTCAACGCGGACGGCTCCGAGGACGGCTGGTACCTGGCGAGCTTCTACTCCAAGGCCGACGGCTGGGAGAACGGCATTGACCCCAACAACGTCCCGGCCATCGCGCCCGGCGCCTCTGCCGACTGGACTTGGTACAGCGCGACCGATCGCGCCGGCCAATACTGCGCCACGATCGGCCTGGTCTACCAGGGCTGGACCTACACCGCCAGCTTCGATCGCACCGGCAAGCTGTTGGGATCCAAGACGTTCCCACCCAAGTGAGCGCACGAGAATACGGAGGCGAAGAAAGAAACAGATGAAACAGATGAAACAGATGAAACAGACACGAACGCAGGGTCTGACCCTGCTCTTGATGGGGCTTTTGCTGCTGGCGCTGACGGCCTGCGCGGCGCAGACACCCGCTGCCACGCCCACGCCCACCGGCCCAAGCGGCGCGGAGTTGATGACGCAGATGCAAAAGGCCATCGCTGACGCTCAGAGCGCGCACCTGACCCTGCGCTTCCAGGTGGCTTCCGCGGAGGGGCCGGTGACCGGCACGGCCGAGGTCTGGGCGCAGCGCCCGGGTCAGCGCCGCATTCAACTGCGCAGCGACCTGGGCAGCGTGGATGGCATCCTCGCGGTGACCGCGGGCGATCAAGGCTGGGCCTACAGCAAGCGCGATGACCTGGTGCTGGTCGCGGACCGCAGCCTGCTGCAAAGCCAGTTGGGCCGTCAGCCGGAGCTGCGCGAGATTGCCGGGTTTGTGGAAAAGCTGATGGCGCGCGGCTTCACCGACACCGAAGCGGTCAACCAGGGCGCGGCCACCATCGCCGGCCGGGCCACCTACAAAGTACAGGTGACTTTCAAGCCGACTGCGGACCCGACGCAGAAGTTGGAAGGAATCGGCACGGTGTTCTACATTGATGCGCAGACCCACCTGCCGCAGCGGGTGGAAATCGAAGTGACCTACGGCAACTTCACCGTGCGCGGCTTTGCCGAGGTGCAGGGCGAGATCGAGCTGAACCCCACGCTCGACGCCGCCCTCTTCACCTTCGACCCACCCCCGGGCGCCGCAGTCATCAACCTGGCCGATGTGCCGCTGCCCTCGGTCGTGCCCGCGGAGCTGCCGGTGGTGAAGTGACAGCCGCCGAATTCATTCGGCGGCGGGCTCCCCTTGCGCAGGCTGGCTGCCGCTCGAATCGCCGGGCAAGCCGAAATCGCCCCCCGCGACACCCGCTCCTTACCCGGCGGGCCTGCGCAAGGTTGGACGATTGCCCGGCGGTCCCGTGAATGAATTCACGGTCTGATACACCGCCCCGTGAATGAATTCACGGTCTGATACACCGCCCCGTGAATGAATTCACGGTCTGATACACCCCGTGAATGAATTCACGGTCTGATACACCGAAACCTGCTGAAGCAGGTTGGTGTGGGGTGTGATGGCTGAATTCGTGAAATTTGCGGAGAGCGAATTGACGGGCTGAGCCACCCGTGAATGAATTCACGGTCTGATACACCGCCCCGTGAATGAATTCACGGTCTGATACACCCCGTGAATGAATTCACGGTCTGATATACCGAAACCTGCTGAAGCAGGTTGGTGTGGGGTGTGATGGCTGAATTCGTGAAATTTGCGGAGAGCGAATTCACGGGCTGAACCACCCGTGAATGAATTCACGGTCTGATACACACCCGTGAATGAATTCACGGTCTGATACACACCCGTGAATGAATTCACGGTCTGATACACCGAAACCTGCTGAAGCAGGTTGGTGTGGGTATGACGGCTGAATTCGTGAAATTTGCGGAGAGCGAATTGACGGGCTGAGCCACCCGTGAATGAATTCACGGTATGATACACACCCGTGAATGAATTCACGGTCTGATACACCGAAACCTGCTGAAGCAGGTTGGTGTGGGGTGTGACGACTCAATTCGTGAAATTTGCGGAGAGCGAATTGACGGGCTGAACCACCCGTGGGTGTGCAGCGCTCTTCCGAATATCCTTTGCGTCCCTGCGCCCTGGCGTCCCTGCGTTGAGCAAACCTCCGCTGTCAAGACAGGTTCCCACCACCGCAACCCGCTTAAGTATCAGACACCGAATTCATTCGGTGGGGTGCGGGCGACAATCCCATTCGTGTCAATTCGTGCAATTCGTGGCAAAATCTGACGCGGCGCGGGATTGACACCAACGCCCACCATGATGTATGATCCTGCTCATCCGTGCTGTCGCTTTTTTCCAAGCAGGAGATACCCATGATCGCCACGAATCTCACCGAAGTCATGAACGTTTTCGTCCACAACGAGCCTTTGCAGGGCCGCGGCCTCGCTGAATTCTACGTGGCGCGCCCCAAGGGCCAGATCGAACCGATGCGCATCTTTCTGGAAGATCAACATGAACCGGTCAAGATTCTGTTTACCGGGCATCGGGGCAGCGGCAAATCAACCGAGTTGAACAAGCTCACGTCTGTCTTGGGCAACAAATTCCTTACCGTTCAATTCTCGGTGCGAAGCGTGCTCGACCCGTTGGACGTAACTTACACCGATCTGCTACTCTCTATGGCGATTCGCCTCTTCCGCCAGGTCACCGATCAGCGCCTTCTCCGTCGCCGCCAGCGCGCCCTGATCGGCGATGCCCTGCTCGATGATGTGTATCGCTGGTTCACGCAAGAAATTGTCCTGGAGAAAATCATCGAACCGCAGGTGGATGCCAGCCTGTCTGCCAATTTCAATCTGCTCTTTGTTAAACTGGAAGGCAAAGTTAGCACCGAGGGCGGGGGGCCGCGCCGCCGGGGGGGGGCGGGGGGGGGGGCGCCCCGCCGGAACTATCAAAAAAAAGGGGGGGGGCGGCGGGGGGGGGGCGGCGGGGGGGGGGGGGGCGGGGGGGCGACGGGGGGGGAGGCAGGCGAGCCCGGGCGGGCGGCAGGCAGCCACCGCCGGCGCGGGGCAGCCCGGCCGGGGGGGGGGGGGGACCACTTTCTTTACACTTCCGGGCGGCCTGGCGCACGGAAACGGGTGGACCCGGACGGGCAGCGGATTCTCACCCGCTTTACCCCCCACCACGCGCGGCGGCGGGACGCGGACGGGACCCCAGGGCAGGGGGCGGGGGGGGGGGGGCCAGAGGCGGGCCCCGGCCCGCAGGGGCGGGCGCGCGGCTTTTGGGTGGCGCCGGGGGGGCGGCCGGCGGGGGGGGGGGGGGGCGCGCCGCCCGGCGGGCCGCCCTGGGCGGAACGCCCCCGGCTGCACGCACGGCGGGCAGGGGGGGTTGGCGGTGACCGCCTCGCGGCAGCCGGCGAGGGGGGCGGGGGGGAGGTCCGGGGCGGGTTTGGGGGGGGCGGGGGCCCCCCCAGGCCGCGGCCGCCGGGGCGCGGGGGGGGGCGCGGGGGCGCCGCACCGGGGGGGGGGGGGGCGGGGGGGGGGCGGGGGGGGGCGGGGGGGGGGGGGCGGGGGGGGCCGGCGGGGGGCGGGGCGGCCGGGGGGCGGGCGCCGGGGGGCGGGCGGGGGGGACGCGGGGGGCCCGGGCGGCGGCCAGCAGCGGGGCCGGCACCCCCCGCCGCCGCGGGCGGGGGGGGGGGGGGGCGCGGCGGGGGGGGGGGGGGGGGGGGGACCGGGCGCGGCCGCGGGGGCGGGCCCGGGGGGGGGCGGCCGCGGGGGGGGCGGCGGGGCGGGGGCGGGGCGGCGCCCGGGCGGCGGGGGCCGCGGGGGGGGGGGCGGCGGGGGCCGGGGGCGGGGGGGCGGGGGGGGGGGGGGGGGGGGGGGGGGGGGGGTTGGAAAATGAAGAGGCCGTGCGCGAAGTGCTCCACAATCTGAGCCTGCTCGAATACGCCAACGACCGGCGCTGGTGCGATGTCCACCCGATCGTAGTTCCTCTCCTGGATCAGGAACAGGCCAGCCGGGCACGAGGGCAGGTCACGCCCGCGACCTGATCGCACAGAGGGAACCAAAGTCATGCTCGACGACGCGGCACACGAAAGAAACCTGCAGCGCCTGGCGCTGCACTTCAACGAGGTCGAACGCAGTTCCTGGGTCTTTGCCCGCTTCACCTCCACCGCCTATCTGCAGCGCATTCGCGCCGAGTTGGCGCTGTGCCTCAACCTGCAAATCCTCGATTACGCGCTTGGCCCAACGCGGCGCGATCCGCTGGGCTACCTGGACGAACTGCCGCCGGCCGCCCAGGCGCAGCGCCTGGTCATCTCCTTCACCGGCCTGGAACAGGCCCTGCCCGAACTCTTCGGTTATCTCGATTTCCAGCGCGAGGCCTACACCGTGCATCCCCACGGCCTGCTCTTCTGGGTGACAGAGGACCTCTGGCGCCAGGTGATGCAGCGTGCGCCCAATTTCTACTCGCGCCACGGCGGTGTCTTCGATTTTCGGTCGCCCGCGCCGGACCTGGCGCCGGCCCTGGCCCAGGACGCCGCGCTGCAGGCGCAGGTGGCAGACTTGCAGGGCCAGGTGCAGGCCCTGGAAGTGCTGCGCAGCCGGTACGGCGACGCGTGGGTCAACCAGCAGCAGGCCGAACTGACCGCCCAGCAGCACGCGCTCCTGACCGGCTCTGGCGCCATTGCCCAGGGCGCCGGCGCGCAGGCCGCCAGCGGCGGCAGCGTCGTGGCCGAAAAAATCTACGGCAATGTCACGATCTTCAATTTTCCGTGGCAGAGATGGGTCAGCGCGGTCTACGAAAAGGCGCCGGTCGGCAAGGTGCCGCTCGATGTCTTGCAGGCCGCGTACCTGCGTGCGCTGGCCGAGGAGTGCAGCCGTCTGCCCCTCGGCGTCATGGACCCGAAATGGGTGCGCACCACGCAGGACCGGCAGATTGCGCTGCCCGACGTCTACGTGGACCTCGATGTCGTGACGCCGGCCCTGGGCCGGGACCAGGACGAGCGCGAGCTGGCGCAGCGCCTGGCCCGCGGCGAAGGCCGCGACCGCACGCCGCTGCTGGATGCCGTGGCCGCGCCCGACGCCCGCGCCCTGGTGCTGCTCGGCGACGCCGGTTCCGGCAAGAGCACCTTCGTCAGCTACCTCACCTTTCTGCTCGCCACCCAAAGTCCGCGCACGCCGGCGGCTTTCTCCGGCCTGCTGCCGGTGCGCCTGCTCCTGCGCGAAGTGACGGCCTGGCAAGCGCCGGCCAACCCCTCTGCGGCCGGCCAGCTCCTGTGGGACGCGCTCAAGACCGATGTGACGCGGCGCCTGGGCCAGGACGCGGCCGATCGCGTGTTCCGCCATTTGCAGACTCGCCTGCTGCAGCAGGGCGGCCTGTTCCTGCTCGATGGCCTGGACGAAGTGCCGGAGGCCAACCAGCGGCGGCAGACAATCCTGAAAGCCGTGCGAGCGCTGGCCGCCATGCTGCCCGCGGCCGCGCGCCTGCTGGTGACCGCGCGACCCTACGCGTACGCCGACCCGCAGTGGCGCCTGCCCGGTTTCCGGGTGCTCACGTTGGCGCCCTTTGCACCCGAACAGGTAGAGCGCTTCATTGCGCGCTGGTACGAAGCGGCCGCGCCCGCGGTGGGCCTGAGCCTGGCCGTTGCGCAGGCCCGCGGCAGCCTTCTGCGCCAGGCGCTGCAGGACCGCCCCTACCTGGCGGACCTGGCCTCGCGGCCCCTGCTGCTGACCCTGATGGCCACGCTGCACTCCAGTTGGGGCGAGCTGCCCGCGGACCGCGCGGACCTGTACGAAGAAACAGTGGAGCTGCTGCTCGAACGCTGGCAGCGCGCCAAAGAGGTGAACGGGCCGGACGGTCAGCCAGTCATCGAACCTGGCATCGCCCAGGTGTTGCAGGTGGGCAAGGATCAGATTCGCCGTGCGCTGCAAACCCTGGCCTACACCGTTCATCGGCGCCAGCGGGCCGCGACCACGGCCGGGGATGAGGCGGCTGATATCAGCGAGGGGGAGGTGCTGGTCGCGTTCAAGCCGCTGCTGGGCAAGGTAGATACCGAAGCTCTGCTGCGTTACCCGCGGGAACGCGCCGGCCTGCTGCTGGCGCGGCGCCCCGGCGTCTACGCCTTTCCGCATCGCTCGTTCCAGGAATTCCTGGCCGCCTGCTACCTGGCCGATCAACCGGACGCCACCGAAACCCTGGTGCGCCTGGTCAATGACGACCCTGCCTGGTGGCGTGAGGTGGCTATCCTGGCGGCCGGCAAGAAGAAGCGCGGCGGCCTGGGCGGCGCGGTCGCCGTCGTCAGCGCGCTGATTCCGGATTTGCCCGCGGATGATCCCAAGATCGCCGCGACGCGCTGGCGCGTGGCGGTCATCGCCGGCCAGGCCCTGCTGGAGCTGCACTTTCCTGCGCAGGCCCTGGGGCAGCGTCACTATCAGGCCGTACTGCGCCGCGGTCAGCAGTGGCTGCTGGCCTTCATGCGCTCCGGCGCGCTGACGCCCCGCGAACGCGCCGAAGCCGGGGTGCTCCTGGCGCGACTGGGCGACCCGCGGGATGAGGTGTTGTCCAGCGCGGCGATGGAGTTCTGCTATATCCCGGCGGGATCATTCTGGATGGGAAGCCAGGACGACCCGGATGCGGGGAAGGACGAATCCCCCAAAGGGATTGATCTGTCCTACGGCTATTGGATCGGCCGCTACCCGGTGACGAACGCGCAGTTTGAGGAGTTTGTGACCGCTGGCGGCTACCGCGAGCCGCGCTACTGGCGCGAGGCAGAGGCGGCTGGTTTGTGGAGTGTAGCCGGGTTCGCGGGGTGGCGAGACAAGGGGCCGCGCCAGAAGCCGTACGATTTTGGCGAGCCACACCATGTTGCGAATCATCCGGTCGTTGGGACAAGTTGGTACGAGGCGCTGGCCTACACGCGCTGGCTAAATGAACGACTGGCAGGGCAGATACCGGCCGGCTGGGCGGTGCAGCTGCCCAACGAGCCGGAGTGGGAGAAGGCGGCGCGCGGCGGCGTGGAGATTCCGGCGCAACCGCTGATTCGATCGGCTGCGAAGGGGTCAATCGGCAAGGAAACGCCGCCATTGCATCTCAATCCGCAGGAACGGCAGCGCTACCCGTGGGGCAACGATCCTGACGCCAATCGGGCAAACTACGACGAGAGCGGGATCGGGACCACGAGCGCGGTGGGTTGTTTTCCCGGCGGCGCGAGTGTGTATGGGGTGGAGGAGCTGAGCGGTAACGTGTGGGAGTGGGCGCGGTCGCTGTATGGCAAGTACCCGTACCCCGCGAGCGGCGCCAAACGAGAAGAGCGCGAGAACCTGACGGCTGCGGCGTCTGAGAGCCGCGTTCTGCGCGGCGGATCGTACTTTGTCAGCCGGGCACGCGTGCGCTGTGCCCTGCGCCATGGAAATCCTCCCAATTTCGGACTTGAGGACTACGGCCTGCGCGTGGTGGTAGCGCCATCCGCCTCCGCCGTTTGACCTTACATGGTCGGGCTGCCCCCTTGCGCAGGCTGGCTGCCGCTCGAATCGCCGGGCAAGTCGAAATCGCCCCCGCGACACCCGCTCCTTACCCGGCGGGCCTGCGCAAGGTTGGACGATTACCCGGCGGCCCGCCGGCGTGACAACGTCGTCCGGTCAGGAGGGCGGACCTACGGGGACGACGTCGTCCGGTCAGGAGACCGGACCACACCTCAGCCGCGCTCTTCCCCTCTTCCCCCCTTCTCCTCTCCGCTGCGCGGAGAGGAGAAGGGGCCGGGGGATGAGGAGAGGCCCTTACCCCAGTCCCGCTTCGGCGCGCAGGGCTGCGGCCTTGTCGGTCTTTTCCCACGGCAGGTCCAGGTCGTGACGACCGAAGTGGCCGTAGCTGGCGGTCTGCAGGTAGATCGGCCGGCGCAGGTTGAGGTCACGGATGATCGCGGCCGGGCGCAGGTCGAAGTGCTGGTGGATCAAGTCCACGATGCGCTCGTCTGGCACGCGGCCGGTGCCGAACGTTTCGATGCTGAGGGAGAGCGGCCGCGCCACGCCGATGGCGTAGGAGATCTGCAGCTCGATGCGGTCCGCCAGGCCGGCCGCCACCACGTTCTTGGCAATGTGGCGGGCCATGTACGCGCCGGAGCGATCCACCTTCGTCGGGTCCTTGCCGGAGAAGGCGCCGCCGCCATGCCGGGCCACACCGCCGTAGGTGTCCACGATGATCTTGCGCCCGGTCAGACCGGCGTCGCCCAACGGCCCGCCGGTGACGAAGCGGCCGGTCGGATTGACGTAGATCTTGGTCTGGTCATCCATCATCGCCACGGGAATGACATGATTGATGACGTACTCGATGATGTCGCTGCGGATTTCGTCCTGCGTCACATCCGGCGCGTGCTGCGTGGAGATCACGATTGCGTCCACACGCACCGGCTTGCCGTAGTGATACTCCACCGTCACCTGGGACTTGCCGTCCGGCCGCAGGTAGGTGAGTTCGCCATCCTTGCGCACCTGCGCCAGGCGCCGCGTCAGCTTATGCGCCAGGACGATGGACATCGGCATCAACTCCTCGGTCTCGTTGCAGGCAAAGCCCACCATCATACCCTGATCGCCCGCGCCGATGGCCTCGATCGCCTCGTCGGAGATTTCGCCGTGCTTGGCTTCGTAGGCCTTATCCACACCCAGGGCAATGTCGGCCGACTGTTCCTTGATCGAAACCAGCACCGCGCAGGTGTCGCAATCGAAGCCGTACTTCGCGCGGGTATAGCCAATGTTGCGCAGCGTCTCGCGCGCAATCGTCTGAATGTCCACATACGTGCTGGTGGTGATCTCACCCATCACGCAGATCAGGCCGGTGGTCGTGGCACACTCGCACGCCACACGGGCATTGGGGTCCGCACCGATGATCGCGTCCAGCACCGCATCGGAAATTTGATCACACAATTTATCAGGATGTCCCTCAGTCACCGATTCTGACGTATAGAACAGCTTCGGCGACGCCATAAACGTCGTTGTCATTTCAACTTACTCCCCTCTTATCATTTCTCATTATCCAGGGGTATGAGATCTGAGACGGTCGGGCCGTGGAAGGCGGATGATCTCCGGTCTCCGGTCTCCGGTCTCCTCTCCGGTCTCCGGTCTCCGGTCTCCGAATCCCCCCTCCTACGTCCCCTCTTGCCAGGAGTTCAGATACTCCTGCTGCTCGACTGTGAGCGTGTCAATGCGGATGCCCATCGCATTCAGCTTCAAGCGGGCGATTTCCTGGTCAATCTCCACGGGTACGGTGTAGACCTTGTTTTGCAGCTGCTCGCGGTGGCTGACGATGAATTCGGCGGCCAACGCCTGGTTGGCAAAGCTCATGTCCATCACCGCGCTGGGATGGCCCTCGGCCGCGGCCAGGTTGACCAGGCGCCCTTCGCCGATGAGATAGAGCTTGCGGCCATCTTCCAGGTGATATTCGTCCAGAAATTCGCGCACGCGGCGCACTTCGCTGGACATGCCTTCCAGGGCCGGGATGTTGACCTCCACGTTGAAATGGCCCGAATTGGCAAGGATGGCGCCATCTTTCATGACCTCGAAATGGGATTTATCAAAGACATGGATATCGCCGGTGGCCGAACAGAAGATGTCGCCCACCACGGCCGCCTCGCGCATCGGCATCACACGGAAGCCATCCATGACCGCCTCCAGGGCGGATAAGGGCTGGATTTCGGTCACAATCACGTTCGCGCCCATGCCACGGGCGCGGCTGGCAATCCCGCGGCTGCACCAACCGTAGCCGGCCACGACGAAGTTCTTGCCGGCCAGCAGCACATTGGTGGCGCGAATGATGCCATCAATCGTGGATTGACCGGTGCCATAGCGGTTGTCGAACAGGTGCTTGGTCATGGCGTCGTTGACGGCCATCACCGGGAATTTCAGCGCGCCTTCCGCGGCCATCGCCCGCAGGCGAATCACACCGGTGGTTGTCTCCTCGGTGCCGCCCAGGATACCCGGCAGCAGTTCCGTGCGCGTCTTGTGCAGCGTTGACACCAGGTCGCAGCCGTCGTCCATCGTCATGTGCGGCTTGATGTCCAGCACCGCGTTGAGATGCTTATAATAGGTCTCGTTGTTTTCGCCCTTGATGGCGTACACCGGCATCTCGTAATAGGCTACCAGGGCCGCGGCCACGTCATCCTGCGTGGAAAGCGGGTTGGAAGCGCTGAGGGCCACTTCCGCGCCGCCGGCCTGCAAAACCCGCATCAGATTCGCGGTCTCGGCCGTCACGTGCAGACAGGCCGCCATGCGCAGCCCGCGCAGCGGCTGTTCCTGGCGAAAGCGCTCCTCGATCAGATCCAGCACCGGCATCTCCTTCGCCGCCCACTGCATCCGATAACGCCCCTTCTCCGCCAACTCAAGGTCCTTGATATCGTAATTCTGTGTCACAATCTACTCCTTAACTCAATTATAGGGTTTTCGTAATGCGTAATACGCAATGCGTAATGCGTAATACGGGGTGCGTATGCCCACGCTCCACTCCATCGTTTCACTCCCCACTCCTCACTCCTCACGATCTCCAATCTCCAATCTCACCCCTCACCCCTCACTTTCAACCACAAATCAACCGCTCTCCACACAGCTCTCTGGTCTCTGATCTCCGATCTCCGATCTCTGACCTCTCCCCTCCCCTTCAGCGAACCGACACACGGAACGATAGCCGAGCTTGGTGTACACGGCCAATGCCGGTGCATTGTGCTCGCTGACATTGAGGACAACGGTCAGACCGTCGGCCAGCAACTGCGCTGTGATGGCGCTGGTAATGCTCGTTGCGAACCCGTGACCGCGGTGCGCGGGATGGGTGTAGATGTTTCCCACTGCGGCCACCCCCAACTGGTGTGCGACCAGGTGTGTGCCCCCGGCCGCTGCCAGCTCGGCGCCCGCGAAAATTCCATAAAAAACGCCCTCGGCCACCTGCGATGGGCTGAAGGCATCGGGCGCGTGCTCGCCGCCAAGCGCATAGAGCGCCTGCAGGGCCGGCGCCGCGTCCAGGTGCAGGCGTTGCACCGGCGTCGCGCCCACGATGGGCCGGAAATCAAGCGGCTGCACGGCCATGCGCCGCATGGGGGACAATGCGTCGAAGGCGTAGCGCGCTTGTAAGATCGGCACATGCTGCCAGCGGCTGGCAATGACCACCGTTGACGGCAGCGCGGCGGTCGCGACAATCGCCTGCAGGCCCGCCGGCGCGCCCATGGTGAACAGCACGGGCGGCTGCAGCCCGGCATAGACCAGCGCCAGCGTGTGCAGGGTCACGCCGCGCCAAGCCCCGAACCAGGTGCAGGCGCCAAAGAGGGCCGGTTCCAGGTCGCCAATGGCATAGGCGGCGTAGGCGCGATCGCGTTGCAGGAAGGCGAGCAGCGTCTCGGGGTCGTTCAGGTTGTCAACGTGCCACATGGCCCTACTGGGCGCTGCTGGCGGCCGCCGATTGCGCCAGCGCCTCCAATTCGGGCGTGTCCGCAAAGACGCGGCGGTAGCGTGCCACAAAATCGGCCAAAGAATAGTGATGTTCCTGCGTGCCATGCTGCTCCAGCACATAGGTGGCGGCCAGGCTGGCAATGCGCCCGGTCACCGACCAGGGGAAGCCGTGCAGGAAGCCGACGATCAGGCCGGCGCGGTACGCGTCGCCCACGCCGGTCGGTTCACCCGGTTTTTCCGGCAGCGCCACCGGGATCTCAACCTGGGCGCCGCGATCGAAGATCACCGAGCCGTGTTCGCCGCGGGTCACCACAATGGTGGGCAGCAGCGCCCGCAGCGCCTGTTCGTCAAGACCCGTTTTGTTTTGGATCATGGCGAACTCATAATCGTTGCAGGTGAGAATACGTGCGTGGCGCATACCGATCAACAAGTCCTCAGCAGATAGGCGAATGATCTGCTGGCTGGGGTCATAAATGTAGGGGATGGCTAGGTCCGCCGCTTCTTGAGCGTACTTGGTCATGGCCGCGGGGTCGTTGGGCGAGATGATGACCAGGTCAACAGCGGCGCGGCGCAGGTCACGCAGAGAAAGCTCAGAGGCGCGGGCCATCGCCCCGGTGTAGAACGAGGCGATCTGATTCTGGCGCAGGTCGGTGTTGACAAAAAAGGAGGCGGTGAAATCCTGGGGGTAGATGGTGATGCCCGAGGTATCAATCCCCTGGTCTTCGAGCCAGCGCTGATAATCGCCAAAATCCTGGCCTGCCGTGCAGAACAGATAGGATTGCGCCCCGAGCAGGCGCAGGCTGTAGGCAATGTTGGCGGCGCAGCCTCCGCGTTGGCGGCGCATCGAGTCCACCAGGAAACTCACGCTCAGGGTGTGCAATTGGTCAGGCAGGATATGATCGGTAAAGTGGCCGGGGAAGGACATGATGTAATCATAGGCCAGCGATCCGGTAACAACGACAGCCATCGTTCTTGTAATTCCTCCTACGCTCTGCCGCCCCTATGACCGCGCAGCCCGGCTGCGCGACCGCGCAGCCCGGATGCGCGCTTCGGCGGCTTCTTTGGCCTGGCGCAGGCTGACGGTGAAAGGCGGATAACAAATACCCTCTTCGGTCATGATGCCGGTGAGGTAACGATGCGGAGTCACATCGAACGCGAGGTTCAACACGGGTACCTGGGCTGGCGCCACGGCGACGCCGCCGACATGGGTGACTTCGTCGGCCGCCCGCTCCTCGATCGGAATGTGGTCGCCAGAGGGGAGGTTCAGGTCAACCGTGGAGGTGGGAACCACGGAATAGCAGGGAATGCCATTCTCTTGGGCCAGCACGGCCAGGCTGTAGCTGCCCACTTTGTTAGCCACATCGCCATTGGCCGCCACCCGATCGGCGCCGAACAGCACCACATCCACCTTGCCGGTCCGCATCAGGTGCCCGGCGGCATTGTCGGCAATCAGGGTCATGGGGATGCCGTCCTGCATCAGTTCCCAGGCGGTCAGGCGCGCGCCCTGCAGGCGCGGGCGAGTTTCATCTACCCAGACGTGTACTTTTTTGCCCTGTTCGACGGCGGCACGCACGACGCCCAGCGCGGTGCCGTAGTCCACCGCGGCCAGCGAGCCGGTGTTGCAATGGTGCAAAATGTTGGCGCCATCGAGAATGACGGCCGCGCCGAACGCGCCCATACGCCGGTTGATCTCGACATCTTCGTCGGCCAGGCGCTCGGCCGCGGCCAGCAAAGCGCTGCGGAGGTCATCCATGTTTGGCAAAACCAGGTGATACGCGAGGTCGAGCAAGCGTTGGGTGGCCCAACTGAGGTTGACGGCGGTGGGACGGGCCGCATCGAGCACGGTCTTGGCGGCTTGCAGGTCAATCAACAGGCTATCGCGTGTCTGCGCCGGGCTTTGGAGCGCAGCCAGGGCCATGGCATAAGCACCGGCCGCACCGATGGCCGGCGCACCGCGAATCGTCATGTTATGAATCGCCGCGGCCACGGCCCGATAGTCGGCGAATTCGGGCAGTTCCAGCCGGTGCGGGAGCAGGCGCTGGTCAATCATCTGAACGGTGCGGTTATTGCTATTCCACCAAATCGTGCGCATGAAAACTCCGGGTACTCATCGTGCCGCGCGGCGGGCGTCTGCTCGCGGTCAATAAAAAAGCGCCCCTGGCAACGGCCAGCAGGCGCAAAAAGATGCGAGAGCCAACTCTCATCTTTCAGGCGAGCGTAGCCTACACTCCCTGCCGGAATTGGCACCAGCGAAAATCACAGGTTGCCGGAGGTTCAATGGGCCGCTCCCTCCCCTCCTCTGGATGAGTTTCCAGTTCTAAATTGTTACAAGCCGGGCGATAGTAGCACAGGCCATCGCTTTTGTCAAACAGTTATTCGGCAAACTGAGAGAGGGCATGGCGCAGGCGTTCCTCGACGCCGCTGATTTCGCGTGGGATGCGCTGCACCGCGCGCTGTGCTTCGACGACGCTGTAGCCGAGCGCGGTCAGCGCATCAATCACTTCGGCATCCGCGGTGGTCATCGCCAGCAGTTCTTCGGTGGCCGCCACCGTTCCGATGCGATCCCTGAGTGTCATGACGATCTTTTCGGCCGTCCTCTTGCCCACGCCTGGCACGCGCGCCAGGATGCCGGGCTGCTCCTGGCTGACGGCCAGCCGGATTGCCTCTGGGGACATGGCCGACAGGAGCGTGAGCGTGCCTTTCGGCCCGACGCCGGGCACGGTCAGCAGCAGGTGGAACAGATCGAGCGCTTCTTCACTGGCAAGGCCAAACAGGCTGAGGTTGTCTTCGCGCACCTGCAGATGGGTGTGCAGGGTGATTTCCTCGACCGTGCGCGTGCTCACCAGGACATCGGCGGGCACAAACACCTTGTAGCCAATCCCGCCGACGTCCACGATGAGATAGTCTTTGCCACGCGCCACGACTTGTCCACGCAGACGAGCGATCATCTTCTGCCTCCCTGTCCCTGGCGTCCAGCTGGCGCCCCGCGCTGAGGTTGATCCATCGTGCTGCGGTGACTCATTCCAGGCCGGGCTGTTCGCAAAACTTGTAACCGGCCCCGCGCACGGTTAAAATGTGGGTGGGTTTGGAGGCGTTTTCTTCGATCTTCTCGCGCAAGCGCCGAATGCCAACCTCGACCAGGTTAGTGCCGCCCATCACGTCGTAGCCCCATACATCGCGGAACAGCTGCTCTTTGGAGGTCGGCTTGTTGGCCCGCGTCATCAGATAAGACAGTAGTTGATATTCGATCGGCGTCAAGTGGATCGTTTCGCCCTCCACCATGACCTGGTGCAGGCTGGTATTGAGCGTCACGCGGCCAATCCGCAAGATCTGTATGGCCGGTGCTTGTTCGGTCCATTCGACCCGGCGCAGGACGGCCTGGATGCGGGCATCCACTTCCTTGAAGGCGAACGGTTTGGTAATATAATCGTCAGCGCCCAATTCGAAGCCATGCACCACATCGTCCACGCTGCCCAAGGCGGTCAGCATGATGACAGGAATATCGGAACGCCTGCGAATCTCCTCACACGTTCGAAAACCATCCATGCGAGGCATCATGACATCCAGAATGACCAGGTCCACTGGCGTTTTCTCGAACAGTTGGAGCGCCTCCACGCCGTCGGCGGCCGCAAAAACGGTATGGCCGTGGGTCTCGAGCGACAGCCGAATCAGGTTTCGTAAAGGTGCTTCATCTTCGGCCAACAAGATGCGGCAGTGATGTTGAACGTCTGAGGCCGTCTTTGGTGCCATGAAACTCTCCTCCTCGCTGTTTCTAAGCGCGTGCAAGCAACGTATTGAAACGCGCTGAATGATGATGACAAACAGCAATGGCGATAGCGTCGGCGGCGTCATCTGGCCGCGGAATCTCTTCCAGGTTCAACAGCATACGTACCATCTGCTGTACCTGAGCCTTGTCGGCCCTTCCGTAGCCCACGATGGCCTGCTTGACCACCTGGGGCTTGTACTCGAACACCGGGATGTCCGCCTCTGCGGCGGCCAGCAGAACCACTCCGCGCGCCTGTCCCACCGCAATCGCCGTAGTGACATTGCGGCTGAAAAAAAGCTCCTCCACCGCCACGGCTTCCGGGTGAAATTGACTGATGATACCCGATAATTGTTCATAAATCGAACGTAGGCGCACCGGCATGGTGTGCGCGGGTGTAGTCGAAATCACCCCATAAGCCACCATAGTCAACACATCATCAGGATCATCCACCAACCCATAGCCGGTGGATGCCGTGCCAGGATCAACCCCAAGAATCAACAACCCCTGATCTCCACTCTGAGAACAGAGATCAGGGATCAGAGATCGGGTTTCGTGGAAGAAGGGAGTTCTTCCGCTTCTCCGCTTCTCCGCTTCTCCGCTTCTCCGCTTCTCCGCTTCTCCGCTTCTCCGCTTCTCCGCTTCTCCGCTTCTCCGCTTCTCCGCTTCTCCGGTCTCCGCTCTCTCTCCGTCTCCCCTACTCCTCCTCCATCGCGGCGAGCGCCTCGTCTGTCACTTCCAGGTTGGAGTAGACTTTCGTCACGTCGTCCAACTCCTCCAGGTTTTCCATCAGGTGCATGACCTGCACCGCATCGAACGGCTCGATGGCCAGGGTTGTCTTGGGCACCATGATCAGCTCGAAGACGGTGATGTGCAAATGCTGCTTGGTCAGAGCCTCACGTACCAGTTGCAGATCACCGGGATTGGTGTAGATATCGGCTTCCCCGTCGGCAAACTGAATATCATCGGCGCCGGCTTCCAGGGCGATCTCAAAGAGTTTGTCTTCAGCTAGTTTCTGCGTCTCAATGACGATGTGCCCGCGGGCTTCGAACTGCCAGGCCA
>NZ_JADIZS010000015.1:0-172444 GCF_016704685.1 Candidatus Amarolinea dominans
GCCACGAATTCTAATTGCAACGGGATCGCCCGCGCCATCGAGTCGCCCACAGGCGAGGATCGTTCGCAGCGCTGGCGCAAGTAGGCGATCTGTGCGGGCGTCGCGCCGGGGACGGAGATTCTCACCGTGTAGGAAATGCCGTCGTAGCCCGGACCCGGCGCGTCCTCCAGGCCGAGATACGAGCGGACGTTGAAATGGCCGGTCGCCTCCACCGCCAGGGATTCGATCTGCAAGCCGAGGAAGGAGGCGTGCATGGCCACCAGGTCCACGTCGCAGGCGGCGAGGGTGGCGAGGAACATCTGCATCGGGTTGAATTCGTCGTCGCCGCCGAGGTGGACGGTCATGCCTCTGAACTCGATCCGCGAACGCGAACCGCCCACCCAGTGCGCCACGAGGGTGGGGCTGCGGTCGGCCTTTTCGGGGTCTCGCGCGCACATGTTTCTGAACTCCACCAGTTCTCCGACCTGCACGCCGTTGATAGGGGTGTTTTCGTTCATAGTTCTTCTCCTTTCGTTGCTTGCAACCCATCTCGCAGTTGCCTTGACAGGTTGAACAAATCGTCCAACTCGGACTCATTCAAGCACGACCACGGCGCAAAGAAGAGACGTTCCGTCTCCGCTTCGACCTCCGCCCGAACCTGTTTGCCCGACGATGTAATTTGGATTACGCCCGAACTTTCCTCCGCCCACCCGCGCCCGACGAGTTCCCTCACATCCCCCGCGTGGACTTCCTCCGTCACGCCGCGACGGCTAAGTTTGCTATGCAGGTCGGCGAATGCCAGCGCGTCGTTCTGCGAAAGGACATCGAGTACTTCCCACGCGTGACCTTCCACGCCGTATGCGCTCCACGTGGCAAAATAACAATCGTCGCGGTGACCTTCCAACAGGAAGCAGTGGGCAATAAAACCTTCGAGCGTCGTGAACACCCCCGTCCGCTCGTAGAGGTCTCGTTTGGCTTTTATCAAAACATGCGGGGTGGTTCAGGCGAATGGAATGCAGCGCCTGAAATTTGGGCAAGCAGGTTGCCAAGCGTCCGCAACGACTCTTTTGGCATGGGAGTGAGAGCCGCCATCACTGCATTCCCCGCCTGGATGAGTCGAAGCGCAGTGGTTCTTCCCGACTCGGTGGCGCGATAATTCCCCTGACCATCCAAAGCCAAATATCCCTGCTGAACTGCAGAGGCAAGTCGCTCATCGTTCACCTGCGCAAGCCCGTATGGAAAGTATCGCATGAACTGGGCGATGGAAAACGGATTGGCGTCGAATGCCCAAATCGCCGTCACCCAATTGTAGAAATTAGGGGGCAGTGAAAGTTCCTCCGCAGCTTTGTCTGCGGCGGGGTAGGCATAATTATCGCCCAAAATTTCCGAACTTTCTTCAAGCACAGACCAGATGGATTTCAGGTTCATCACATGCTCCTTATTTGCCTTGTGGCAGTCACTCCACTCTATACCAGGGAACGGCAAACGATTTCGGGCGCGGGGGCGCTTTGTCTTCCACCAACGTGAAGGTCAATGTATTCCCATCGAGATTCCATCGGTACCTGCCCACCCCGTATTCAGGCACGGCATACGATCCTTCCACATCCTCTACTTCGAGGAGGTCGCCCGTCACCTGGTATTTGCTGATGACAATGATTTCGTTTTCAAGGGACAAGGTAATTTTCCCTCCCTCGTAAATGTCAACAACAGGCGAATACTCGCCAACGGTATAGGTGAACTTGCCAGTCGGAAAAACTTGATCGTTCATTGCATATCTCCTTTCGGTGTCACATCGCGTCGTGACAGAAAATCCGCTCGCCCAGCCCGTGCTCACGGCTGTTCTCGTTGGGATGCACCTCCTCTCACGCCCATAGCGATCTGAATTTCTCAATGACCGGTGCGCGCCAGCGGGAGAAATGCCCGGCCGGCGCGCCGTCGTTCAGCACTGAGGCCAATGTCACGCCCAATACCAGGGCGCCCTCGGCCATCACCATGCCGTCAACCACACGGGTCAGTGTAACTCGCACCGGGTGCGCAGGGGTCGTCCAGGGGCGCCACGCGGCCGGCGCCGGGCATAGCGAGGGACAGGAGAATGATACAAGTAACGAGCAGACTCGGTCGGCCATGAGTACCCCTTTCTTGCGCCTCTACGGTTTTTTTGCACTTCTGAACGGTGTTGCTGCGTGGTATCTGCCGCCCGCCGTCACTCCGGCCGCTGGCGGCCGCGCTGGTAATCCTGGTCCAGGCTTTTAGGTTGGCCATAACCCGCCGGATAAATGTAAGTGTCCGTGGTCTGATCCGGTTTGGCGACCTCGGTTCGATAACCGTGATCGCGCACCCAGGGGTCGTTGCGCACGGCCGTGACCTGCCACGAGACCTCCTGGTTGGGCCACCACCGGCGATCTGGAAGCGGTTGTCCTCGATCTTTTGGGCGACATGCGAATTGGGCATCGCTGCGCCAACGGAGGTCAACTGGTAGTTGAAATCGGTATTGATGGCCTCGAAGTAAGACGGCAGCGTCACCCAGGCTGCGCCGCTGCCGTCCAGCGTCGCCGTGCCGCGATAGAGGTTGAACGGCGCCGGCCCTTCCAGGCTGTAATGGTAGAGGTATTGATGGGCCGGGTCCAGGGGATGGTCAATCAGGAACGCCTTGGTACCACTGGCCGCAAGATCGCCTGCAAAATAACCAGCAAAACCGAGAGGGCTGTCGGCCCGACCGTACACCCCATAGGTGTACCAGCAATCGTCGCACGAGGCGTAACCATACACCCCGGTGCCATACTCACCAGCGGCGCGGCCGTACACCCCGTTCGTCCCAGCCCACGTCGCCGCGCTGGTAAACGTGGCGGAACCGTACACCCCGGTGCCATCGGGGCTGGCGGATGTCCCAACCACCCCGTTCGTGAAGCCGCTTTCGGCTGTCGCCTTACCGCCACACCGGTGCCGTCTGGTGCTGGCGGACTCACCTGCACACCCCAGGTCCAGCCGAATGTGGCGCTGGCAATGCCCTGTACACCGGTGCCGCTGGTGCTGAGTGCTTCGCCGACTACCCCGTAGGTTTCACTGCCCACGGCCGTGGCCACACCATACACCCCGCGGCCAGCGTAACTGGCGGACTGCCCAATCACGCCATAGGTTGTGCCGCTGGCGGCCGTGTGATCGAGGCGCAAGCCATGATCGCCCGTGGCGCCGGCCCACGTCTCGCCCCAGTGGGTGTGGCCGGAGGTGTAGACGCCGCTGGAACTCCAACGGCCGGCCGTGAGTTGAACATCGAAGATGTCAATATCGCTGTCCTGATCCACATCACAGCCCGGGGCATAGCCGACGCCTGCAGAACACGCGCCCACAGCGGGAGCATCCGGTATCTCCTGCGCGCTGGCAGAGCCAATCGCCAGCGCAACGACCAACAACACGACTGCCAGCGCAGTCACACGAAACACCGAAGCCATTTCCACACCTCCTACGCCAAACCCGGTGATGACTGCTCACCTTCTCGCAGGCGGGGTGTCTTCTCGGTCACAAACGGCAATGGTGAATGAGGAAGCGCTCCGTATCTCTGGCGGGCGATGTGAGATGGTTGTCTATGCCGAAATACAATGGCGCCGGAACGCAAAGGGATGATGTGGAGATTGACGTAGATTGCGGCCCTGGTGTGACGGCGCGCGTGGATGAATTCACAGGCCGGTGCAACAAACTCTACTCACCGCAAAGACGGGAAGAATCCGTGTCCATCCGCGTGAATCCGTGTACGAACAGTAACAGCCGCCAGGATCAGGCGCGGGTGGGACGGGGGCGCGGGGCCAGGTTTTCCTTGCCGTATTTGCGCACGAGGAAAATGGCAATGGCCCAGGGCAGGATGCCGTACAGCGTCTGCGCCGCGTAGTTGTTGGACGAAAGCACCAGGTAGGACTGCACCGCATTGCCCCAGCCGTGCAGCAGGATCATGATCCACACGCTCTCGGTGTTGTTGTAGAGCCAGGTGTTGACGATGGTCCAGCCGATGATGCCCATCGTCAGCCCCAGCAGCGAGGCGATCAGCGGCGCCGGGCCGGCGGCCAGGTTGTAGTGCCGGCGGGCGGGGGCGGGGGCGGCATGTGAATAAGAGTAGCAGCCTGCCGGAGTTCAGGCCAGCAGTCGAGGAATACTGAAAGTTGGTCTCATTGCTCAGGGACATCCCCTGGCCGGGCGCGAGGGCAATCGCGGCCAATTGCAGACTCCAGGTGATGGCGTAGGCCAGGACAAAGAACGACACGAGCGGGTGCTGCTTGATGAGTTTCACGGCAACTCTTTCGCGTTGGACACATTCTGGTCCTTCATAACCCAAGAACTGACGACTTCTGTGCCTATGACTGGGTTGAGATCGCATAACACCACATCTCCGCGCGTGATTGTCACCACTGGATCTCTCCGCGTGCCAGGCGACTCTCATAGTCTTCGAGATTGGACAAATAATCGGAAAGGCCTATCTCGGAGAGTTCAAGTGTCTCAGTGAACTGATTCCACAGCTGCCAGCGGGTGCTATCTTGTCTCATCAGCAAGAAGTCTATGAAATCGTTCACTTCTTGAACGAACGATTCGGGCAACTGAAGAACCTTAGTGATGGTCATGTCATAAACGCTCATTTTCTCGCTCGATTCTCAGCTAGACGATGCATCTACCGTCAACGCTGCTGAAACATCATTGTGCATCTACTTCTAAATCGTTTGGACAATCCCGCCAGGGGCGAAGCGTGCTACGGCTCTGTTATCGCTGGCAGTATACCCCTGCCCTCTACCCGTGTCAAACATCATTCGCCAGCCACCGGCGCTGTCTGTTGCGAATCTATTCGATCAAGGTACTCTGTTCGATATTGATCATGCGCGCATAGAGAATCTGCTCGTTCACCTCCAGATTGTTGATCAGGCTCAAACCGCGCACAATCCCGTGGCCAATCGCCTCTCCCACGATTTCGCCGTATTCCACCTCCATAATGACGTTGTCGGCGCGGGCGTCATTGGACACACTGTCGGGGTCCTGCCGGTACCGGCTGCGCTCATTTCCGTGGACGCTTTCATGAAATCCAGCGCCTCGGCCTTGAACGGGGGAGGGAGTGGGTCTGGGGCTCTCGACGGCGGCCCTCCGGCGGCTCTTCCCCGATCAATCGCCGCCCTGCCGGCGCGCCAGGAGACCCTGGGAGTTGGGCCCGTCTAGGGTCACGGCAGTCGGTGGCGGCCGCCTTGACCTCCTGTAGCTGCTTGCGATCCATCTCCTGCAAGCTGTGCGCGTCCAGGGCCAGGCGGATGATCTGGTCAATCACCCCTGTCCGGGGGGGCGGTCTTCCTCGAATGCGGCAAGGTCTTTGGCCGAGTTAGTGGTCATGGTGTCATACTCCTCATAATGGGTTTACCATGCGTTCGGCATCAGAAGACATAGCCGTGCATTGCGATCTCTGGCGCAAATGCCTTGTCTATGATCTCTCTCTGGCGGCTCGTGAAGACTTCCTGGTACGGCCTTCTGTCTGTGCGATGTTCTGATTTGGCCCTGACCCCCAGCGATCCCTCGAACGGGATGCCCAGTTGGCCGAACACCTGGGACAATTCCTGCATCAGTGATTCGTACTTGAGAACCCGATCCACCAGGATTGACCCACGCGAGTCGGTGTATTTCGGATAGTTGATGCAGAACCAGCGCCTGTCAAAATACTCGTCCAGCGTGAGGCCGCCGTCCTTGCGATCGTTGATCATGGCATAGTGAGACAGCGTCTTGTCCCATGGGTTTCTTTCCACGCAGAACTTGAAATAGGTTTCCCACACTTCCCGCGATGTTCTCGCCCGTATGATCGTTGCCGGGAGGTGACGAACGTATCTGTGCCTGCGCCAGAGGTGTCTCCATGTCATTTTTAGGGTCGTTTTCAGGTCGCGCCCTCTGCTTTCGATGATTTCCGGTAGGGGATTCCAAAGACCCTGGTAATTCCTGGCGCGATGCGGTTCCACATGCGGCCAGATGGGCGTGACCACATCATCCTCTCCACAAAACTGAGACAGATAGACCTCGATACTCGTGCCTGCCGTCTTCTTGGTCTTGATGAAGATGAATTTGTACTTGTGCGAGATGATCAAGATGCGCTCCGAACGACGATTGATGCCTGAACTGCAGCAGTATACATCCATCCCTTGACTGCGTCAAACGATATTTACTGCCTCCGGCAAATCCGAATTTTGCCCCCATTCGACATTCGCCCCCCTCCCCCCCAACTTCGGGGGAAGCCCAGTTCCCCTCAGGCTCCAGGTGCGTGAAAGAGGATCGCCCGGTACGGCTGCTCGATGCTGCCACCGGCCGCCTGAATCACGGCGTCAATCTCCCGGTTCAGCGCCAGCCGCAAACCCTCGTCCATGCCGTGCAGACCAGAACGAGTGCGCAGGAGCTTGACGTACCTGTCCGCGCCCAGGGTCTCCATCCAATCGTAGGTCTTGACCGCCACATTCTCGATGCCGCAATAGTCGCGAAAGTTGCCCTCGATGACGGCCCGCACCCAGGCGGCGTCCATCGGCTCGTTGGGCCGCTCGACCTGCGGCGCGCGCTGGCGAAACACTTCGTCAATGGCCCGCGACCAGTCGGTTTGCGGGTCAACCGTAAGTTGCCAGAAAAAGGCAAAGGAGCCTGTCGCCTTGAGCGCGGTCATTACTTTGGCGTAACCGGTTTCGGGGCGAATCCAGTGGAAGGCGTCCGCAGAAACGGCCAGGTCGAAGCCATACCTCGGCAGGTCGCAGGACTCGAACTCGGCCTGGACGATGGTCACGTTGGGGTAAGCCCGGCAGTTCTGGGCTGCGTACGCGGCCAGGCGCTCGCCCAGCTCGATTGCCAGCAGGCGATAGCCCCGCCGGGCGAACGAGACAGTCGCATTGCCCGGCCCGCAGCCGATCTCCAGGATGCGTCCGTCCGCGGGCAGCGCGGCCAGGCGGATGATGTCCTCGATCAGCGCATCGAGATAGCGGGTGCGCGTTTCATTATAGAGGTCCGCGATCTCTTCGAAAGTGATGCGGCGTGAACGGTCAATACTCATCGGCTAAACCAGGTTCGATCTCTGTGATCGTTCAGGGCGCCAGCTTCTTCCCAATCTGAACCACGAGGCCAAAGAACGTGGCGAGCCAGGCCGCGATGGCAAGATAGACGAAATAGCGAGGGATGGCAAGCAAAAAGTCAACCTCAAGCGCCCTGGCGAGTTGAAAGGTGCAGACGGTGTACATGCCGAGCGGGAAGACCAGGCCCCAATACAGCGGATGATAGGTCAGCATCTGGTGCTTGTAGAGGTGACGCCATCCGCCGAAGACGAGCAGGAGCGGAATCCACCACGTTCCTATCGCCCAGAAGAAGAGGGTGAAGCCCTCGATGAACGACATCATGTCAGCGAGGAAGGGATAGTTGCCGCTGAGGATGATGTTGGCGCCCGCCAGGGTGGTGATGGCGACGGCGCCCATGTTGATCCAATAGGGAGGCGTCAGCTCCTGCGGGTTGAGCTTGAAGAACATGAAGCGGTAGAAAATGAGCGAGATGACGAGGATGTAGAACATGCATCCGAGCAGGAAGAAGCAGAGCATGGCGAAGAGGAAAATCTCTTGCCAGGCGCCGAAGCGGGGGGCGATCAGCGTTCCCAGCACGGCGACGGACTGCGTGGAGACCACCGTCAACAGCCAGGCGCCGTTGATGCCCCCTTCCAGCGGCGGTTTCTGTTCTTTGATGGTCATCAGCGCGAAGAAGGCGTAGATCAAGACGATCCAGAGAACCAGGCCGACAATCCAAAGCGCCAGCGCCGTTGGCTGGTCCGCTTCCAGGATGACGAATTGACTGCCCAGCACGTTCGTCCCGGCGACGAGGGTGAGAAAGCCCGCGCTCAGGTTGTGGCTGGTGAGGTCGGCGAGGAGGCGCGGGAGATGACGAAAGAGCCGGCCCAACGTGAGCAGCCAGAGCGCGGCGTAGAAAAGCTGATTCAGGTAGAACAGGGGAAGGGCGAGGAGATCCATGCCCAAGAGATGGCAGGCAATGGAAACGATGCCCGTGGCCATGACGAGAGCGAAGTAGGCGGGATGCAGATCTGCGCTCTCACGATCGAGAATGGCCCAGAGAGAGGCCCTGGTTTCGTTGGCGGTTCGATTCATGGGTCTATCGCAGCGTCAGTTGTCGTTCCAGGTAGATTCCCAATGCTCAACCGGTGTCGGGAACCCCTCGTAGCTCTGAACCAGCTTCGATGTCCACGGCAAGGTGAGGGTTGTGACGCCGGCCAGGCGGGTTTCGACATAGTACGCCTGGCCGGCACAGGCGCGACAGAGAATTCTCGCGTCCCGTGTCACCTCGCGCTGGTTGATGATTTCCTCGCCGCAGGCCTCGCAGTTCACGCGCACACCCGCGTGTCCGATCAGGCCGGCGATGTTGATCCGCATCGTCACCCATCGGGAATCGAGCAGGTCATCGTCGGGCATGCGCTGGTAGCCGAGTAGTTGCGCTTCCCAACGGCTGCGCGCCTCAGGCGCAAAACGCCGCGCCAGCTCGCGCACGTCGAGCCGCGGCGCAATGCGAACGGCCCGCTGGCTGCGCGTGTCCACAAAGACGGCGGCAACTTTACCGAAATCTTCCACACGCAGCGTGCGCCGACCCACGTAGCAGCCCGTTGCTGCGCTGACGCCATCCACGAAGCAGCCGTCGGTCTCGGTGATGGCGAGCAGGCGCTTGTCCGTTTGCGGCAGGTCGAGGGCCAGGAGGGAGGCGGCCAACATGCCCACGCGTGCGCCCAGCACCTGCCGCGGGCACAGGCGGTGATGGTGCGTCACGCAGTCGCGTAAGAGTTCATCCAGGTGTTTCATGAGCATTCTTTGCCACGAATTTCACGAATTTCCACGAATGGGGTGCAGTTCCAGGCGCCGTTACTTTTGCACCGGCCTGGCGCGATTCCAGATGACCACCTGCAGCGGCCGCCAGAGGTAGGTAATCGGGTAGGTGACCACATGCACCAGCCGCGTGAAGGGGAAGATGCAGATGATGACGAAGCCCCACAGGTGATGCCATTTGACCACCAGGGGCAGCGCCGAGACATATTCGATATTCGGCTGGAAGACCACCAGGGAGAGCAGCCACGGCTGCGCGGTGCGCAGGAACCAGTCGGACCCCCAGCGGTAGAAGAAGGAGACCCAGAAGCCCAGGATGACCTGCACGAGCAGGGCAAGGATGAGCAGCCAGTCAGCCCAGGTGGTGACGACGCGCACGCGGTCATCGGACATGCGGCGCAGGACGAGCAGGCTGATCCCAACGATGGAGACCAGCGCCAGCGCCATGCCGGTCACCTCGATGATGTAGAGCCGCGTCGGGTTAGCGGTCAGCGCGGCCCATGCGCCCGGGAAGAAGAAGGCAAACAGGTGGACGCTCAGAATGGTGACAATGCCGTAGTGCCAGGGCACGGACCCCCAGAACAGGCGGCGGCTTTCCAGGAACTGCGAGGAGAAGCTGGAAAAGGAGAAGCGATCGGAATAGTAGCGGTAGATGCCGACTACTGTCGCCAAAATGACCGCGACGTAAGGAAAGGCAATGAAGAGAACGGTATCAAGCATGGTGTCCTCCAACAAGAACTTGAACTAATCCATTGCGTCGTATGCCAGGGGCATTTCGTCGAAGGCCTCGCATTGCGCCTGGGCGTGGTCTTCCTCCCAGGGCGCGGCCTTGATGAGCGGCTCGCCGACCGTAGTCACCAGCACATCGTACAGGGCTTGCAGCACGGCCAGGTAGAGCGGCAGCGCGGAATGATCGTTCTCGTCGCGCATGCGAGCCGCATGAAGCACCTTGTCCAGCGCCGGCAGGATGGCGTATTGGGTGAGCTCGCAAAACTCCTCCTCATCCTGCAGCACGTTCAAGTAGCGCAGGATGCAGACCAGGTGGTCCGAGAGTTCGCCTCCTTCGCTCAATCCATACGCATGGTAGCGGTTCTTCAGTTCGAGCATGAAGATGCTGCGCTTGTAGGTTTCACCGAGCAGTTGATAGCCGATGTAGGGATACGCGCCGCCCAGGTCGAAGGTGCTGGCGTAGGCCTCCTCCTGCAAGCCGTAGGCCATCGGCTCGACCTCGCGCGCAAACGCGGACAAGAGCGCGTCGGGCGACAGTTGGCGTGAATCTACCGCGAGGAACGGCAGCGCCATGCGGGCCACAGTCTGCGCGCACAGGCGAGATTTCTCGGCCAGGCCGGGCTGGGGATAGTCCAGCACGTCGGCGAATTGGGCCAGGGTGGTTGGGAGCATGGGATGAAGTGTCATGGCTAGAACCTGCGCCCGGGCTGCCGGCGGAAGCCGAAGCCTGTTTCTTGTTTGTTGGTGAGGGGCGGGATGTTTGCTTCGATGGCAACTTCGCGATTCATGGCCGGTACGACGAAGCGTTCATCGTAGGTCGGCAGCGCGGTCAGGCGGAAGATCGCGTCGGCTTCCTGCGGGTCGGTTCCACCGGTGGTGTAGGCCTTGTCGAGTTCCGCCGGCGACACATCCTTGACCGTTTCACTGCGGCGATGAATGCGGACAGCGATCAGTTTGCGATAGACCGCTTCGATCACGTCGGTGTTGCCCGCCGAGAACAGCCGCGCCATGAACTTGATGGGGACGCGCGCCTTTTCCAACGCGCTCAGCAGGGGAGAGAGACCGTCCGCGCCGCTTTGATCCACTTCGTAGTTGCCGTCTTTGGTCTTTGCCAGCACAGGCAACATGGGCGGGACGTAGAAGAGCATGGGCACGGTGCGGAATTCGGCATGAAGCGGCAGGGCGATACCCCACTGCTTGACGAACTTGTAGACGGGCGATTTCTGCGCCGAGTCAATCATGTTGTCGGGAATGCCGTTGGCTTTGGCCGCGGCGATCACGGTCGGATCGAACGGGTCCATGATCATGCTGCGCTGCGCGTCAACCAGGCTGGATTCTGCGGCCGAGGCAATTTTCTCGATCTGATCGGCGTCGTAAAGCAGAACGCCGAGATAGCGGATGCGTCCCACGCAGGAATGGAAGCAGGCGGGCGGTTGTCCGCTTTCGATGCGGGGATAGCACAGGATACATTTTTCGGATTTGCCCGTTGACCAGTTGAAGTAGGTCTTCTTGTAGGGGCAGCCGGAGATGCACATGCGCCAGGCGCGGCATTTTTCCTGCGAGAGGAGGACGATGCCGTCCTCGCCGCGTTTGTAGATGGCGCCCGCGGGGCAAGCCGCCACGCAGCCAGGGTTGAGGCAGTGGTTGCAGATGCGCGGCAGGTAGAAGAAGGTCATACGTTCGACTTCGTTGAGCTGCTCGCGCTCCTCTTGGGTCAGTTCATCGAGATTCTTGTCGTTCTCCGCGTAGACGGGCGAGCCGCCCAGGTCGTCATCCCAGTTCGGGCCGGCCTCGATCGTGTCAATCGGCTTGCCGGTGACGAGCGAGATGGCGCGGGCAGTGGGCTGGTCATCGCCATCGGGGGCGTCGAACAGATGCTGATAGTCGTACGTCCACGGCTCGTAGTAATCGTCCATGTTGGGCAGGTTGGGATTGAAGAAGATGTTGCCCAGCGCGCCCAACCGTCCCTGCAGCTTCAGCCTGAGTTTGCCATCCTTCTCCTCGAAGCCGCCTTTGTATCTCTCCTGGTCTTCCCAGCGCGTGGGGTAGCCCGTGCCAGGCTTGGTTTCCACGTTGTTCCACCACATGTACTCGGTGCCTTTGCGATCCGTCCAGATGTTCTTGCAGGCGATGCTGCACGTGTGGCAGCCGATACATTTGTCGAGATGGAAGACCATTGAAACTTGTGCGCGAATGTCCATGTTCTGCTCCTTGGTATCCCTCACCCCCGTCCCCTCTCCCAAAATGGGGAGAGGAGACGGGGGTGAGGGCTTCTTCTACCACTCCAACTTCTCCATCTTCCTGACCACGCAGTACGTGTCGCGGGTGAAGATGCCGATGGGGCCCCAGTAATTAAAGCCGTAGGTGAACTGGGCGTAGCCGCCCGCCAGCAGCAGCGGGTTGATGCGCGTGCGCGTCAGGCTGTTGTGACCGCCCGCGCGGCGCTTGCCGCGGATCTGCGACTTGGGGATGTAGATCGTGCGCTCGACCGCGTGATAGTACAGGCACATGCCAGGCTGCACGCGCGAACTGACATTGACGCGTGTCACGACCACGCCGTTGTCGTTGTACATCTCCACCCAGTCGTTGTCCACGAGACCAACTTTTTCCGCGTCCTTGTCGTTGATCCAGACGGGATCCATGCCGCGCGAGAGCGTCAACATGCGATGGTTGTCCTTGTACGTGGAGTGAATGTTCCACTTACCGTGCGGCGTGATGTAGTTCAGCACCAGGCACTTGTCGTCCACGGGGCTGTTGACGATGTCGCCTGTGGCGCGCGGGTTCAGTTTCGGCTTGAAGGTCGGCAGGTGTTCGCCGAAGTCCAGGTACCACGGATGGTCAACATAGAAGTGCTGACGTCCTGTCAACGTGCGCCAGGGGATGAGGCGCTCGACGTTGATACACCAGGCGGCGTAGGCGCGCCCATCGTTGACCATGCCCGTCCAGCAGGGGCTGATGAGCGTGCGGCGCACTTGCCGCGTCAGGTCGTGGAAGGTCATGTTGACGCCGCGCACACCTTCGGCGAGGTCCGCCAGCGGGAGTCCGACGCGTTCCTCTTCGTGCTTGAACGCCGCGTACGAAACTTCGCCGTTGGTTTCGGGCGCGAGATAGAGCAACACGTTGGCGGTATCCAGCGCGTCTTCGAGGCTGGGATATTTCTTTCCGCCCCACTCCACACAGCGCGTGCGGCGCGAGTCGGGCGTGCCGCCGACAGGCTGTTCCATCAAATCATCGTAAAACTTCTCGATGGGAATCTGCACGCCGTTGCCGTTGATGCCGTCCGCGCGGATGTTCGGTCCGAGCGAGATGAAGCGGTTGTACAGATTGATGTAATCGCGCTCGACCACGCGCAGGTGCGGCATGGTCTTGCCAGGGATGGCTTCGCACTCGCCCGCGCGCCAATCCTTCACGTCGGTCTGACCGAGTTCGTCGGGCGTGTCGTGCATGAGCGGGAACGCCACGATGTCGCGCACGGGTTCGGGGAAGACCTCGGGCGCCATCTCGCTGACTCGGAGCGCCAGCAGTTTGAAGATTTCCCAGTCGGTCTTGGATTCCCAAACAGGGGGAACCGCCTGTCCGAGCGGATGCACGTACGAGTGCAGGTCGGTGGTGTTGAGATCGTTCTTTTCGTACCAGAACGCGGAGGGCAGGACGATGTCGGAATACAGCGCCGAAGAGTCCATGCGGAAGTTCAGGTCAACCACCAGGTCCATCTTGCCGCGCGGCACAGGCTCGCGGAAGGTGACGGTCTTGACCTTACCTTTGGCGTGCTCCTCGGCCGCGATGTTGTCGTGGGTGCCCAGGTAGTGGCGCTGGAAGAACTCGGCGCCCTTGGCGCTGGAGGCCAGCGCGTTGCCGCGCCACATTATCCAGATGCGCGGCCAGTTCTGCTCCGCGTCCGGGTCGTCAATGGCGAATCTGGTCGTTCCATCTTTGAGTTGATCCACCACCCGTTTGATGACATCATCGTTGGACTTTGCGCCTGCCGCGTCCGCGTTCTTGACGACATCAAAAGGATTCTCGTCGAACTGCGGATACGAAGGCATCCAGCCCATGCGAACCGCCATCGTCGCCAGGTCGGCGGCGTGGCCCTTAGCCCATTTGGTCTTCTCAGGGATGGGCGCATAGTCGGTGAAATCGCCCTCGTAGCGCCACTGGTCGCTGTTGATGTAATGCCAGGTGGGAGTCTGCTGGCGGCGCGGAGGTTTGACCCAGTCCAGCGCGAACGCCATCGCCGACCACGGCGCGACCAGCGTCAGTTTTTCCTGTCCCACGTAGTGGTTCATGCCGCCGCCGTTGACTCCGCAGCAGCCGCACAACATCAACGCGGTAATCGGCGCGCGGTACATCAGGCTGTTGTTGTACCAGTGGTTGATGCTGGCGCCGACGATGACCATGGACTTGCCGTTGGTCACTTCCGCGTTGTGCGCAAACTCGCGCGCCAGGCGGGTGACGGTGTCGCGACCGATGCCCGTGTACTGTTCCTGCCAGGCGGGCGTGTACGGGCCGATTTCATCGTAGGATTTCGGGTAATCGCCAGGCAGTCCGCGGCTGACGCCAAATTGCGCCACTAGCAGATCGAAGGCGGTCGTCACGGGGACGCGTCCGCGATCGGTTTCCACGTAGCGGATGGGGATGCCGCGCAGGGCAACTTTCGCCTCGGCGAATTCGTGGTAGGCGACGTTCACAATTTCGTCGTGTTCGTCGAGGAAGGTCAGTTCGGGATCGAGCGGGGTGTCATCCTGCCCGTCCTCCATCTTGAGATTCCACTTGCCTTTTTCCTTGCTCCAGCGGTAGCCGACCGTGCCTTTGGGCATGCGCGGCTGATTGCTGGTTTTATCGAAGACCAGCAGTTTCCAGTCGCCGTTCTCCTCGTTCGTGTAACGCTTGACGCGGTTGGCGCGCAGGAGGCGTCCCGCCTTGTACGAGTCACCATCCTTTTCCAGTTCCACCAGGAACGTGCTGTCGGTGTATTGTTTGAGATAGTTGATGAAATACGGAACCTGGCGTTCTTCGAAGAATTCCTTCAAGATGACGTGATTGACCGCCATCCACAGCGCCGCGTCGGTGCCGGGCTTAACGGGGATCCACCAGTCGGAATACTTGGAGACCTGGCTGAAGTCGGGCGCGATCGAGACGTACTTGGTGCCGTTGTGCCGCGCCTCGGCGATGAAGTGTACATCGGGCGTGCGCGTCATGCTCATGTTCGCGCCGTACGAGACGATGTACTTGCTGTTGTACCAGTCGGCGGATTCGCACACGTCGGTCTGGTCGCCCCAGACTTCGGGGAAGGCGTTGGGCAGGTCCGCGTACCAGTCGTAGAAACTCATGTTGACGCCGCCGAACAATTGCAGGAAGCGCGAGCCGCCCGCGTACGAAAGGTACGACATGGCGGGGATGGGCGAAAAGCCGAAGATGCGGTCGGGTCCGTATTTCCTGGCGGTGTGGAGCATGCCCGCGACGACGATCTCCGTCACTTCGTCCCACGAGGTGCGGCGGAAACCGCCCTTGCCGCGCGCCTTCTGGATGCGCGTCCGCTTCGTCTCATCTCCCATGATGGAGGCGTACGCGTCCACGGGACTTTTGCCCGCCGACCGTTCTTCGCGCCAGAAATCCAGCAGGACGCCGCGCGCGTACGGATACTTGACGCGGATCGGGCTGTAGACGTACCACGACGCCGAGATGCCGCGCTGACAACCGCGCGGTTCGTAGGGCGGAAGATCCTTTTCGAGAAGCGGATAATCCGTCTGCTGCATTTCCCAGGTGATGATGCCGTCCTTGACGTACACCTGCCACGAACAGCCGCCTGTGCAGTTTACGCCGTGCGTACTGCGGACGATGTTATCGTGCTGCCAGCGGTTGCGGTAGAACTCCTCCCACTTGCGTGATTTCGGGTTGACCAAGTCTTGGATCCAAGCCATTGCTGCTCCTCCAAACAATCAGATTTCACCCTCACCCTAACCCTCTCCCGCAGGGGGGGGGGGGGGGGGGCCCCCCCTGGGGGGAGAGGGCTGGGGATGAGGGGGAATTGTTTTACTTCTTTGCGTTGGCGCGCGCGACCATGGGTCTGCGGACGCCCATCAGTCGTTTTCGCCACCAGACCTGCGCCGAGGCGAGCAAGACCACGCCGCCCGCGCCAGACAACCCCGCCAGCGTCCACAAGGTGGAAGCAGTCCGCAGCGGCGTGGTCGTTGTTTCGAAAAACGCCACCAGGTCTGCGCGCTCCTGGTCGGTCATGGGCTGGTTGGCCCAAATGGCGTTCATGGTGATGGTGGCCGGGCTGCCGAGGAAGGCGGTCAACCCTGCCTGGCCGCCGTAGCGGTTGAACACGTCAGTCAGGTCAGGCCCCAGCGCGCCGCCGCCCAACGCGCCAATGCCGGTCACGCTGTGACAGACCATGCAGGCCGGCCCGCCGTTGGCAAGTCGAGCCGTGCCCAGGAACAGCGCCTTGCCGCGCTCTAAGTCGCCGGCAGGGAGCGCAGGCGCGGCCGGAGCCGGCGCGGGCGCCCCACCCGTATCAATGCTCACAAGATAAGCGATCAGCGCGGCCACCTCGCCGTCGGTCAGCCCCAGGTTGGTCATGGGAATCTTGTTGTACTCTTCGTACAACTGCGTGGCGATCGCGTCACCCTCGGCCAGCACCTTGTCCGGCTCCTTGATCCAGCGCGTCAGCCAGGCCCTGTCGCGGCGCGTGGTCACGCCGAGCAGATCAGGCCCGACTAGTTTTCCGCCCCCGATCGTGTGGCAAGCCTTGCATCCTTTGCTGGTAAAGAGTTTTTCGCCTTCGGATGCATCCTGCGCGCCGGCGCGCGTCGGAATCGCAACCAGGGCCAGGATCAACAAACCAAGCGGGATCAGGCAGAAGGCCCGGCAGAGAGGCGCAGGTTTTCCGATCATTCGCATCATTGACTCATCCTCCTCAAGATTTAGGTTTAGGTTGGAAGCCGGGCTGCGCTGCCTCCCAGGGATTGCTGGGCGGCAGGTTCAGAATGGCTTCCACAAAGTCCGAGCTGCGTGCGGGGAGCGTGTGGGCAGAGAAAACACGAAAGATGTTCTGTTCCAGCCCTGCACTGATAACGGGCAGGCTGGGGAACTGCTGCAGGATGGCGGAGGTGAGCGAGGAGACGTTCATCCTATTCTCGCCTTCATCCACGACAATGACCGCGTCGGGGCGCAATTCGAACAGGCGCGCATGGATGTTCTCCTGCGAAAGCTCCATGGGGCCGAGCAACTCCATGTCGTCCACCCGACGCAGAATGGTCTCCAGGCTTTCGCCAAACAAGTGGTGTGAACAGATGAGCAGGACACGACGTTTTACACGTTGCATAAAGTTTGACTCGAACCGACTTCAACAGACAGATGCTTGTTCGCCCAGGAATGAGAATTAAATAAGTGCCCGCTTTGGTGCTGTCTGTATGCTCAAAATTTGCTCGGAACTGGACAGTTAAAAAACTCTCATTCCCCCTGCCCGCACCAGGAAGCAGTGGATGCTTTCGACGCGGGTCAAGATAGGTCAAAAGGGGAAATGAAAAAATCCTCCGTTCGCCCATTCAAGAATGAGAAAAGAAGGATATTTCGGTTGCGCTGAATGCGAAGAACTAGTTCTTGCCTACAGCAGGCCCTTGCTCTTGGCGACGCGTGCGGCCTGGCGTCGTGTGTTCACGTGCAGTTTGGACAAAATGGTGCGCATGTGACTCTTGACGGTGTGAATGCTGATGCACAGTTCTTCCGCAATTTCCTTGTCTGATACGCCCCGCGCCGCGATGGTCAGCGTTTCCAGTTCACGCCTGGTCAGTTCTACCAGTTCGTCGTCATCGGCCGCGGAAAATACGGGCACACGCGAACCGAGGCGGCGAAACTCCTTCAATACTCGCCCGGCCATGCGCGGGCTGAGCGCAGCTTCCCCGCGCAGTGCGCCGCGCAGCATGGCGAGCATATCCTTCGAATGGATGTCCTTGAGCAAATAGCCCTGGGCGCCGCTCTTCAGCGCCTCGAACAGCTTTTCATCATCATCGCGCACGGTCAGCATCACGATGGTAGCATGCGCCACCATTTCTTTGATCTGGCGCGCGGCCTCGATCCCGTCGAGCGTGGGCATCTGCACATCCATCAGCACCAGGTCTGGCTTGAGTTCCTGCGCCATGACTACCGCCTCCAGCCCATCGCTGGCTTCGCCAACGACGTCCATGTCCGGCTGCGATGTGATGATCCCTGCCAGCCCCTCGCGAAACAGCGCATGGTCGTCAGCCAGCAGCACACGATAGCGGCTCATGATCGCCCCTCCCCATGGGGAAACAACAGGGTCACGCTGGTTCCGGCGCCGGGCGCCGATTCAATCAACAGCTTCCCGCCGATGTGTGCAGCGCGCGCCGTCATGACCCGTAAACCAAAGTGCCCGGCCGGCTGCACCGCCGGATCGAAGCCGCGGCCGTCGTCCTCGATCCTGACGAAGCCATGCCCGTTTTCCCGGCCAAAGCGAACACAAATGAATTGGGCGGCCGCGTGACGGCAGGCGTTTTCCAACATCTCGCGCGTCACGTTGAGAATCTGCTCCGTCACGGCGCGCGGAATCGCCGCCGTAAGAACACCCTCCTCCGCCTGCCAGTCAATCTTTGCCTGGTATTTGCCCTCGATCTCACGCACGGTTTCCTGCAAACGATCGCGCAGCTTACGCTCTCGCGGTGCGCCATCCATCAACTGCTGAATGGACGCGCGCACCTGGTGGGTGGCCTGATTGATCGTCCTGCGCATGCGCTCCAGGTTGGCGAGCGCCTTCGCATCTTCGCTCGCCGCCAGCAGGTCGACTGTTTGATCTGTCACAAGGCCCAAATAGCTCAGCATCTGCCCCAGTCCGTCATGCATGTCGGCCGCGATGCGGTTGCGTTCTTCCAGCGTGGCGATCTTCTCTGCCTGCGCAAATAACTGAGCATTCTGCAGCGCCACCGCGGCCGTATTGGCGAGCTTGGTCGCCACGTCCGCAGCCTCCGCGGAGAAATGATTGGGCTGCGAACTGCTCACGCACAAAGCCCCAATCACCTCATCGCCAATGCGCAGGGGAGCCACCACGTGGCTGGCCGCGTGCGCCTCATCCAGCAGACCGCATCCCCCCACGCAGCCTGCACGGCTGCAGACCAGCGCCCGTTGGCTGGCGAGCACCGCGCTGGCGCGGTTGATCGCAGACCTGCGCTCGACCGTTTCGCCGGTCTGCGCGCCGCAGGACGCCTTCAGCGTCAGATACTGATCCTCATCCTCCAGCAGGCACAGCCTGGCGGACTCCGCGTCCAGCAAGGTGCGCGCTTTCTCAGTGACAGAAGTCAACACATGACTGACATCGAGCTGCGAGCTGATCTCATGGCTCACCTCGCTGAGCGCGTTCAGTTCACGTGTGCGCTGCGCGACGCGCGCTTCCAGGGTGGTGGTCAGATCGAGCAGTTCCAGCCGCGACGCGGCCAGGTTCTTGCGCATGGCATCGAACGACTCGGACAGGCTGCGTATCTCGCGCGGGCCTGTCACCTGGATCGGTGACTCAAGATCGTTGCCGCCCAACCGGTCCACCGCGGCAGATAGGTCCTTCAGCGGCGTCAGCGCGGACCGGTGCGTCACCCACGCGCCCACGCCCAGCAGGACCAACGCTCCCACCAGAAAACTCATCTGCATGGCGCGCAGGCGATTGATCTTGGCCGTCGCGTCCGCTTCCAGCAAACGCACCACCGCATCCGCAGCCTCCACCAGGGTGGCCGCTTCATCTTCGAACGTCTGGCGCGTCAGCCAGAAGATGGGATTGCTGCGTGACGCCCACTGCAATTTGTAGAGCTGCGTGCGGAAGTCGCTCCAGGTCTGAGCCACCTGATCGAGCGCGGAAAGAATGCGAGGGTCGGTCGGTCTCTGCAGCGTCACTGATGCGTCAGGCGGATAAGGCGCCGCGCCGCCTTCGCGCAGGGCGTACAGGGTGCGATCGAAGACTGCTTCGGCCTCCAGCAGCGCGGCATCCACCGCGCTCTTGCGGCTGTCTGCTTCGAGCGCCAGTCGCGTCATCTGCTGCGCCAACATCCGCTGCCGTCCCGCCAGGTTGATGACCAAAGCGTCCTGGCGCTGCGTTTCGCTCCCCCAAATCATCGCGCCGACGGAGACAACGACGAGCAGAACGAAGGCGACAAACAAAAAAATCAAACGCGCTTGCAAACTTTGGAACATCTGAACCCCTCACGTCTACTATAGCACAGGTGGGCGCAGATCAAAAACGCAGGTGAACTGGGTGGCCGGCCAGTCAGCCGCGTCTACACCAGTCATACCGGGCGTTCGTATGCGTACCGTATCAAGACCGCTGGGCCATCCCAACGCCCGGGCCGGGGGACGGATAACAACGAAAAAAAACGAGCATCCCGGCGTATCGTCCGCATGAATAAACCGTCATGTGTGCCGAGCCGGGTGTTCATGTCGCTCTCATGCAGACGATGCACAATGGAATGAGAATTAAATAAGTGTCCGCTTTGGTGCTGTCTGTATGCTCAGAATTTGCTCGGAACTGGACAGTTAAAAAATTCTCATTCTAATCAATGCGCTGAACACCTTGCGTAGTACCCATTCTGCAACCCCTTGCACCTGAGCAAGGATTGGCCCCGCCATCCGGCCCCAGCAGGTGAGTCTGTTTCCCTGCCGCGACCGTGGCGCTCCAACAGAGCAATGACCATCCGGTCATTGACCCTGTCTCTGAAGGGAGATTCGTCATGTTACGTAAGTCGCTTCTCGTCTGTTGTGTTGTGTTCCTGGTCGTCCTATTGACTGCGTGCAGCAACCCGCTCGCACCACCCGCCACGGCAACCCCGCTGCCGCCCACCGCCACCCCCATTCCGCCGACCGCCACTCCCGTTCCACCCACGGTCACGCCGACCCCCGTTCCACCCACTGCAACCCCCGTTCCGCCCACCGATACGCCCACACCGGTTCCGCCCACGCCTACCCCAGTGCCGCCCACCGCCACGCCGACGCCTGTGCCGCCGCAAGCCGTGATTGGCGCCAAAGGCCTGAATCTGCGCGGCGGACCAGGCACGACCTACCCGATCCTGGCGGCGGCGAAAGGCGGCGAGAAGTTCGAGATTGTCGGCAAGACGGCCGACGACGCCTGGTGGCAGATCTGCTGCGTGGGTGACAAGAAGGAGAAGGCCTGGGTGCAGGCTAAATCGGTCACGACCGAGGGTGAAGTAACCGCCATCACGGTGGTCAAGGACATTCCGCCCCCGCCGCCCACCGCCACGCCGAATCCAGCCGCGGCCGCCGGCGGATCGCCCAGCGGTGTCCTGCTCTACTCCGTCGCCAACATGAGCGCCGGACGCTGGGAGCTGTGGGAATACAACTTTGGCAACGCCACGGCGCGCAAGCTGTTCGACTGGCGCACCGAGGTGGCCTACTCCGCAAATTACAAACAGATCGCCTATTACCTGTGGCCGCCCATCGGCGGCGTAACCGGGACAGGCATTTGGGTGATGAACGCCGACTACACAGGCGAGCACCTCGTCATCCTCGGCGGCGCCTACCCGTCCTGGTCACCTGATGGCAGTCGCCTGAGCGCCGGCGATGGCCGCGATGTCTACATCCTCAACGCCGATGGCAGCGGGCTGCGTCGCCTGGTCAACGGCGAGTATCCGGCCTGGTCGCCCAAGAACAACTCGATTGCCCATCGCGCCTGCAACGGCGGCGACTGCGGCATCTACCTGACCGACGCAGACACCGGCGCGCAGCAGCGCGTGACCAGCGGCGGCAGCGACGGTCAGCCAGCCTGGAGTCCTGACGGCAAGCGGCTGGCCTACATCTCCAAGGACGACGGTAACTTCGAAATCTATGTCGTCAACACAGATGGCAGCAACAAAGTGCGGCTGACCGAGAATCTGACAAGCGACGGCCTGCCCATCTGGTCGCCCGATGGCGGCTGGATTGCCTTCCGCTCGGATCGCGAGGGCAAGTGGGCCGTCTACGCGGTGCGCCCCACCGGCGCCAACCTGCGCAAGGTCACCGATGCCGATGTGCTGCCTGTGTGGTTTTTCGAAAAGATGGGTTGGCGCCGCTGATCCGATCAACAGGGGGCAGGGCGGCGCCGCGCCTCAGGCGGCGTCCTGCTCCAGAATCTGGCCGGTCAGCTCATAGCCATGCGCAATGCTTTGATTGATCTTGACCGGATCGAAATCGAGCGAGCCGTGGAAAGGGTCGAACGTCGGTTCGATCACGGTGAGCCTGACCGGCCGGCGGTTGAGGAGCGGCCGCTCTTGCAGCATCCGCACCCCGCGGCTGACCGGGTCATCGGCCCCGCGCTTGAGCGGCATCGCTTCTTCGATCTCGCGGCCCAGCGCGGCCAGGCGGTTGACTTCCTGCTGAAAGTAGATGTCGTTGCGCACGATCTCGCTGGTAAAAATGTCAACCGTGCGCATCGTGATCGGGAAGATACCCTTGACCGGCCCTGACAGCGCGGTCTTCAACGAGCCGGCCAGGATCATATAAACGTGCTCGGCGCCCAGGTCCACCGCAGCCTGCAGCGGCGAAATCTCCCGCACGCCGCCATCGTAAACCTGATGATCGGGCGCCGTAGTCAGGGGATGGTGTGCTTCCATGAACACCGGCTGCACGCTGGAGGCCAGGATGGCTTCCACAATGTCGGGATGATGCTGATCCATCAATACCAGCTCGCCGGTCTGAAAATCCACCCCGGTCACGCGCAGCTCGATGCCGGAGGTGGCCACCTTGCTGGGGTCCAGGTGCTGCAAAATTTTGGCTTTGAGAGGAGCGGAGACAAAGAGGGATTCGCCGCCAATAGCCCCGGCCAACGCCTGCACCACATCCACCACATGACGGCGCACGCCCCAGAGCTGCAAGGCCTGCAGCAGCGCGCCGAAGACGCCCGGCGCCGCCACCGCAGTGCCAAGAAAGACTGCCAGGCGCCGCACCAACGCCTGCTCCAGCCCGCCCTGCAAGGCTTCGAGATCGTCCAGGTCGTTGATCTCCTGGCCGGACAGGCGACCCAGCGCGGCAAACAACTGCTGGAATTCCGGACTCCAGGCCATCACATCGGAGTTCTTCTGCAGCGAACGCCACAGCCCCTCCATCTCCTCGATCACCGTGGGTGTGCCTTCGGCCAGCTTGGCCCCGTTCAAAGCGCCCACCGAGGTGCCGCAGACGATCTGCGGACGAATGCCGGCCTCATACAGCCGTTTGAGCGCGCCCACCTGAAACGCGCCCTTCGATCCCCCTCCACTCATCACAATGGCGATTCGTTCACTCATGGTTTGGCTCCTTCCTTCTCATGTCAATCTCATGTCAATCTCATGTCAACCGGGCTAACCGGGCTAAACAGCCGAAAACGACGTCGTGTGGCTTCGATCAGTTGTTGCTTTGCGCAGCGGCCACCCCGTCAATCCATTCAACGCGGGCGGCTGCAGCGGATTGAGGTTCAAACGTTCCCCGCGTGCCGGCAGCCAGGCCTGCGGGATTGAGTTTGCTGCTATTATGTCTACAGATATTGGGCGTCCATCTCCATGAAAGACGGAGACAATCAGAACCTCTCCATCTTCCGCGATCTCAAAAGCATCATGAAGGTCCAGCAGGCCTGCACGAATTTGTGAGAGGCGCCGATCTGTGAGTGGCACATACAACCACGTTTCGTTCGTATCGTTCTCATCAGCCAGGACAGCTATGAACAAGATGCCTTGCTTATTACGGCAGGCAAAAAGTAGCGGCCTGTCATAGAACTCGTATGTCTCAAGCAACTCAATTTGATCAAGATCAATCGTTGGTATACTGGTTATCATGGTGATCTATCCTCGATGGTCACTACTCGAAACCATCGCCAGGGTTTCATGTCCTCATCCTCAGGTTGCCACCATGTATGATGAGATTGATAGATTGCGTTTGTCAAAACAAACGATGCGTGAGGTTACTCTGTCGAATTCTAGCAGAGCAAATGATCGTTGTCAATAGCGGGAGGGGATGGGGGATGAGCTGACCCTGGTCAACGGCGGCGGTCACCTGATCCTGTTGGCCGAAAACGATCGTGGCTATGCGAACCTAAGTCAGCTCACCGCCCTCTCCGGCTGCCGCCAAACTGTTGCTGGATTTCGCCAAGGGGGACGCCATCGAGCGCCGCCGCTGGACGAACCAGACCGAACTCGCGGCTCGCCTCGGCACTGTCCCAGACGTGTTGAGCCGTGTCATTCGCGAGTTGACGAAGGCGGGGCTGATCGAGATGGACAGGCAATCCATCCGCATCCTGGATCGCGCTGCCCTCTCCGCGCGGGCGATGATTCAGGGCGAGTAAATTCGGTACACGGATTACGCGGAACATAGGGATTTCGCGGATTATTTTAAAAAATCCGTGTCCATCCGTCCAACCCGTGAAATCCGTGTACAAAGATGTTCTTCAAAACCCGGCAAAAGTCGGGGCGCGAAACGGGGGTAAGGAGTAAAGTAGGGGCATAACAAGCTGTACGGAATCGGCTTCGCGCTCTATGCGCTGGCAATGATCTATCCCGTGAAGGAACTGTTCGAGATCGCGCGGGATGGGTTGAAGAAAATCGAAACGAATTGACAACTGGCGGGCCGCGCTGGCAAAGTAGGCTGGCGCGGCCGGTTCACAGAAGGAGTGCATCATGGAAATTACAAAAGACACACGTGTCTCAGACATCCTGCTGGAATACGGCGACATCGCCGATGTGATGGAAATCTTCGGCGTCAAACGCGTGGGGAAATACTCCTTGCGGATGTTCCTCGCCAAAGCGCTCACAGTGGAATGGGCGGCGCGCATCCATAAAGTGCCGCTGGACGAATTTCTCGAAATTCTCAATCAGGCCGTCGCAAAGAAATAAGGAGGCTGACATGCCTCACCCATACTTCCTTATGTCATTGCTTTACCTGTCCCTGGTCGCGTTGGCCGCACTGGCTTCGATCCTGACGGGGTTGGAGATCATTCCATTATTTGGCAGCTTGAAATGGCTGAGAGTGCACCTGGTTACGCTTGGCGCGTTAACTGAAATTATATTTGGACTTGCTCCAATCCTCGTGGCAACCGCGCGCCGATTGCCGCGCCCGAAGATCCGCTGGGATACGTGGCTATTCCTGAACGCGGGACTGGTGCTTCTGCTAATCGGTATCCCGACCATTACGCGCTCGCTCATCGTCACTGGCGGAACACTGATAGGTATTGCCGTGATTCTGCTCATCAAGCAACTGATTGACCTGCGCCCCGCGCAAGCCTCCTCAAAAAATGCCGGCCTCGAAGGGCGCAAGTTCTACATCACCGGGCTGAGTTACCTGATACTTGGAGGTTTGGTCGGCACAGGGCTTTGGCTGGGATGGAGCGAAGTCTTGCACATCGCCTCCCCCATCGAAGTCCACGTCCACACCAACCTGTGGGGCTTCGCCGCCATCATCCTGGCCGGGCTGCTGGTGGACTTGTACCCCTCGTTCGCAAATCGTCCGTTGGCCTGGCCGCGTAGTATTCCGTGGATCTATTGGTCAATGGCGCTGGGCGCATTGGGGTTGATCTCCGGGCCGTGGCTGAACGTCAGTATATTTACCGTCGTTGGTTTGATCCTGCACACACTCGGAAGCATCCTGTTGCTCGTCATCGTGGTCAAGCCCGTGCTCGGCGACCGCCGCGTCTGGACGCCCGGCATGTGGCATTTGCTCACATCCTATATCTGGTTCTTCATCCCGGTCGTGGTCGCGCCGCTGATCGTTGCCCGCGCCACCGATTTCCCCGTGCAGGAAATCTCCGGCAGTGGCGGGCCGATCCTGATCTTTGGCTGGATCCTGCAATTTGGCTATGCCCTGGTTCCGTATCTGTTCACACGCTTCTTCGAGCCAAACAAGCCCGCGCGCTTGGGCGGGACGTGGTTGAGTCTCGTCACCGTGCATCTCGGAGGGATTCTATTCTGGGTCAGTCTGTTCTTCCCGAATGTCGAGCCGGTCTCGCGGGCGCTGGCGTATGGATTCTGGATTGTCTCCGGGCTCCCGATTTTGATCTCGCTGTGGGGAAGCCTGCGTTCCGGGTTGCAAAAAGTAGAGGAATCCCAGGCTGTGAGTTTGGAAGAATGAACGCCATAAGGAAAATTACAATGACCAACAAACTGATTTTGACGCTCATGGCATTCCTGCTCGCCTCGTGCGGCATGATGTCGGCTCCGTCGGTGGAACAGCCGACGCCCATTCCAACCTTCGCCTCCGCTGATTCAACCGCGCAGGATCCTGCCACGAATCAAGTCCCTGCGTTGGGTGGGAAACAAAGCGGCGATCTGCTGGTGTGGATCTTCAGCGATCCCAACCCACCCTCCCGCGGCGATAACATCCTCGAAGCGCTCGTCACTGATTCCAATGGCCAGCCGATCACCGATGCAACGATTTCCTTCGACATTGACATGACCAATATGAGTCACGGCCGGAATGTAACCACCGCTTCATCATTGGGCGAAGGGCGTTATAGCGCTGAAATCCATTTCCTCTTGCCACGAAAAGGCCCTGGAATTCGTGCAAATTAGTGAAATTCGTGGCAGAGAAAGCTGGGCGGATTCTTGCCACGAGGGCAGAAGCTCGATTCGTGCAAATTAGTGAAATTCGTGGCAGAGAGGGCCGCAGCGATCGAAGCAACAAAAGAAGCCCGGTTCCTGCAAGGAACTGGGCTTCTTTCGTTCAAGGAGGAGAGGAGGAGAGGATAGTTGCATTGTGAGATGCACTGCGCGAAAATGGGGTGTGCGCAGGAAGATTTGCAGGGAGGTTCAAGATGAAAACGCAACACCTACCGTGGCTGGTCTGCTTCTCCGTACTACTTTTTGCCGGTGCGTCGGCCGCGCCCCCCCCATCGTATCAAGACCACGCGTTGTTCCTGCCACAGATGTTCCAGCGCTTCAGCCGCAACCCGCAGTTCGTCGGTCACCTGGGCGGCGAGATGAACACGGTGGCAATCAGCGGGACGCTGGCCTTCATGGGCATGGGCGCGTACCTGACGGTGATTGATGTGTCCATCCCGCTCAGCCCCACTCAAATCGGGCATATCATGCCTTCTTCAGGTCTCGTCCAGGATATTGCATTGGTGGGAGAATATGCCTACGTGGCGAGCGCCGGGGCAGGTCTTTACGTCATCTCGATCTCCGATGCAACCGCGCCGGTCGTGGTTGGCCATGCGCCGGGCGGCGCTGTAAACGTGACAGTCGTGGGAGACTACGCCTACGTGGCGGCTGGCGGTGACGGCCTGCGCGTGATCTCAGTTGCCAACCCGACCGCGCCCGTGGAGGTTGGGTTCTATGACACGCCCGGCAATGCCAACGGCGTGGCCGTGGCGGGGCAGTACGCTTATGTGACGGCCGAACGGGAGGGATTCCGCATACTCTCCATTGCTGACCCGACCGCGCCGCTGGAGATTGGTTCGATGTTTCCGCGGGGGGATGCCCACGGCGTGGCGGTGGCAGGAGAATACGCCTACGTGGCAAGCGGGTATGGCGGCTTGAGCATCATTTCGATTGCCAACCCGGCCGCGCCGTATCAGGTGGGGTTTTGCGACACGCCAAGATTTGCGTGGAGCGTGGCTTTGGCGGGAGAGTACGCCTATGTGGCCGACTCGTTTAGCATGTTGCGCGTGATCTCGATTGCCAATCCGACCGCGCCCGTCGAGGTGGGTTCTGTCGTCACGCCGGACGGAACCAAGGATGTCGTGATGGCGGGAGCGTATGCCTATGTGGCAAGCAGGCATGGCGGCCTGAGCGTGGTTTCGACTGCCGATCCAGCGGCTCCTGCGGAAATCGGGTTCCTCAGGGCGCCGGAGATGGCTCAAGACCTGGTCGTGGCAGGGCCGAATCTTTACGTCGCCACCGGATGGTTGAGCAACCTCAAGGTGATCTCTGTCGCTCACCCGGCGGCGCCACGGGAAATCGGGGCTATCTCCATACGGGCCGTGGGTGTGGCGTTGGCGGAACCCTATCTCTACGCAACGACTGGCGATTTGGAGGTCATTGCCATCGCCAATCCGGCCATACCGGAAGGAATCGGAGTCTACAATACGCCAGGAGACACCACCAACGTCGCCGTAGCCGGCGATCTGGTCTTTCTGGCCGACGGCTTCAATGGCCTGGAAATCGTACGGTTCCCAGGCGACTCGACAGGACAAGATTCAAGCGATTCGAACCTGTTGAGCCTCGCTGCAGCCGATCTGAAAGCTGCCGTGGCGACAAAAGCGGCAGATACCGCCCAGGAACCTGGGTCGCGCCTGTTCATGCCAGCCATCAGCCAGCGCTTCACACGTAACCCTCAGTTCGTGGGCCACCTGGGAGATAACATTGACACCGTGACCATCAGTCATACCCTGGCCTACGTCAACATGGGACGACACCTGGCGGTGTTGGACGTCTCGAATCCGGTCAACCCCGTTCTGGTGGGGCAAACCGCCCCCTTTCCAGACAATGTACAAGATGTAGCAGTGGCAGGGGAGTACGCTTACGTCCTGTTGAATCACCTGTATCAAAATGGCAGTCTTCGTGTGATCTCCGTGGCCGATCCTACCTCTCCGGTCGAGATCGCATCCTACGATATACCCACAGGCGTCTTTGCCGTAGTAGTGGCGGGACAATACGCCTATGTAGCGACTGACGACCTGTACGTGATCTCGATCGCCGACCCAAGCACGCCGACTGGGATCGGATTCGTCGCCCTGCGTTATGCTGAAGACGTAGCAGTGGGCGGATCGTATGCTTACGTGACAGACCGCGACGGCCTCCATATATTCTCTATTGTCAATCCCTCTGCGCCGACCCAGGTTGGATTCTACGCCACACGCGGGGGAGCGAGCAGCGTGGCCATCGCAGGAACATATGCCTACGTCACGGATGTCGGCGCTTACTCCGCCCTGCGAGTGATCTCTATTGCTGACCCGACTCGACCGGTGCAAATCGGGTACTGTGACGCTTTCTGGTACACTACTCGCCTCACCCTGACGGAAGGTTATGCGTACGTGGCAGAGCCGTTCCACGGCGTGCGCGTTTTTTCGATCTCGAATCCTGCCGCGCCCACCGAAGTGTGGTTTTATTACACACCAGGCTATTCCAGGAATGTGACGGTGGCGGGGGAATATGTCTACGTGGGCGATGGCCCTGAAGGCTTGCGCATAGCCTCCCTGGCAAACCCGGCTTTACCGGTTGAGGTTGGCGTTTATGATCCATTTTCCTATGCCACTGATGTAGTCGTAGTGGGAGAGTACGCCTATGTCGTTGGTGATGGCATGCACGTCATCTCGATCGCCAACCCGAGGACGCCCGTGGAAGTCGGATCGTACAGCGCGGTGCGGAGTGTCTCTGCTGTTGCAATTGCCGGACAGTATGCCTACCTGACAACTTTGTGGCCGACCGGCCTGAGCGTCATCTCGATCGCCGATCCGGCCGCGCCAGTCGCAGTTGGATTCTGCGAGACGCCGATCTATGGTAGTGACGTGGCAGTAGCAGGAGACTATGTCTTTGTGGCAGATGGGACATACGGCGTGCGTGTCATCTCAGTTGCCAACCCGACCGCGCCCGTGGAAGTCGGATTCTACGACACCTATGCGGCCGTGAATGTCGCCGTAGAGGGCAATCTGATCTTCGTCGCCGACGAGAAGAATGGGCTGCTCGTCCTGCGCTTCGATGGCGATTGGAATGCGGAGTGATCGGAAGTCCGATCCTGCACGCGCCGATTCTCTTGCCCCTTGAACTTCCGCCTTGCCCGCTCCTATGCTATACTCAAGGAAAGTCAGCCATTTCAACGTTGATTCGATTGATTCAAAGGAGATTCAAGACTAATGAAGTCAGTAAAGTCAGTAGAGGCATTACTGGAAAAGCTCAATATCCAGGAGACCAATTTCGGCGCGTGCTCCGGTCCGGACGGCTGGATCGAAGATCGCGGCGGGCGCGAACTGGTATCGTACAACCCCACCAACGGCCAGGCGCTGGCGCGGATCATTCAGGCCACGCCGGCCGCGTACCAAACCCTGATGACGCGGGCCAATCGCGCCTTCGAGACCTGGCGCCTGCTGCCGGCCCCGCGCCGCGGCCAGGTGATCCGCGACCTGGGCTACGCACTGCGCGAGATGAAAGAGCCGCTGGGCGAGCTGGTCAGCCTGGAGATGGGCAAAATTCGGGTCGAGGGCCTGGGCGAAGTGCAGGAGATGATTGACATCTGCGAATTCGCCACCGGTCTGGCGCGCCAGCTCTACGGCCTGGTGATCGCCTCAGAGCGGCCGCTGCACCGCATGATGGAGCAGTGGCACCCGCTCGGCATCGTCGGCGTCATCAGCGCCTTCAACTTCCCGGTCGCGGTCTGGAGTTGGAACACCGCCATCGCGGCCGTGGCCGGCGACTGCGTCGTTTGGAAACCCTCCTCGGACGTGCCGCTGTGCGCGGTGGCCGTGCAGCACATCACCAACCGCGTGGCCGCGGACTACGGCCTGGACGGCGTCTTCAACCTGCTCATCGGCCGTGGCTCCGAGGTGGGCGAGCTGATGCTCAACGACCCGGCCATGCGGCTGATTTCATTCACCGGTTCCACCAGCATGGGGCGCCATGTTTCTGAGGCGATTGCCCGGCGCTTTGGCCGCAGCATCCTGGAACTGGGCGGCAACAACGCCATCATCGTCACCCCCAGCGCCGACCTGGACATGGCGACACGCGCCATCCTCTTCGGCGCCGTCGGCACCGCCGGCCAACGCTGCACCTCCACCCGCCGCATCATCGCCCATCGCAGCGTGGCCGCGGCGCTGAGCGATCGCCTGGTCAGGGCCTATCAGCAGGTGCGCATCGGCGACCCGCTGGACGCGGGCACGCTGATGGGGCCGTTGGTCAACCAGGGCGGCGTGGATGAGATGATGGCCGCGCTGGAGCGCGTGCGGGCCGAGGGCGGCGTCATCCTCACCGGCGGCAATCGCCTGCCGGACAAGGGCGCCCTGTTCGTGGAGCCAACCATCGTCAAGATGCCGGCGCAGACGCCCATCGTCCAGGAAGAGACCTTTGCGCCGATTCTCTACATCCTGGAGTACGACACCCTGGCAGAGGCGATTGCCCTGCATAACGGGGTGCCGCAGGGCCTGTCGAGCAGCATCTTCTCCACCAACATGCTGGAGATCGAAACGTTCCTGTCCGCGGCCGGTTCGGACTGCGGCATTGCCAATGTCAACATCGGCACGTCAGGCGCGGAGATTGGCGGCGCCTTCGGCGGTGAAAAGGAAACCGGCGGCGGCCGCGAATCTGGCTCCGACGTCTGGAAGTATTACATGCGCCGCCAGACCAACACCATCAATTACTCGTCCGAGCTGCCCCTGGCGCAGGGGATCAAGTTCGGGGAATAAGGAGATTGCGCTATGGCCGGTTTGGGGATTCGCGACATAGACACGAAAACCATCATACGAATATGCCGGGAGCATGATGTCAGCAGAATCGGCGTCTTTGGCTCATTGGCGCGCGGAGAGGCCAGTGAGGCCAGTGATATTGACTTACTGATTAAATTCTCTAAACGAAAGAGCCTGTTGGCGATGATCGCTCTGGAGCGCCAATTGTCAGTCACACTGGGACGAAAGATTGACCTGTTGACCGAAGCGGCCATCAGCCCATACCTTCGTGATCGTATCAAACAAGAAACTCGGACGATTTATGAAGCACGATGACATGATCTATTTGGGCACGATGAGACACACCAGCACGAGGATTGATCTTGACGAATACTCCTGATCTCGTTGCCAGACCTGACGACTTGTGGCGAGTCGTCAGGGGCGCGATAGTTCAATTACAGACAGAAATAACCTGGAAGCCGGGAAAAGCAGTCGAGCATATTCGAACTAGAATTCGATATGGACATCTGTCATCGAATGCGACTCTGGCCGACTATGAGACAATCATTACGGCCGTCGTTCGAGATGCGAATGCGCTAGTATATGTCTATCATTGGCGCCATGATATCTACCCCGCTGTCGCCGGTGTCATTCAAAAACAAACATGGCTTGTGATGTTCAATCCTCGAGGTGTCATGGAGACTGCTTTTCCACCCGAGGATGCAGACCAATACCTGTCTGATCGCCGGTTCCAGTTTCTGGGAGTCTTGGGAGAGTTGTTCCATGAATAGGCTATTGCAGCGATATTTGATTGCGGTTGAATCATCAGAAGTGAGCGGTTTCGAGCATCTTGATATGCTGATGCTGCGAGATAAACTGGCAGAGCAGAACCAACAGCTTACCGCCCGTGAGCGTACGCTGCTCGTGGCGGCGGATCGCCGCCTGTTCGAACAAGCGAGTATGTTCGATGCTGCACTCAGCCAGATCACCAGTCTGGCATATGAACGCTCACAGCGAAATCCGCCGCCGTCACATTGGTGGTGGTATCTTGATGTGGTGGCGGGTGTGCCGAAAACCGTACAGCGCGCCGCTCGGCGGATTTCACCGGCAGCGAGCCTTGAGCTTGCCAGATAGGAGAGACCAGTCATGAGTGGTGACCCACGGCCCTGGATTCGCCAGGTTCCGGTTGACGAAGCGACCGGCCTGTTGAAGCGCCTCTTCGAGGAGACGCTGAAACGCGCGGGTCGCGTCTGGCGCATCGTCCACATCATGAGCATCAACCCGCGCGCCATGCAGGCCAGCATCGGCTTCTACAGCGTCATCATGCATGGCGAATCGCCCCTCAGCCGCGTGCAGCGCGAAATGCTGGCGACGGTTGTGGCCGCGGAGGTGGGCTGTCACTACTGAACGCAGGCCCACGCACACGATCTCCGTGTCGAGATCGGTCATGTCAACACCGATGCCAACGCGGCCGACGCGTTCGTGCATGCCATCGTCCGTGACTGGCGCCAGGCCCCGCTGACGCCGGTGGATCGCGCCCTGTGTGAATTTGCCGCCCGGCTGACCCATCAGCAGCGCAGCATGGGGCCGGCCAACCTGGATGCGCTGCGGACGATGGGCCTCGATGATCGCGCCATTCACGACGCCGTCCAGGTCATCGCCTACTTCAACTACATCACCCGTATCGCCGATGCCCTGGGCGTCGAACCGGAGAGCTTCATCCCGCCCTGGGGAGAGCCAGACCAGGCGCCCAAGCATCACCATGATCGAACTTAGCGACCTCCTCGACGCCACGCACGGTCGCCTGCTCGGCCCGGCGGCGGCCACACGCTTCAGCGACTTTGCCTTCGACACCCGCACCCTGAACGGCCAGGCCGCCGATCCTGGCCCCCTCTTCGTCGCCATCAAGACCGAGACCGGCGACGGTCACGATTACCTGGAACAGGCGCAGCAGGCCGGGGCAACCGGCATCCTGTGCGAGCAGCCGCCGTCCCACCCCTTGCCCATCACCTGCATCCTGACGCCCGACACCCGCCAGGCCTTGCTGGCCTACGCCGGCGCCATCTGCCGCCTGCGGCCGCTGGAAGTGATCGCGGTGACCGGCTCCAGCGGCAAAACCACGGCCAAAGAACTGATCGCCGCCAGCCTGACCGGCGCCACGGCAGACGCCGCTGACGGCCCGGTCTTCCGCAACCCTCACAGCTTCAACGGCCGCTTTGGTCTGCCGATCGCGCTGGGCCGCCTGCAGCCCTGGCAGCGGCGGGCCGTGCTCGAACTGGCCGCGGATGAGTTTGGCGAGATCGCGCTGCTGGCCCAGGTGACGCGGCCGACCGTGGGCCTGATCACCGCCGTGCATGAAAGCCACCTCGATGTTTTTGGCAGCCTGGACGCCATCGCCCGGGAGAAAGGCGCCCTCCTGACCGCGCTGCCCGCGACCGGCCTGGCTCTGCTCAACGCCGATGATCCGCGTGTGCTGGCCCTGGCGCCTCTCAGCGCCGCGCCGGTGCTGACCGTCGGCCTGAGCGCGGCCGCGGACGTGCGCGGCGTGGTGCGCATCCCCGCGCCCATCGTCGCAGCAGCCGACGCGCAAGACCAGCCGGCCGGCGAAATCGAAGTGACCTTCAGCCCGGCTGCGCAGGCGCGCCTGCCCCTGCCGGCGGCCGCCGTGCGCCTGCCCATGCGCCTGCTGGGCGACCATCAAGCGCCCCTGCTGCTGGCAGCCCTGGCGGTGGGGCTTTTCTACGGCCAGCCGCTGGACGCCATCCTCGCAGGGTTGGCGGCTTGTCGGCCGCTGCCCGGCCGCCTGCGGCCGCTGCCCGGGCTGGCGGGCGCGGTGCTGCTGGACGATTCGGCCAACGCCAACCCCGCCTCCATGCAGGCGGCGCTGACCACCCTGGCCGCCGCGGGCCGGCCGGCCTGGGCCATCCTGGGCGACATCGGCGACCTGGGCGCGCACGAGGTCGAGGCGCATCGCCGGCTGGGCAGCCAGGCCGCGGACGTGGTCGGTCAGCTCATTGCCATCGGCGACCGCAGCCGGCGCCTGGCCGAGGCTGCGGCCGCGGCCGGCCTGCCCGCGGAGCGCATTTTCCACACCTACAGCAAGGCCGAAGCGGTCCGCCATGTGCAGGAGATGTTGGCCGCGGTCAGCGCCGATCCGGACGCCCAGCCGCCGGTCATCCTCATCAAGGGCGGCCGCGCCCTGCGCCTGGAGGAGGTGGTGGCCGGCCTGCTGGCGCCGGCGGCCGCGGCCCAGGCGTCAGCCCTGCTGGTGCGCCAGGATGCGGGCTGGCGCCAGGTGCGCCTGGCGCGGCCCGACCGCCCCACCTGGCTGGAGGTGGATCTGGAGGCGATTGCGGACAATCTGCGCATCCTGCAGCAGGTCGTGGGGCCAGGCGTGGGCATCTGCGCGGTGCTGAAGGCGGACGGCTACGGGCATGGCGCGGTGCGCGTGGCGCGCACGGTGTTGAACAACGGCGCGCGGCGGCTGGCCGTGGCCTGCCTGGCCGAGGCGATCACCCTGCGCCGCGCGGGCATCGCCGCGCCCATCCTGATCCTGGGCTACACCCCGCCCTGGCAGGCGCGTGACGTGGTGCTCAACCGGGTCACGCCAACCGTCTTCGATCTCGATTTTGCCCAGGCCCTGCAGCGGGCGGTCAGCGCGCTGGACGCCGGCCAGCCGGGCCGCAGTCTGCGCACTGCGGCCGGCTTTGCCCTGCACGTCAAGGTGGATACCGGCATGGCGCGGCTGGGCCTGGAGCCGGACGCGGTCATGCCGTTCATCCAGGCCCTGCACGAACTGCCCGATCTGTTCGTCGAAGGGATTTTCACGCACTTTGCCACGGCCGACAGCGCGGACCAGACCTACCTGCGCTGGCAGTTGGGCCGCTTCCAGGCGGTGTTGGAGCAACTGACGGCCCAGGGCCTGCGCCCACCCTGCGTCCACGCGGCCAACTCCGCGGCCACGCTGACCCTGCCGGCCAGTCATTTCGACCTGGTGCGGACGGGCATCGCGCTGTACGGTCTGCAGCCAGGGCCGGAGACGCCCCTGCCGCCGGGGATGCGGCCCGCCCTGCGCTGGAAGAGCACCGTGGCCCAGGTCAAACGGCTGCCGGCCGGCGCGTTCGTCAGCTACGGCGCCGCTTACCGCACTGAGTGCGAGCAAACGATTGCCGTGGCGCCGGTGGGTTATGCGGACGGTTTTCGCCGGACGCCCTTGACCTGGCCGCCGGTGCTGGTGCGCGGACAGCGCGCGCCCATCGTCGGCCGGGTCACGATGGATCAGACGATGTTGGACGTGACGCACATTCCCGGCGTGCGCGCCGGCGACGAGGTGGTGTTGATCGGCCGCCAGGGCGCGCAAGAGGTGACGGTGGATGACGTGGCCGCGGCGCTGGGCACTATCAACTATGAAGTGGTGAGTGAAATCCTGGCCCGCGTCCCGCGCGTGGTATAATGTATGATGCATCTTGATGATGCAAGCGAGAGCGCCTGCCCTGTGGGCCGCGATGAAACCGATGAAACCGATGAAACCGATGAAAGGCAAGCATGGCGATCATACTCCTGGTGGTGACAAAGCGTGCCGATTTTCCGCGTGCCGATTGGCGCGCGCTGGCCGAACATCAGATTGAAGTGATTCATGCCAGCTCACAAGCCAGGGCTTGGGAGGCCATCGCGCAGGCTCAGCCCGATTTCGTGCTGCTCGCGGCCGCGGCCACACGCCTGGTGACGCGTCCATTCATCGAAAAGGTGCGCCAACTGGCGCCTGAAGCCGGCCTGATGGGATTGGCCGACGCGGAATGGCCGCTGGCGCCGCTGCTGGATCATCTGCTGCCCCCATCTGCCACGGACTCGGACCTCTTGCGGGCCATGCCGGCCGTCAAACGGATGCGCAGTAACCACATCCTCATCGTCAGTCCCATCAAGCTCGACACGCAGCAGCGCCGGCTGTGGATCGGGCAAGATGAACATCACCTGACGCCCAAGCAGTGTTGTTTGCTCGGACTGCTGATGCGCCGCCCTAATGAAATTATCACGCGCCGCGAGTTGATGGAACAGGTGTGGCAAACCGCCTACCTGGGCGATACCCGCACGCTCGATGTGCATATGCACTGGCTGCGCAAGAAGATCGAAGTGGACCCGAAAGCGCCCAAGATCCTGGTCACAGTGCGAGGGCAGGGGTTCAGCCTGCGCGGCCCGGCGTAGGAGGGGATGGCTAGGAGACCGGAGATTGGGGATCGGAGATTGGGGATCGGAGATTGGAGATTGGAGATTGGAGATTGGAGATTGGAGAGGGGGACGCAAAAAGCCCATTTCACGCTGCGATGGGCGTGAAATGGGCTTTGCTGTCGAATGAATCGGCGCTAAATCAGGCCGCCGGGCGAGCCGCAAATGTCCGGTTGTACGCCAACATGAGGCGAGACTTGCGCCGGGCCGCGTTGTTGGGGTGGATGACGCCTTTACCTGCCGCCTGATCCAGGGCACTGACAGCCATGCGCAGGGCTTCCTGTGCTTCGGTTTCGTTTTTGCCGGTCAATTTCACCCGCGCACCCTTGAGATAGGTGCGCATGGAAGTCAGGACCAGGCGATTATGCTGATGTGCCCGCTCATTGCGGCGAATGCGCTTCAACGCAGACTTATGGTTAGCCACGAACTCTCCTCCAGAATCTTCTAGTTACCGCTTAGTGATAGCAGGTTAGTATAGTCGAACACCCTGGTTCTGTCCAATTTACGAGGCTACAGCGTCGAGGCTTTGCAACGCGTCGGCCATGGCGTCTTGAATGTTGGGGTAGGCCAGCCACGCCGACGCCAGGCCAAAGAGGGCGCCGGTGGCCGTGCGTAGAAGATAATTGCTCTCGCGCCAGCCAAAAAGCTGCGTCAAACCATCCACAGCAATCGGCGCCAGGAAGATCAGATAGGTCTTGATGGTCAGGCGCGGCAAAACGACACGGCCGCGCAGGAGACCAAAGACCCAACCCCCCAGCAGCACTGAGCCATAGATTGCCAGGTCACGCTGGCAGAGCGCGATCTTGTAGCCAAATTGCATGTCGCCCAGATAGAGCGGCCGCTCCAGGATGCTCGGGCCTGGCAGCACGCCAGCCGCGGTCAGCTCGGACAAGGAGTAGAGGGGCTGCGGGCCGAACAGAAAATAGGAGCGTTCGGGCAGCTCATGGCACAGGAGCCGGTAGAAGGCGTAGATCAAGCGGGCCGAACGTTCATGACCGCTTTGCATGAGGATGGGCGCGGCGACGGGGACAGCCAGGTAGAGAATCAGCAGGACGCTGAAGAGCAGCAGCCAATGGCGCGCAATCCAGGCCACCATCCCATTGACGGCGCGCGTCAAGCGGTCCGGCGGCGCGGGGACGCGATCAGCCAGCGGGCCAGGTGTAGACATCTCAGGCAACCTCCTCAAGCTCTTGCAGCAGTTCTTCCATGTCAATTGGCGCGAAAAAGGCGCGGGTAGGGGTCTCGATCACCGGGATCAGGTAGCGAAAACGCTGCCAGAGCGCCGGATCGGCCGTGATGTCCACCTCCTGCACGCGGATGCCGAGGCGGGCGGTGTGGGGGCGCAATTCCCAGAGCACTTGCTCGCACAGGTGACAGCCGTCCCTGTGATACAGGATGATCGTGGGCATGGCGGGCGCTACAGGATGGGCGCCAGGTTCTTCTCGATCAGCGACGGCGTGAGCACGCCCAGCCAGCGCGCGCTGACCTTGCCGTCGCGGTCAATGAAGAACGAACTGGGCATCACGCGCACCTGGTAGGCCCGCGCGGCCGTGCCATCATCCATGACGATGGGCAGCGCCATGCCGAACTCCTCGGCAAACGGGGTGATTTTTGCGGCGCTCTCTTCCAGGTTGACGGCGATGACCACAAAACCGGCCTCCTTGTGCTTCTCATAGGCCGCCACGATGTCGGGCATCTCCAGGCGGCACGGCCCGCACCAGGTGGCCCAGAAATTGATCAGGATCGGCCGGCCGCGCAGGTCGCTCAGGCGCACCTCCGCGCCGTCGGCATAGCGCATGGCAAAATCGGGCGCCGGAGAGTTGGCCGTGGGCTGCGCCTGATCGTTGTTGATGTCATCGGGCATCGCGGCCGTTGCCAGGTCGTCGGCCGGCTGGGCGGGCACACGCAAGGTGCGTTCACCGCCGGCCGCGGGCGCGGGCGCGGGCGCGGCGCAGGCACTGAGCGTCAACAGCAGCAGGCCGCTGAGCAGCAGGCGCAGGCCATGACCCCGGCTGCGGTTCCAGGCGAACAGGGGGCGTTGGACGCGGTGCAGGTTAGCCATTGCGAGTTGTGAACTCCGTCAGCCAGGGGAGAAGCTCTTGCAGCCGCGCGCCGAGCGCGCCGAGCTGATAGGTGAAGAGCAGGTAACCGATGTAGACCAGGAAAAGGCCGCTGATGAACGAAATGACGCCCAGGTAGGCCCGCGCCCGGCGCAGCGCGCCGGTCATGGATTCGAGCAGCAGGCCGGTGAGCAGGAAGGGGATGCCCAGGCCCAGGGAATAGGCGGTGAGCACGACGATGCCGCGGGTGACTGAATTGGCAGAGGAAGCGGTCAGAAGAATCGTGCCCAGGATCGGCCCCACGCACGGCGTCCAACCGGCAGCGAAGAAGATGCCGACCAGGAAGGAGGAGAAGAACCCCAGGCCGGGCCGGGTCTGCACATGCACGCGGCGTTCGGTGTAGAGCAGCGAGTTGAACCAGCCCAGGACCGGCAGCGCAACCTGGCCCACGGCGCTGTCGCGCCAGGCCGGTCGCGCTTGAATGGCCCGTTCCAGCGCCGTGAACAGCCCCATCATGTGCAGGCCGAACAGGATGACGATGACGCCGCCGACCCGCTGAATGGCGTACACCTGTTGATTGAGCAACTGTCCGAGGGCGCTGGCAGTGGCGCCCAGCAGGACGAAGATGGCGGTGAAGCCCAGGACGAAGAAGATCGCGTGCAAGAAAGTGACGTAGCTGTTGCGCTCCGTCGTCCCCACGGTGGTCGCAGCGGTCCCGCCCAGGTAGCCGATGTAGGCCGGCACCAGGGGCAGCACGCAGGGAGAAACAAACGAGATGAGGCCGGCCACAAACGCCGGCACGATGCCGATGTCCATGTCGGGGCTATTCCTCCGCGCCGCCGTGCAGCGCCTGCCATTCACGATCGGCCGCCTGGAAGCGGCGCAGCAGGCTGACGACGACGAAGGCCACGATGGTAAGTGCCAACAAGTAAGCGGCAATCAGATATGACATAGGTTTTTCCTGGTTCTCCTGGTTATCATGACGCGCTCTGCTGTTCGCGCAGCGCGGCCACGCGGTCGCGCAACTGCTCCAGCCGCACGCGATGAATCATCAGGGTGATGAAGAGAAGCGTATAGACGATCATGCCCGCGATCATCGCCAGGCGAATGCTCGGCCCCATGGCGAAGCTGCCCTCCGCGGCCGCGTTGTCGCCCCCCATGACCATCGGGTGGATCGTGCGCCACCAGCGGATCGAAAAATAGGTGAGCGGCACGCCCATGAAGGCAAAAATGCCATACACGGAGGCGAAGCGCGCACGCTGTTCTGGATTCTCCACCGCGCCGCGCAGCATCAGATAGGCGATGTACAGGAGCCAGACGATGGCCGACGTGGTCAGGCGGGGATCCCAAGTCCAGTAGGTGTTCCAGGTTGGTTTGGCCCAGATCGAACCGGTGATGAGGGTGCCGGTGGCAAAGGCGATGCCCAGTTCCACGCCGGACAGGCCGATCGTGTCCCAGATCTTGCGGCGCGTGATCAAATAAAGGATGCCGGCCACAAAAGTCGCCAGGAAGGCCAGGCCAGCCGCCGCGTTGTTGCCCATATGAATGTAGAAGATGCGCTGGGCCGCCTGCTCTGCACCCTGCAAATTGGCCGCGGGCGGCGCCCAGATCAGCGCCATATAAAGGAAGATGACCAGGGCCACGCCGGTGATGATATTCAGAATGGTGAGGGGAAGACTGCGCTGTGCGGTCATGTACGGTTTCTCTCCTCTCTCTGTGATTCTCGCTCTTTCTCGCTATTCTTCGACAATGAAATCAAACGTCATGAACGACGCCGCCAGGTACATGATGTCGAACACCAACAGCACCTGGAGCCAATTGCTCAGCTCAGCCAGGGTGTCGCCGTCCAACAGACCGCCGGTGGCGCGCACCCCCGCGATGATGACCGGCACCATGACCGGCAGCAGCAGGATGGGCAGGAGCACCTCGCGCGCACGGGTGTTGACCGCTAACGCGGCGAAGATGGTGCCCACCGCGGCAAAGCCAATCGTGCCCAGCAGGACGATCAGCAGCACGGCCGGCGCCCACAGCGCCACGTTGAAAAGCACGCTGCACAGGGGAATCAAGAAGGCTTCGACCACCAGTATGAAGACCAGGTTCGCCAACATCTTGCCAAAATAGATCGCGCTGCGATCCACCGGCGTCAGCAACAGGCCTTCCAGACTGCCCTTGTCCTTCTCCAGAGCGAAGGAGCGATTCAGGCCCAGCACGCCGGAGAAGCTGATGGCGACCCACAGGACTCCCGGTACAACCTGGACGGCGTTATCCACGCGCAGATCGAAGGCGAACTGGAAAATGATCACCGACAGCAGCGCGAAGACGAACATGGCGCTGAAGATGTCCTTCGTGCGCAGCTCGGCGGTGACATCCTTCCAGAACACCGCGGCGATTTTTCTCAGATAACGCATGCCTGCCCCATCCTGCTGCGCCTGTTCAGGCCGCCGCGGTGTGTGTTCGATAGATTTGCTGAAAATCGGCCGCGCTGAGCGCAGTGGACAGCCCTTCGTAGCGAATTTTGCCGCCGTTGAGAATGACCGCCCGGTCGGCCCAGGCCAACCCTCGCTCCAGGTTGTGGGTGGTCAGCAGCACGGTGCGACCGCTGCCCCCCACCTCTGCCAGCACCTGGCGCAGCATGTCGGCCGCGGCCTGATCCAGCCCGGTGTCCGGCTCGTCCAGCAGCAGAATGGGCGGGTCGTGCAGGATGGCCCGGCCGATCGCCAGGCGCTGCACCATGCCGCGCGAAAAGGTGCGCACCGTCTCCAGCCGCCGCGGCCACAGGCCCACGCGGCGCAGGACCTCTTCGGCCCGGCCGGCCAGGTTGGGCACATCGTACATGGCGCCGTAGAAGGCCAGGTTCTCCCAGGCCGTCAGGTTGTCGTAAAGCAGGGGGGCATGGGTGACGACGCCCAGGTAGCGCCGAATCTCATCGCCGGCCTTGCGCACATCCACGCCGCCCAGAAGCACATCCCCGGCGCTGGCCTTGCTCAGCGTGGCGATGATGCGCATGAGGGTGGTTTTGCCGGCCCCGTTCGGCCCCAACAGCGCCACCCGCTCGCCTTCGACCAGGGTCAGGTCAACGCCGCGCAGAACCTGCTGCGCGCCAAAGGTCTTGCGCACCTGACGGACTTCGATCATGGGTGCAGGACCGCTCATGCCGCGCCAGCCTGGGCCGCGGCTTCAAGATCGCGCAGCATCTGTGCCACGGCCAGCAGATCGGCCTTCAGGCGGCCGCGCTGCGCCGCATAGTCCGTCTCAGGGATGTTGCCGCTGGCGTGGCGATCATCCAGCCGGGCAATCGCCAGGATCAGGCCCTGGCGGCGGCGCTGCAGGGCGGCGACATCGGCCCCGGCGGCAGCAGGGATCTTTTTGTCCTCGTCTTCATCGCCCTCAGCCTCGGCGATGCGCTGGCGCTGGCGCACGGCGTAGTAGAGCACGCCGAGCAGGCCCAACGCAGCAAATACCGCAACGCCGACAGCCAGCCAGGGTGAATTGGCCTGCGTCGCGGCGGCCGTTTCCGGTGACCGATTGAAGGGAAGATTGGTCAACTTCAACTCAATCGTCTTGCCGGCCGGCACTTCTGCGGCGGTGAAGTTGAAATAGGTGGCCTGCTCCACCTGACGCGCCGGGCCTTCCTGCAGATCCGGGCTGCTGACCTGCGCGCCCACATCGGCCACCAGCACGTTCAGGCTGCGCAAAGGGACGGCCACCGGGTGCTGCAGATCGAGAGTAAGGGAGGTGAACGGGATGACGTAGCGCAGCAGGGTCTGGCGCACGCCTTGTCCAGGCGGCAGCGGCAGGGTGTCGGCCGCGCCGTCTGGCGTGAGCTGGTAGCGGCGGCCAAGATCGCCATCGTCGAAGCTCAGGTTCTGGAAATCAGGGGGCAGCGCAAACGGCAGCACGCTGCGCCCGGCGTCATCGTCCTCCGACACGGCGCCGACGTAGACGCGATCGCTGTTGTTGCTCCAAATGTAAAGCTCCGCCATCAGCAGATTGGACTGGTCGAACTCCAGGAACCAATGCGCCCGCTCCACCGCCAGCACGCTGCTGTCGTTGGTCGGCTCGTAGACGGTAACGGAGCCATCCTGCACAGGCGCTTCGGCCGTGAACGTCATCACACCGGTGCTGTAGGGCACATCCTTGAAAGAGAGGTTCGCCACGTACAGCCAGCCCGGGTCGGTGTTCAGGCTATCGAAGCGGTAGAGGCCGGTGACGGAGGTGGTGCTGCTGATTTGGGTTGCCAGATCGAAGTCGTCGAACACGCTGAGGGTCACGGTCAGGCCGGCGGTGACATCGCCCTGCGGCGTGTCGTTGGTCACCACGCCGCTGATGGCGCCGTTGCCCGGCGCAAACGTGCGCGCCTGCAGCGGCGGCAGCGTCCAGGTGCGCACAAACTCCAGGCTGGCCCAGCGCTCCGCGTCGCTGAGATCGGCGACGCGGCTGTGCGCGGACGACTGCAAGGAGTCGAACCAGTCGCGCTGGCTGCGGTTGGCCGTGGCATCCAGGCTGGTCAGGTCGAGCAGGTCGGCGCCGGCGTCCGGGCCATCGCCCTTGCCGGCAGCGCCATGACAGCCGGCGCACGCCGCCTGGTAGACCGCTTCGCCCTGCTGCAGCTCGGCGGGGTCGAGGTGCAGCGACCAGACGTAAGCCAACACATTCCAGAGGTTCTGATCACTGGTGCTTTGAGCGAAGGGCGGCATGAATCTTTCGATGCGGCCATTCTTGGTCACCGCAAAGAGATCGGCCGGCGTCCTCCCCCACATCGCTGCGGTGTCAGCAAACTGCGCGGGCGGGAATTGCAGTTGTGCGGCCTGAGGCCCGTTGCCCATCCCAGTTTCGCCGTGACAGGGCGCGCACTTCTCCAGGTAGATGGGCAGGCCGGCGCGGGCATCCGCGGGCAACGGGGGCGTTTCCTGGGCCGGGGGCGCTGCGGCCGCGGGCGTGGAGAGCAGCAGCCAGGACGCCAGCGCCAGGAGCAGGCCGGCCGTCGTCAGGAGCGCCAACCAGGGGCGCAGATCGAACAGGCGACGGCCCGCTGCGCCTGGCGTCCCATCCCGGCCCGTGTTTCGGTTCAACGCGTCACACCGCCGTTCGTTCAACTGATCTTCTTGACTTCTTGGGGCGCTTCTTCATAGCGCGAAGGGCACTTGAGCAGCAAGGTGTCAGCATCGAGGACGCCGTCGGGCCGCAGGCGACCTTCGACGATGGCAACCGAGCCTTCACGCGTCATGTTGTCCGGCTGCACGCCATGGAAATGGACTGGCAGCTTTTCGCCCGTGCCCCGCTGATCGAGGATGGTAAAATCGAGGTTGAAATTGGTGGGGTCCCAGCTCACCGTGGTGATCTCCACCAGGCCGCTGACGCGCACCTTGCGGTCCATCAACGCCGCCTGCTGCGCCTGCACCTCACCGACTTCCTTGTAATAGGCGCCTTCGCTGCCGATGACGGAGATGATCAGGTAGAGAATGACCGCGGCAATGAGCACGCCGCCGAAGATGAACTTGAGCTGCTTGTTCGCGGTGCGACTGCCGCTCTGGATGCGAGAAATGGCAGAAGATTCAGCCATGTAAGCTACCTCTTTTCAGTATAGGTTCGATCGTACGGGAATTATAGCATCTTATCATTGGCCTGTCAACGACAAAAATCACCGCCTGGCGTCGAAGGCCTTGAGGCGCAGGGAGTTCGTCACCACGAAGATGCTGCTGAAAGCCATCGCGCCGGCGGCCAGCACCGGGTGCAGGCGCAGACCGAACAGTGGATACAGGGCGCCGGCTGCAACCGGAATCAGGATGACGTTGTAGAAGAAGGCCCAGAACAGATTCTGCTTGATGACCCGCATCGTGCCGCGGCTCAGGGCCAGCGCACGGGGCACGCCACGCAAATCACCGCTCATCAGGGTAACGCCGGCCGTCTCCATCGCCACATCCGCGCCGGTGCCGATCGCAATGCCCACGTCGGCCTGCGCGAGGGCAGGCGCATCGTTGATGCCATCGCCCACCATCGCCACCAGGCGCCCCTCTTGCTGCAGGGCCTTGACCTGCGCTGCCTTGTCGCCCGGCAGCACCTCCGCCAGCACCCGCTCGATGCCCACCTGGCGGGCAACGGCCTCGGCCGTGCGCCGGTTGTCGCCGGTAATCATCACCACCTGCAGGCCCAGCTCGTGCATGCGGGCAATGGCCGGCGCCGATCCCTCTTTGACCGTGTCCGCCACCGCGAACACCGCGGCCGGCCGACCGTCCAGCGCCGCCAGCATGGCCGTCTTGCCCGCGGCCTGCAACTGCGTGACTGTCGCAGCTATTTCACTTATGTCAATCTTCTCCTGCTCGAACAGACGCACGTTGCCCACCAGGATCGCCTTGCCCTGGACGCTGGCACGCACCCCCATCCCGGCCAACGCCTCGAAACGATCGGGCGAGACCAGCCGCATCCCCTCCGCCTCGGCCGCCCTGACAATGGCCTGACCCAACGGGTGCTCGGAGCCTTTTTCCGCCGATGCCACCAGGAACAAAACCTCTGCCCTGGAATCCTGATACGGCCCGGCAAGCACCAGATCGGTCATGGCGGGCTTGCCGTGGGTGATCGTGCCGGTTTTATCCAGCACCACGGTCGTCAGCTTGTGGCTGCGCTCCAGCGCCTCGCTGCTCCTGAACAGAATCCCACTCTCCGCACCTTTGCCGGCGCCCACCATGATCGCGGTGGGCGTGGCCAGGCCCAGCGCGCAAGGGCAGGCGATCACCAGTACCGCGATCATGTAGACCAGCGCCTGCGTGAAGCCGACCTGGCCGAGGAAATACCAGCCCAAGAACGTCAGCGCCGCGAGCGCCAGCACTGCGGGCACGAAAATGGCGGAAACCTGATCGGCCAGGCGCTGGATCGGGGCTTTGGAGCCTTGCGCTTCCTGCACCAGGCGGATAATCTGCGCCAGCGCGGTCTCGCGTCCCACCTTCGTCGCCTCGAACTTGAGCATACCCTGGCTGTTCAGTGTAGCGCCAATCACCAGGTCGCCCGGTTTCTTGTCCACTGGCAGGCTTTCGCCGGTCAACATGGACTCATCCACGGCCGAACGGCCTTCGACCACGATGCCATCCACCGGAATCTTCTCGCCGGGCCGCACGATGACGTAGTCGCCGCTGCGCACCTGCTCGACCAGGATTTCGATCTCTTGACCGTCGCGCACAACGTGTGCGGTGCGCGCGCGCAACCCCATCAGCGCCTTGATCGCGGCTGAAGTGCGCCCCTTGGCGCGCGCCTCCAGCAGCTTACCAAGCTTGATCAGCGTGATGATGACGGCCGCGGTCTCGAAATACACGTGATCGCCCAGGCCATGCCAGCCGAACAGGCTGCCGATCAGGATCGCCAGGCTGTAGAAGTACGCAGCCGAAGACCCCATCGCCACCAGCACATCCATGTTGGCCGAGCCGTTGCGGATGGACTTCCAACCGCCGACGATAGTAGTCGCCGCCGACGTAGAACTGCACCGGCGTCGCCAGCGCCAGCATCAGCCAATGCACCCACTCGCCGTGCGCCCACATGCCGAGCAGATTGAGGTCGCGCGCCATGCTGAAGAGGAAGAGGGGCGCGGCAAATGTCACGCCCACCCAAAACTTACGCGTCTGGTCCGCGATTTCCGCCTCGCGCGCGGCCGCTTCAGCGTCTTCCAGCGCCTCATCGCCCGTCGTCTGCACCACGCCATAGCCCGCCTTTTCCACGGCCTGGATCAAATCCTGACGGTTGGCGACGCCAGGAATGTAGACCACGCTGGCCTTCTCACTGGCGTAATTGACATTGGCCTCGACGACGCCCGTCACCTTGCGCAAGGCGCGCTGCACCGTGTTCGCGCAGTTGGTGCAGGTCATACCGGTGATGGGCAGGTCAACCGCAGCCTGGGGCACATCATAGCCCGCGTCGCGAATGCGCTGCACCAGTTGATCTTCCTTGAGCAGGCCGGGGTCGAAAGTAATCACCGCGCGCTCGCTGGCATAGTTCACCAGCGCGTCGGTCACACCCGCGGTCCGCTTCAAGGTGCGCGTGATCGTATTGGCGCAGTTGACGCACGTCATGCCGATGACCGGCAGACTCAGTTCTTTGGTTGACATGGCCCGTTTCCTGTAATTTACTTCTCAGCCGGGTAGCCGATTTCCACCAGGGTGGCTTCCACCGCGGCCAGGCGGCTGGCATCCACCACCTCGACCATGACGGCCTTACTGCTGACATTGCCTTTGACCGAGGTGACGCCGGCCACATCCTTCAGCTCGCGCTCGATGGTGTTGACACAGTGATGGCACGAAATGTTCGGTACTGAATAGGTCTTGACTGTCATTGTTGGAATCCTTTCGACGATCTTGCTTGTTACAGTTTACTGCCGGTCTCGAAAACGTGCAGGAGTTCGCCCAGGACGCGCTCCCGCTCCTGCGAATCATCGCTGCGCACCGCAGTAATCACGCAGGAGTTGAGATGGTTGTCAAGCAGCAGGCTATTGACCCGATCGAGCGCCTTCTGCACGGCCTGCACCTGACTAATGACATCAATGCAGTAGTTATCATCAGTCACCATACGCTGAATACCGCGCACATGGCCTTCGATGCTCTTCAACCGGCTCAGGACCTGCTCTTTAGTCTGCGCGTTCATGGTTTGCTCCTGCTCTAACCCCCACCCCCCACCGGGGGGGGGCATAGGTTCATTGTAACACCATTCGCGAGGGATGTCAACCAGGGATTCCAAATGTGAACAGAATGGCTGCCCGCAAATGGGCCTGCGCTCCTCATTCGGGCGGTTTTGGCCCAAAATCCCCGAGATAGGTGGGCAGCAAGAGGGATTGTGGGCGTTGGAGAGCTATATTTGGAAATGCGGCGCCCCGTAGGGGCGCCTTGAGGCTTGAGCGGCGATGCCCCCACACCCGTCGTCTCGTAGGGACGATTGAATGAGGCCGCCCCGAGCGCAATCCGTCGCTAAGGTCAGGTGTCCCTACGGGACGGATACGGCTCGTGCGATGATGGATGGCTAAGGTCAGGTGTCCCTACGGGGCGGATGCGGCTCGTGCGATGATGGATGGCTAAGTCAGGTGTCCCTACGGCGGATACGGCTCGTGCGATGATGGATGGCTAGGTGGCGCGGCTCGTGCGATGATGGATGGCTAAGGTCAGGTGTCCCTACGGGACGGATACGGCTCGTGCGATGATGGATGGCTAAGGTCAGGTGTCCCTACGGGACGGATACGGCTCGTGCGATGATGGATGGCTAAGGTCAGGTGTCCCTACGGGACGGATGCGGCTCGTGCGATGATGGATGGCTAAGGTCAGGTGTCCCTACGGGACGGATGCGGCTCGTGCGATGATGGATGGCTAAGGTCAGGTGTCCCTACGGGACGGATACGGCTCGTGCGATGATGGATGGCTAAGGTCAGGTGTCCCTACGGGGCGTCGCGCCCACCAGGACGGCCTGGCGCTGGCCAGTCACATGGATGGCTACATTTGGAACTGCTGGGGCGCGGGATATTTGCCACGCTGGGCCATGTGTGCTAAACTGGCTCCATTCTATCTGAAAGGGGGCGCCGTCAGGCATGACAAATCAAGAGTTCTCCTCACCTCTCTGCTTCGATGCGTGCGCCCTGTGTCTGCGGGAGTCCTAACGGCTTCTGTTCACAGTTTCAGCCTGACCTCTCACGGCCACGGGTGCATATTCGACCCGTGGCCGTTTTGTTTTCCTGCTCCAGCCACAGCCTGCGCCTGCGCCCCGACGCACCTGCTGGCCCGAACTGCGCCAGGCACAGACATCGGCATCCGCTAAAGAATCTGCGCGGCCACGGGATTTGATTCCTGTGGCCGCTTTTTTTTGCTGACCGCCGCAGGGCGATGCCACAGCAGTCTGTCCACAGAGGTTTGGCCACGGCACGACCTCTGCCTTGATCTGACCTCTTGTGTCGCTGACACAAGAGGAAACATGAACACCGACCATACGATGGAGCATCAGAACGATGGATTTACGTTCTTACGAAGACAATGAGGGATTCATCCCCTACCTCGTGCCCGACCGACGCGCACACCGGGCAGAGAAAGGGCAACGCGAAGCGCGTCCGCCGCAACGGCTGCCCGTGGTCATCCCTGAGACCGCGGTCATGATCAGTGACGAGAATGAGATGGTCATGACCTTCGGCGCGGGCGCCAGTGAGGAAACATTGCTGCAGACTGCGCTGGGCGGTTTCTACCGCGACCATGTGATTACCGATGTGCTGGCGCGCGTCAAAGGCGGCAAGGAGGCCAACGTCTACTGCTGCCAGGCGCATCCGGGCACCGGACTGTCGCTGATTGCGGCCAAAATCTACCGGCCGCAGGCGCATCGCACCATGCGCAACGACGCCATCTACAGGGAGGGGCGTTTGATGTTGGACGACGAGGGTAAGGGCATCATGCGCGGCGCGCGGCTCAAGCGCGCCATCGCCAAGAAGACCGATTTCGGCCGCGAGGTGATGACCTTCTCCTGGATCGAGCACGAGTATGACATGCTGCAACTGCTGCACGCGGCGGGCGCGGACGTGCCCCGGCCCATCGGCCATGTGAGCAATGCCATCCTGATGGAGTACCTGGGCGATGTCAACGACCCCGCGCCCAACCTGAACAGCGTGGTCTTGAGTCGGACCGCCGCGCGGGTCATGTTCAAGCGCCTGCTGTGGCATGTGGAGCTGATGCTGAAGCACAACCGCATCCACAGCGACCTGTCAGCCTACAACATCCTGTACTGGGAGAGCAAGGCCGTGGTGATTGACTTCCCGCAGGCCGTCGTGGCGCTCACGAATCCCCACGCGTTCGACCTGCTGCAGCGCGACATCGAGCGCCTGTGTCAATACTTTGCGCGCTACGGCATCCAAGCCAACGCCCCCGCCCTGGCCGCCCGCCTGTGGCAAGACTTCATGGAAGCCAGGCTGTAAGACAGCCACGGCCCGCACATTATCCTCCCCTTGCGCAGGCTGGCTGCACCACAAATCTCATGACAATGCTTGCACCAAAACAGCCAACTGCAGTCGCCTAATGTTGCACCACCGGCAGGAACACCTGCAGCGGCGTCAGTTCATCCTCCGGCAGCACGGTCACTTGCACGGCTGCCGAGGCGGACGCGCCCTGTTCATCGGAGGCCGTGACGGTGATGGTGTGGCTGCCGACGCTCAGTCCGGCGACCGTAAGCTGCGCGCCGCTCCCCAACGGGCCGCCGAGGCTCGATTCCCACCGCACCTGGTCATCGTCCAGGTTACCGGTGTCAGCGTCGTAGGCATCCGCCACCAGGGTCAACGTCTGCCCGGCCATGATGACCACAGCGCCCTCCGGCTGCACGATGGCGACGGTCGGCGCCAGGTTGGGCACGACGAACGTGCCATCGGACATGTCGCTGGCGCTGTGAATGCCATCGCTGACCCACACCCGGAAGCGCGCCGCCGTGCCCGCGCTCAGGTTGGCGCGGGGAATCTGCGCGCTGGTCCCGGTGATACTCTGCGTGACCATCTGCCAGGTAACGCCATCGTCGGGCGTGAATTGCACGGCAAAGGTCAGCGGGTCACCGTCCGCGTCGGAGGCGCTCCAGGTGACCGTTACAGGGCCGTCGCCGGGCGTTTCGCCGCGGTTGGGGGAAAGCACCGTCACGGTCGGTGAATTCGCGCCGGCCGTGACGGTGCTCAACACGTCGCCGTCCGGCCCCTCGATGTCAACCCGCACCGTGCCCGCCACGTAGGGCACCAGTTCGCTGATGCTCAGCATCTCAACCTCCCGCGGGTCGGATGATTGCAGGAGCGGGCCGCCCTCCATCTCGGTGGGGGTGAAGGGGTAGCGCGCCAGCTCGCCGTCGTCAGTATCGCGCAACACGATGGCATAGGGGCCGGGGATAGGCGGCGTGATCTCCGCCGCGTTCGGGATGACGTACAACGACTCCAGGGCCACGGCAGCCGTCGCCGGGTCAATGCTGCCGCTCACCAACAGCCGATCGGTGGCCGTCGCAGCAGTCAGCAGGCCCCTTCTGCTCTGGAACCGGTCCAGCAGCGCCTCGAAGGTGAAATCGCTGATCCATTCGTTGGCGCAGTAGGTCATCACGTCGGTCCAGGTTGGTCCGTAAACCGCCTGGGGGCCGGCGTCGAAACCGTAAAGCGCAGTTGGCCCCGTCAGCACCGGGCTGATCCGGCCGCCTGGGTAGGGGTAGCCGGGGCCGCCCACTGCGCCACAGAAGTTGGCATGGCGCCGGCCAAAGGAGTGCGCCAACTCGTGCCCGCCGTACCAGTCGCCGTAGCTGCCATCGGTATCCCAGCCCCCCGCGCCGCTGCCGGTGGGGCCAGAAGCGACCTTGCCAGGAATGGGCGCGCACCCGCGCATGAACGCGATGGTATCATCCACCATGCCGTAGTAACGCGTGGATGATGATATCTTGCCGGTGAGATAATCGAAGTCCCACAGCAGTTTCAGTTTGAAGTTGACCCCGTTGCACGTGGGAGAAGTGGACTGCCAACTTCCCTGCCCCGTGTTGGGGTTGACGACCCATTGCCGCGTCATCGTGCCCCAGTACAGATCCCTGGCGATGAACTCGATTTTCGGGGTGGGATAGGCCCGCCGTAGCCAACTCATCAATTGGGTCACATGGTTCTGCGCCGGGTAATAGGTGGTTCCCTGAAACGTGTAGCCGATGCGGAAGATGACGATGCTCAGGCCAGGGGCGGTCTCATAGCTGACCTGCGCCGAGGCGAAGTTGTTGGCCGGGGTGGAGTCGGCCACGCCGGCCAACGTCTTGACCTGCGCATTCAGGCTCACCGTGCCATAGCGGAAGGTCTCCGGCAGCTCGAACAGGAACGCTTGCCCCACGGCCCCGCGGTTGGGCGAGGGTGAAACCAAAATCTTGCCCAGGACGCCGTTGATGGGCGTCAGCACGGCCACGGCGTCCCCGCGCTGGACGGTGAGCTTGGCGGTACCCCAGGGCGACCCGCTCATGCCGGAACGCACGTGGAAGCGCACGAAGGTGCGTTTGCCGGCGACCAGGCGCACGCTGTTGTTCAGGTCTTGCACCGCCTGCGTCACTTCCAGGCCGGTGGCAATCAGGTCGGCAAACTGGAGCGGCGGGGCCGTGGGCGTGCGGGTTGGGGTGCGCGTGGGTGTAGGCGTGCGGGTGGGTGTGCGGGTCGGCGTGGCGGTCAGGGCCATCGTCGCGGTGGGTGTCGCGGTGGGCGCGTTCAGATGATACTCGACATAGAGCAGCGGTTCCTGGCCGCTGAATTCACGCGCGGAGAAGTCGCGCAAGCCGGGGGCGGCGCCATCGCCGCGCAGCAGGAAGCCTTCGTTGGGCGCCAGGCCAGTCAGCCAACGGTCCACGATGCGCAGCACATCCCAACGCTTGAGGCCGGTCGCCTGATCGAGCGCCATGGGCGGGTCGTCTCGATAGGTTGCCGGCGGCCCTGTGCGCCAGGTGGTCGCCATTTCATCCCAGGGCGCGTTGACCTCGTCCACGTAAATGACAAAGCTGGCCGACTCACCGGCCGCGCGCTGATAGAGGCGCAGCTCGGCCCGGTCCAGGATGGCGCCGGCCGGGATGCCAGCAAGATCGAAACGCACCAGGAGGTGGGTCTCCGTGGGCACGCGGCTGTCAGTGCGACCGACCGACAAGGTGCGGCTATCGCCGAAGTTGGCCGCGGGGTCGGCTTCATCCAGGTAGGTGTCGCTGACCGCAATGAGCGTTGCCTCGGTCAGCGGCGCAGGGGACCGGCGGTCCTGGGCCTGGATCGGCGATGAGACGGCCAGCGCCGCCGTGACTATCAGCAGCGCAATCAGCAGGACAAGGAGCAGTCTACGCCATGTGATCATATCGCCCTTCTCCTCAAGAACAGGCCTGCCTCAGGGCAGACGCGGAGGGTTCGCCAGCGGTTGAAGAAATCATTCAACCCCATCCCTGAGCCTAGAAGGCGCTTAGATAGTGGTGGCGTGTTGCCTCGGCCCGCAAGGTGCTCTCGGCGAAGCGGCGGCGCCCGCGCGCGGGGGCCGGGGTGGCGCCGCCCCCCGGGGGGGGCCCCGCCGAGAGAGGGCGGGGGGGGGGGGGGGGGGGGTGGGGGGGGGCGGGGCGGGGGGGCGGGCGCCGGGGGGCCCGGGGGGGGGCCGGGTGGTGGGGGGGGGGGGTGGGGCGGGCCGAGCTTCGGCGGGGGTCGGGGGCCCCCGCCGGGGGGGGGGGGGGGGGGCGGGCGGGCCGGGAAGGCGCGGCCGCCCCGGGGACCCCGGTCGGGGGGGCGGGGCCGGGGGGGGCAAAAAAGGGCGGGGGGCGGGGGGGGGGGGGGGGGGGGGGGGGGGGGGGGGGGGGGGGGGGGGGGGGGGGGGGGGGGTCTTTGGTGTAACGCGGCTCGGCGTACTGAATCAGCGCATAGCCGCCGATGACCAGATACTTAACCTGGTTGGTGTTGAAAAGCCTCAACAGATCGCTGAAGTCGGAGTTGACGAACATCGCCGCCTTTAACCTTGTTCGCGTGGACGATCAGTTCCCAGGTGGCGTCGAAACGCGCCTGGGCTGGTTGGTCTTGCCAGAACTCGAGGTCGAATGACCGGTCAAGTTTGGTCAGTTTGCCGTATCGCTCGACGAATCCTGTTCTCATCGTTCGCTCTCTGCTGGCGTGGGGGAAGTGCGTTGATTCATGGCATTCTCGCCTAGCATTATACTTCAACGGCGAGTCATGCGCCATTTTGCCGGTTGTCCACTGTGTTACATTGGCCGCCCAACGTTCCGCTTCACCCGCTTGCGTAGCGCAGCGAAGCGGAACCGAGTGAAGCGAATCAGGTGCAAGCCGGGGTTATTGAGCGGCGTTCTCCGCCCCGTTTCGCAATTCATCTAAGCAGAAAAAAGGTAATGACGAAAGGGGCGGCCGCGGCGCCTAAGCCCAAGAGGGAGACTGCTATTCCGGTTGCCGACCTGGCTAAGGTGTGGCTACCGCCAGGCACAGATCCGGCGCGACAGGGTTATCCCGCGCTGTCGTAGGCTTGTCTGATCCAGGTCATGAGCTCTTCATCAACTTCCTTTGCATCGGTGACGTCAACTTTGTACTGACACATACCGCCCGCTGGCAGCGCGACTAATCGCGCTGTGGGCTCAACGCCCTTCATGTTCAATCCGACTTCGACGCGCGTCTTGGTGGCCGGACCGATCATGGCGAACTGTTTTTTGCGACGCAGGCTGACGTATGTTTTCTTCGGCGCAATCTCAAATGGCCCGAGCCTGGCAATGGCTGCCATCAGCGTCTCATGAATTGGCAGCAGGTCGGCTTTGGCGCCAGCATAGAGCGCGTTCACGGCATCATCGGTCGTTGCCACCGCAGCTTGTGCGGCGCGTTCACCATCGGATTGCAGAAAGGTGAGGGCGAGCCTGTTAGCGTCACCATGCCCCATACCAAGGTCGCGCTTGAGCAACTCCAGGATCTCACCATGCTTGGTCAGGCCGCTCTTCCGAATGAGGGCGTATAGCTCGTCGAGCGTTTTCCCGGTTTTCGTCTGAATGTTCTCGAGTTGAGTCTCAATAGCTTTGTCAACACTGTTCATTTGTCGTCTCCTTTGGGGATATTCAAGCCTTCTATCAGGGCGAATCCCACCGGTTGGGTGTACGCTGCGTTGGGCGGCGGTGTTGCCCAAGCATGTGCCATGATTTTACAATTGTGGCGTTCTGTACTCAAGTCCTTGTGGAGATGGCTTGCCATAACGCGTTGTAAGCCAAAGCAAAAGGATATAAACCAACGGCCAGATAAAGTCCATGTAAAGCGTAAGCCCTGCGTTGCCCGTCGCCAGGTTTTGATGTTGGACGAGGTCAATTACATGGGTTATACCAGCGATCCAAAGGAAAGCAGTTTTGGCAATTACATAGGGAAGCCAGAAGTCGCGTCGCCAGAAACCCAAAAAGCCGAGCAATCCCACGGCGAGATTAGCTCCGGCAACCTCCTTCTGAAATGGACTGCCTGGTGGCCAACCTATCGAAATGGCCACCATGTCCGAAAAGAAGAAATGCGCGATGAACGATGTAATACTGGCAAAACCGCCAATTCCGAAAGTAACCATAGTAATGACTTCAAAGATCTTTCCACGTGTTCGCTCTTTGAGACCAGAAATGATCACCCACGAAGAAATGACGATGCCTAGTAAAGTTGAGCCAAAGCGGAATAAGTCTGATGTAAAGAACAAATCACTCATATTTCTCCTCCAAAGGCAAAAAGGCACGGCAGTACGAGCTTATGTCCCGTGTACCTATGATTGATACATGCCCCGCCTCCTTGGAAATAGATGCGTTGTTCACACTTGGTCGCCCTACGGGCCGAGATAATGCGCGTTACACTGCCTTCCTCCGCGTGTACACAGAGCTACTCGGCCAACAGCAGGCCAATCTTCTGCAGAACCTCGCGCGTTACTGCGTCTGGCAAGGCGCAGCTGAGCTCCACGGCACGGGCTTGCCAATCCAAACTCTTGACTTGATCCGCCAAAATGACGCCACTAATGGGTAAACCGTGCGGCAGGTTGACCTCGAACGGATACCCTTTGACGGCGCTGGTAGGCCGGTTCTGACCTTATTACCAGCTACTTTTTTGTTCAACGATTTTCCAACCTTGCCAGATCGGAAATTGAAGAAACACAAGCATCCAAATCCTTTAGAAACCCGTCTGAGATGGCATAAATCCAACCATGTATGGTTACCATTTGATTTCTTTGCCATGCTTCTTGAACAATTGTTGTGTTAGCAACATTCATTACTTGTTCAATCACATTCAACTCACAGAGCCGATTGATCCTTTCTTCTGCCGTAGAAAACCGAAAAAGTTCGCTGGTACTTCTTTGATAAATGTCACGAATGTGACGAAGCCAATTATCGATCAATCCATGAGGTTGACTTTCGAGCGCAGCCTTTACGCCGCCACAGCCATAATGACCACAAACAATAATGTGTTTGATTTTCAGAATATCTACGGCATATTGCAGCACGGAGAGACAATTCATATCTGTATGAATTACAAGGTTGGCGACATTACGATGAACAAAGAGTTCGCCGGGCAGGAGGCCGATGATTTCATTAGCTGGAACGCGACTATCCGAGCAACCAATCCAGAGAAACTCCGGGGTTTGCTGTTGAGCAAGCCTGGAGAAAAAGGAAGGATTAGTTTCGGAAATTTGAGCGGCCCATTTCCGGTTGTTCTCAAAAAGAAGGGAGAGAGTATTCATTGGAAAAACAAAGAGCACTTTTCACTATATGCAGAGGCCCAACAATTAACGTCACCTGCGCCTGCGGCCAGACTACTTTCGCGACCCACGATCCCCCCGCCGCAAGCGTCAGGTGGACGTGGTGTTAGGCCCTGTCCTGACTCACCCCGCAAAATAAGCCCCGCCCGCCGCCGATCACAAGATCAGGCAGGCTGCTCCAGAGATGCCGAATTTGCACCGATTCGACTATTGAATTCCATCTCCATCAGGATTTTTAGGATCACCGCCGCCGATTTCAATGTAAAATAGATCAACCAACATTGGAGCGCCATCGCCGCGGCTCCAATAAACAAGGCAATGAATAGAGCCAAGAGATCTCCTTGCGGATTCCCCACAAAGTACGATGCAATGCTCCGGTGAAGACTGAACAAGCTCGCAAGACTCGAAACAATGGTGGCTACAACGGCAAGTGGCGCGAACTTGTTTAGCCGCTGGACCAACCGAAGAACTTGGGTGGGCCGGTAAAAGGCCGCGGCACCTTTTGGATGTGCAGCTTTCTCAGCTAGTATCCCGACATCATAAGACCCATCCTCATCGGGTTCCAAGTGTTCAAGAACAGGTTCATTCTGCGCCGGCAGTTCGACACGGCGCTGTTCAAGTATGGACTTGATCACATCGAAAGCGACGTTCGACCAGTCTACGCGGTCATTGGTAACCCAAATCGCCAACAACTCGTCGGTTGTCTTGCGGCTGAGGTTGATTGCCATTTGGCTGCGGAGATCGTCACTCATGGTTCTCACCCTGCGCCTGGCTTCGATAATTGCAGTCCGTCTCGACGAGCATGTTGAGGCCCAACGCAACACCTTTGAGCAGTAGCCAGTCCACAATGCCGCTGAGGAGGCGGCCTATCACACTGATAGCCAGATTTAGGAAGCGCACCACCGATTCGCCTTGAGGCGTCTGCCAGGGTTGCAGGCGCGGTTGATAATAGACCCATAGCAAGGTGCTCAGGGCTTGGAAGGTATAGAATCCCAGGGCCACCCAAGCGAAGATACTCGCGGCGGTCGCCACTCTCTTGAGTTGGCGATGATGAGAAGTAAGGAATTCGTTGATCCGAAGCGGCATACTCAATTCCCTCACAAAAGGTCGTCATGGTCATTTTTCGGAGTCGTATTGGGTGTGTGGCGAGTCGTGCGGTCCTCCACCGGTCGCCCCACAGTGTCACATCGGGCGCCCAACGCCAACCGGTCTCCAATCTCTGGCAGGACAGCCTGACGGCCAGGTTCACCTGCGTCTGTGGCTTGCCTATCTTGCGCGACCCCAGACCTTACCGCCACGCCAAAGTGCGAGCTAACCTTGTTTCGTCTGCCAGATACGCAATTTGATCTCCCGATATGCTCGCCGGAAATATACACGCTCGAACACGCCGTGCAGGAGATAGATTCCAGCAAAAAGGATACACATGCCTACTGCGACGCCACCAATGATCGCAAACAGCGACCATAGCCTGAAATCAGGGGTCGATCTCAAATAGATCGTTCCCATCACGACCGCCATCCAAGCGGCTAGGATGAAGGGTGAGACTAACGTCAGACGGCTTATCCTTCCTTCAACGTGAACTTCGTGTCCGTCCCAGGTAATTTGTCCGATGGTGCCGAGGGCCGACAACCCAAAAGGCAATCTAAAACGACACAATTGCTTTTCCTCAAGCCGAAAGACACACCAACGCGCCTTATGGTTCTGCCCCTGTGCTAAATGGTTTTGTTGACCTAGTTCAGGTTCGGTGAAACGAATCCACGGCCACCATTTGTGGTATTGGTCAATCTCCAGGCGCCACCATCTGCGCAAATCCCGAGCTTCCATGAGGATTATTAGGACAAGCGGGGCGAATAGAAAAGTGAGAAGGATAAGATCATTCATGGTGTGGTCCTTTTCGGCATTGCGTGCAGTTGTGACCTCTCCAGTCACCTTATTTACGCGGCAGAGGCCTGGATGCCCTGCGTCATGAGGCACTCGGGTCTAACGGCCCGCGTAAGCTGCGGCTGCGCTCGACATAGTCTGCAATCCGGCAAGCTCTTGCCGGCGCAGCCGTCAGCTTGACACAATGTTAGGCCCGTACCCCAGCCACACCTGCCCAACACGACCTGCTGCCCATGACGGCAAACCAAGCCAACACCTTACAGCGAAGCAGTGTGGTCGCCGTAGGCAGGCTTTACTTGTCATCATAGTTCGTGGGAAACAATAGGCGAACCTTGTCGTCCCACGTTAGATTATTGAAGACCCATTCGGTTTCGGGTTTATAGAAGACAAACATCCAACGAATCGCATGACGCTCGAATTTCTCAAGATAGACGAACTCCGTTAACGACTCACCGACCATATTCTGCTGAATGAACTCCACGCCAATAGGCTCACCATATCTTGCCTTACGTTTATCGAGTTCCTCGACGGTGAGCCGAGCGATGTTCTGCACATCCTCTTTCCCTTGCGGCCAAGTGGCTTTAGAGTCGATGAGGGCGAAAGCACCGTTGACATCGTTTTGAGCGACTTTAGCCATGAAAGCATCTAGCAAAGCCTTCGCTTCGGGCGCAACAGCTTCGATGGTGCCTTTCTGCGGCTTGACCTGTCCACAACCTACCGGGAGCATTCCGACCAGAAGAACGAACAGGAGTGACCATCTTTGCAAGTTCATTGGTTTTCCTTCGCGCTACAGTATTCCAAGTGAGGCCGCGCTAGTTGACCGCCGGACTTCCCTCCGGGAACGTAGCCACGCTCGGGTTAGTTCTGGCCGTGTTCCTCGTCGGCTTCCAGGAGACGGGTGTAGTAATCCGCAAACTCGTTGAGATGAGCGAGCGCGATTTTGCCGGTGAGGATGGGGTCGTTGCCCGTCACGTCGGTGGATGGGTCGCGCCGACCGTGCTCCAATTCGACATCCAAACCCATGCGGAACTGTTCCACATCAAAGCGGCTCCAGTCAATGCCGAGTTTGTCACCAATGTCGCGGGCCTGCTCAGTCGTGAAATGCTGTTTGGCTGACATGTAGGTTCTTCTCCTTTAGTAAGGGCATCCAGGCGATTGCCTGAATTTATCAGGGTAAATTTTCTGTGACGAATGATCGTTGGGGTTGCTTGACTGACAGAAACTGATAGACCGTTTACGTTTCCTCCTTGTGCTTTTCTGCCCTGGGTCAGGCATGGGTTCTACAACACCTGACCCGTAATAGTACAGCGCAACGTGATTCCTATGCGCCGCCGCCCAAGGGTGAGCATGAGCGGCGGGCGGTTGGGCCGCCTTTATCTTATGCACTCCGCAGCTGCTCAGGGTGCGACGATCTGGAATTCATAGTCGCATTTGTCCCGCTGCACCGATAGGCAATGCGACCCCGGCGTGATGGCGGTGGATAGCGTGATCGCTCCCTCGCAGAGATTGACGTAGCGCTGCAACTCGCCGATGTATTCATTTTACAACGAGCCGCCCAACGCCAACCGTCAGCCGCCGGGGCCGCCAACACCGCCAACCGACCCAGATCCTCCCCGGTCAGTGTACGGAATGTTGGGCAGCGGTGCCACCAGTAGAGCCTGACCGGACGAGCCTGGGCAAACCAGCGGGCCATTCCAACCACCTGCCCGTGGACGGCCATCGAAGCTCCGCCCAACGCCAACCGGTCTCCGGTCTCCGGCAGAGTCGCCCAACGGCTCGCGTCAGCCGCTCGTCGAGGCGCCGCCGAATGCGAGTCGGCTGGACGCGGTGTTAGCCCCGCACCGATGCCAAAGGCGGGTGCGATGCGAACACGCGCCAGGTTTGTGCCTAGGCGGTTTTCGCCGGCCGTAATGCCAAACTGGTCCAAATAGCTCCCAGCAAATCCACGACCCCAAACAGAATGAGGGGTGGCTCGGCGAAGCCTGCCAGAACAAAGGCGGCGAAAAAGAGAATGACCGTCGCCCGGACATAGACCGTCCAACGGAAGAAGTCGGTTAGTTCCTTGCGCGCCGATTGGGTGTAGTAAAAGCCCAAAAAGAGCAGCAGCATACCGACGACACGAATCCACACGTCAGTGGTTGCGGGGAGAGCGAACATCCCCAGTAGGAAATTGGGTGCTACCAGCAGGACAATGCCGAGCAGCGCGAGATACAGACCAAACACAAAGATACTACGCGCACTGTTGCTCATCTTTGGCTCCTTTCAACTCTGAGTGGACACGCATGGGTCGTTGCCCGCCGTCTGTCACTTGACTCGTCCTTGAATGACAAAGGCAAGAAGGCCCACACGCCTTTTGTGCTGATGATTAGCAGGCTAACAGCTAGGTTCAACTGCGCCTGCGGCTGGCGAACCTCACGCGACCCCTGACCTTACCGGCGCAGCCGTCAACTGCACGCTGGTGTTAGACGAAAACAGAGAAACCGACGGCCCTATGAAGCCGTCTGTGATGTCTGATGCGCCTCCATGTACGCTCGTAGTAGCGAGTTGATCCGCACCTGATACCCTTCGCCTTGAGCACGAAACCACCCCAAAACATCCTCGTCCAGACGGATTGTGATTTGCTGCTTGCTGGGCGGCGGCTTGAGCCCGCGCCGCACCACCGCCTTGGCGAACAACTCCGGCGTGATTTCAGGAGCATCACTCAGGTCGATGTCCTCATCTTGCAGAGCGTCAAACCGCTCCCAGTCAGTCAGTGATTCCTTGGAAATAGATACGTTGTTCATACTTGGTCGCCCTACGGGCCGAGATAATGCGCGTTACACTGCCTTCCTCCGCGTGTACCACGACTATCACCCGTCCTTGAAGTAGTCCAAGTGAGACGAAACGGCGTTCCCCGTAGTCGAAACGGTCATCTTCCATCAGCACCGTGTCACCCGCAAAGACCTCGACGGCGTCGCGAAAGTCAATGCCGTGCTTGCGGGCGTTGCTGAGGCGTTTGTACTCGTCCCACTCGTATTGCATGGCCCAAGTATAACTACAGGATGTAGTTACTGCAAATCGGCCGCTCAGGGACATTGGTTGCGCCCAACGCCAACCGTCAGCCGCCGGGGCCGCCAACATCGTCAACCGGCCCAGATCCTCCCGGTCGGTGTACGGAATGTTGGGCAGCGGCCCCCCAAGCACCACCTGACCCGACCAGCCTGGCCGAACCAGCGACCTCTTCCTACTTCCTCATTCCTCATTCAGCAGAGCCGCCCAACGGCCTCGAGCTAAGCTGCCCGGCGGAAGCAGGCAGACTCCACCTGATTGTCGCGCATGCCAGCGGGCCAGGCACCCTACCCTGTCCGCCAGCCCGCCGGGTCAGCTTCAGCGAGTTGTTATGCGGCGACCTCGCGATGAGACCCTTCTAGACGGTGGGTGTCATGTCATAGTTGAGAAATTCTTGTAGCCAGCCCGGCACGGCATCGGCATACTCGGATTTGAACGGCTCCCCCTCACCTGCGGTGACCCGGCGCCACGTCAGCGCGCGGCAGACCATCCCCACCCGATACGCCAGCTTGAGGGCCGCGTTCAGGCTCTCAAGCGATGCGAAACACGTCCACGGCTCAAGGTAGACGTCGTAGAGCCGCACAAGCTCGGGGGCGTTTTCCTCCAACTCGAGTCGCCACGCGATCACGCGTGACGTCACCAGCAATGTGCAGAACGGATGCGCCACGCCGCTCTCACCCCAATCAGCGAGTGTATAGTGATTGTTGCGGACAAAGATGTTGGCGTCGTGGAAATCCTCGTGGTGAAGTGTCTCGGGAATGCCATAGCCAGCCAACTGCTCGCACATGCCACGGAACTGTGGTGCGAACTGGCGCAGGCGCTGATACGCCTCCATGCTGAGGCCTTTCGGATGGCCGATGAGCAAGGCGTCGGTGTCGGTCAGCAATTGCTCATAATAGTCTGGCAGCATTGTGAGGCGTCGATCGAGCACGCCGAGTTCCAGTAGCTCGTTGACGCGGCTAGTCAGGTCGATCTGCACCTCAGCGTAGATCCGCAGCACTCGCTCCCAATGCCCCAGATCGCGCGTGGATTGGACGAGGCTGCGGAGCGTCACCCCCAGGTTGGGCATCAACATCCAGCCGCGTGCGAGATCGACTGCCAGCACCGGCGGCATACAATCGGGGCGCCATCGCCACAGCGCCTGCGTGAGTGCTGGCTCGTGTGCCAGGGTCGGACTGGTCGCTTTGAAATAGATGTCACCCGCGGTTGATGGCACGCGTAGGACCGTCGAATGCACCTGAGGTTGCTCGATGGTACCGGTCACGTTAATACCCTGATGTCCTAGCGCAGCGTGAATCCAGGTGCTGGCCTGCTCAAACCAGCCCGGTTGCAACCAAGGTAGTTGTATCGCCTGATTCGGCATCATTACTTCTATCCAATCAATGTGGAGAGTTAGTGAGAAGGATGTCGGGTCACATCCAGCTTTCGAAGACAAAGGCTGCTACGCTGATCGAAGCCGCATAACGGCCAAGTTCAGCGGCGGGCCGGTGACGCCTGACCTTACATAACGGGCAGCGCGGCCCGTCCGCTGGAACCAATGTTAGGCCCCGCCCAAGCACCACGCCCCAAAACGAGACCCGCTGCTCATGACGGCAAACCGTACTGACCACTCGCAGCATAACCACAGACCTGTCGTGAGTATCCGTCAAGGCATCAGCCCGCGGGCATGACGTGAGGTGATGTGTGCGTGCGCGCTATCGTAGACGGGCGTGCCTTTGGCGGACGTTTGACAAACGCAGGCGAGGCAGCCTGAATCTGGCCCAACGCCTCACGGTCAAAGACCCGTTCGCCACACACGGGACACTCGTAGAAGGTCAGTGCAGGCACGACATAGGTCTGGCCGCGGTATGCGCCTGTCCAATCACGGCAAACTTGTTTGATTTGGTCGCTACCACACGTTGGGCAGTGCGTAATGTGCAGTTTCATGGGCTTCACAAGGCTTTCTTGGATGAGATCAGAAAATAGTACCGCTCGATACCCGCTTCCTCAACCAACTTGCCTTTGCTGTAGATCATCAGGCCATCGAGATTGGTGCTTTGAATGATATGCAAGTACTCGGTGCGTTGCTGTCGCCAGGGGCTTTGCGAACGGAGCGTCTTGTAGATGGCGACGGCATTCAGAATGGATTCAGCGATGTCCAACTCGGTCAGGCCATCGGCCTCCATTTCGAGGAGCGCCTTTTCGCTGAAGGCATAGTTGCCAGCCAACACCGCACGTTTGATCCGGCGGAGAATGTCGCTGCTCATAAATGACACCCCATCCTACGGCCATCGCTTCACGACTAACAACTTCTTGAACGTACGTCGTGTGATAAGCTTATTATATCACAGCTTGGGGTGAAGCTGTGCATCGATTTAGAGAGCGTCACAGGCTGGGGACAAGGGGAGCCTCCTGGGTCTGCACCGGCCAGACGATGCTGAGGCCGGCGGTGATGGTCGTCATGGGCAACTGGCTGGTATCGTAGCCAGCCAGTTGCAGGGGGGACTTTCCACGGACGCTGGGTTGGGCGTCTTGAGAGAAGGGGGTGAAGCGATAGAGTTTTTCGAAGACAGCGAGATAGCATTGGGCGTCAGCGATAGACTCGAAACCGCAGAAGTTTTGGTAGTGTTGGTCGAAGCGGCCAATGACGCGTTCGACGGTGTTATTGGTGGAGGGGATAAGGGGAGAGTCAAAGCTATTGGCGAGTTTGGGCCAATGATGTTGCAGGAAGTCGAAGATGACAGCAGCTTCGGGGCGTGCCTGGACATAGTCTTGACGAAGGTCTAAGACGGCTGCGTAACGTTCGGCAGCGAGGGTGAAGGAATCTGCGTCGAAAATGTGATAGATGGGCATGGTTCACTTTGAGGCATCAACCGGGCCTCAGCACCTTTACAAATTGCTCGCGACCGACCTTGTGCAGGACAGCCGGTCAGAACCGCAGCCGCGCCGTACAAAGGCGCGCCGCGGTGTCGTGTCGTGTCGTGTCGGGGCCGATCGCCCTCAGGCGGCAGGATAGCCGAGCAGGGTTAGCCAGTCGTCGGTGCCAGGGGTGATATTCGCCCACTGGAAGGGACTATGGCCGGCGCGCTTGCCGCGCTGAAAGCTGCGCATGTTGTGCCAGAGCACGAGCAAATTGAGATAGGCCTGGGCCGTCTCCGGATTGCGAAAGGCCTGGCGCGCCTGTAAGTAAGTCTTCACGATGCCGTTGATGGTCTCGATCAAGCTGCTGGCATGCGGGGTGCCGTCCAGGAGCGCCGTCAGGTCCGCGGCCAGTTGGCGATAGGCGGGCTGGTCGGCGACCAGCAGTGCGACCAAGTCGGTCGCCTCGTGCGCCAGGCGCTGCCAGTGTTGGCCATTGATCACGCCTTGTCGTAAGCGCCAGGCTCGGGCGACGGTGCGCTCGAAGCAGACTTGCGCCGCCGGTGTCGGCACGTTGGCGGCCAGGCGTTGCCGCCAGGGATCCAGCCCGACGGCCAGCCAGTCGAGGTAGGTCAGCAACTGGGCGCGGTAGCTGCGCAGCGACCTGACGAACTTGCGCACGCTGGGATGCGTCAACGCCGCCAGCGCCTGGAGCGTCTCGTCCAAGAGCCAGGCATTGGTCGCCGGGTCGCGGATCTCACCGGCCCGCCAGTCGACCATTTCCAGGGCATCGCCGAGATGCGCTTGCCAGCACAGAAAGGTGTCGTGTTGGGTGATCAGGCATTCGCACTTGGCGACCGCCGGCACATAGGTAGTGTCAAAGCACGAGCTGTCCCACGTCTGGGCCAATTGGTCTTCCAGGCGGTAGACGCTCGCCAGGGCCGTGAGCGCCGCCCGCTCCAAGTCGCGGCGCACGCGTTTGGCCCAATCCAGGATATGCCAGGGGTCTTTCTGTACTGCCAGGGACATGCCAGCGGCCTTGAGCGACTGGGGAAAGGTGCGCCCCATGTCTTCGACCAACCCCGCCAGCTCAACACCCGTGTCTTGCGCCACCAACAGGGCGGTCCCCCAGGTCTCGGCCGAGCGATCTTTGCCAACGTGGCCCAACAAGATCACGCCGGAGCGCGGCTCGACCAGGAACAAGATCGGCCAGCCCTGGAAAAACGTTTCGTCGCGCAGCGCAATCACGCGCCCCAGGGGCCGATAATCCAGGCTGGCTAACACGCGACCCGCCTGCTGACCGGCGCTCGTCAGCAATTCGCTGATGAAGCCAACCGAACGGCTTTCGTCAAAGGCGGCCTGCAACACAGCCTGCATCGGCCGCAAGGCCGCGTTGCCGGGCAAAGCCAGCGTCAGTAACGTCCGTTTGATCCGACGTTCGCTGACCGGCGTGCGTGTGGCTTTCTGGGTTGCCGCCGCCGGTGCTGCGGGCTCGGCTACCCCGTCTACCGGCTCAAGCCATTGCTGGCGCGCCTGGGCGGCAATCTGATACACGGTGGGCCGACTGACGTCAAACACCGTGCTGAGCCAGGTCATGCTGCCCCAGGGCCGCGTATCCGGCGGCAGGTTACCGACCGCAGCGATGTACATCCGGGCTGACAAGCCCAACTCCCGGCGCTTGAAACGCGCAGGTAACGCCGGCTCGGCACCCAGCATCTGGTAGATCGTCTCCATCGGCTCCGGCCAAGCCATAGACGATTGCGGCATAGACGAGTATAATGACGACATAAGGTAGCCTCCTTGGTCACAGGGTGAAGTAACCTGTATTGTGCAAGAAAAGGCTACCTTTGTCCATTCAATTGTAAAGGTGCTTCAAGTCAGCGGTGAACCATGCCAATATCCGTATCTTGTGGTACCTTGCATCTGAGCCAACCTTTCTCTGGTGTGTTTTTGCAAGGTATTTTAAATATTACCAACTATCGGCAGGTTGGCTTATTCTGTTCTTGTCCCCAACGTGTTACGCTCACAACCTTCTGTCAAAACCCTGTCAACTTTGCGCACTCCCCACTGCCTCACATCAACTGCTCAAGGGGAAGACAGCATCTCGAATTGCTGACGGCAGCGAACAGGTTTTGCGAGGACAGCAACTTGTGCCAAACCGGACACACGGTCTGCGTTCAGCCCAGTCTAAGCTGAAACATCTCTCGCACCAACTGGCTGCGTTTTGACCCCACCGGCTCGATTGCAATTGCTGGCAAATTTCGATATACCAGTCCCTGGACTTCCTGGAACCTGGGAGTGCGATACATCTGCCGGCCCATTCCAAAGCTGGCTCATCCCACAAAGAGAATATTTCGGCTGGCGCATAGTCAATGTAGCTCTTCTCCGCCCAATTGTCGCCATGCCATATCTCAAGCCAGTCTTGCTTCAGGCCGAGTAGGGCAGGGAGCAGATAGAGATTATGCAACATGGTTCGAAGCAGTTTTCGGGAAGCGGCTTCTGTGTCGCCCGCCCGATACAAGGCCAATGACCAGCACAAGTGATCAAAAGGCTCTCCCATGTCGTCTGGAAGGACTTGTTCGAGCCACTTGCATGATTGGACTGCTCCTTAGCATCGCCCAGTATCAAATAGAGTGCCCCAAGCAGGTATCGCTTGCCAGCGCCATCCTCAATGAAGCCAAAGGTCCTTGATATCCTTTCGCAGCGCGCTCGTAGCGCCGGATCCGCTCCATGATTTTCTTCGGCTCTGTTGGGAATGCATTTCATCGTTGTTGCGGTTCATCATTCAATGGAATCATCAGGCTCTGACAGCTCAGCACTTGCGTAGCAAATCGTTCAGGAAACCACCGGTCCCGCCAGGCGCGGAACCCTCATGGCGCTGTCATTGAATGCAGTATACCCCCGACACCTTCTCTGTCAACGGGTGTTTTTGCCTGCAGCAGCTATTCCAACCGGGCGCACATCCAAACACAAGGAGCGCGGCGACGCATCGAGGCCCGTCGCAAGGCGCAATTCGGCTGCGACCTCCGCGGTGAATACGCCTGGAAATGCTATCTGTAGCCATTCCTACTTGCCACCCGGCGCAGGTATGCTATAATCCTTTCTGCTGTTGACCACTGCGGTGGCGGCAAGCAGATGTGGATCGCAAACATCATAGAGTTCGATGTCGCTTGGATCGCACGACGACCGAGACGGCGAGGTAGACTGGGGCTGACTAAGCAACCTCTCGCACGTCTGTGCGAGAGGTTTTTTGTTTTGTATACTGTAAGCGGGAATAGACCTCGCTTTTCTGCCTACGGAAACAGGCACAATTCGTGCCCGCTTGCAGTATTACCATTGCGGAGGGTGAAGCGAATGTTGGTACGCACGATGTTCAAGAGTAAGATTCATCGGGCCACGGTGACGGGCGCGAATGTGCAGTATATCGGCAGCATTACGATTGACGCCGACCTGCTGGCTGCGGCCGATTTGGTTGAATACGAAAAGGTGCAGGTGGTGGACGTGGACAACGGCCAGCGCCTGGAAACGTATGTCATTGCCGGTACGCCCGGCAGCGGCGAGGTCTGCTTGAACGGCGCCGCTGCCCGCCTGGTCTCGCCGGGCGACAAGGTCATCATCATGTCCTACGCGCAGGTGCAGGAGCCGATCCCCCAACCCTGGACGCCAACGGTGGTCTTCGTGGATGCGGACAATCGCATCGTGCAGGTGACGGGCGAAGAGAAGGCCAACACCCGCTTCGCCGATTATGTGCCGGACACCGATTGAAATCGCTGAAAAAAACGCTCAAGACCGGCAAGCGCAGCTCACTTCTTGAGCAGGTTTCCGGTCAGGCGCCCGACGCAGGCGATTCCAGGGCGGACCATGATGAAAACCCCCAGAACCCTCTCCCCCCCCGCGGCGGGGGGCGGGGCCCCGGGGCCGGGGGGGGGGGGGGGTGGGCAGCGCTGGCCCTGCTGCTCGCCGGGCGCGGCTGGACCATCGCGGCGTCTGGAGCCGTTCACCGGACTCGGCCGCCCGCCTGGCACAGCAGGTCGGCGCAGCCGCGTGGACTGATCCGGCCCGCCTGGCCGAGGCGCAGTTGGTGCTGCTGACCGTACCCGATGGCGCCATCGCAGCCTGCTGCCAGGCGGTGGCGCAGGCCGGCGGCTGGCGCAGCGGGCAGGGCGTGGTGCATTGCTCCGGCGCGGTGGAGGTGAGCGCGCTGGCGCCCGCGCAGGTCGCAGGCGCGGTCATCGGCGGGTTCCATCCGCTGCAGGCGTTTGCCACCGTCGAGGCCGCTGGCGGTGCTGCCCGGCAGTTTCTTCGCCCTGGAAGGCGCAGGCCCGCTGTGTGACTGGCTGCCGGCCCTGGCTGCCGCCCTGGATGGCGCCTGGCAATGGCTCAAGCCAGGCGCACGCCCGCTCTATCACGCCGGCGCAGTCTTTGCCAGCAACTACGTGGTGACCCTGTTCAGCGTGGGCGTGCGCCTGCTGACCCAGGCCGGCCTGACGCCGACCCAGGCCTCCGCCGCGCTGCTCAGCCTGACCCAGGGCGCGGTGCGCAACCTGGCAACCGTCGGCCTGCCCGCCGCGTTGACCGGCCCCATCCGCCGCGGCGATGCCGAAACCGTCGTCCGCCATCTGGCCGCACTGGACGCCACGCCCCCGACCTGTCATCCCTTTATCGCGCCCTGGCCCGCCAAACCCTCCCCCTGGCCCAATCGCTCAATCTTGACCCCCAGGCGCTGGACGCCGTAACGCACGCTGTGAGGACAGAAATCCCAACCCGATGAATTCTGAATGTTGAGCTTGCACTCCCGACGTGCGCACGAAAAATTCCCTGGCGTTGCCTATTCAGCATTCCGAATTCATCATTCAGCATTGATGCCCCCGCCACTTTGTACTCTGCACTCTGCACTTTGCACTTTGCACTTTGCACTTTGCACTAAAAGGAGCCTGTTATGCGCAAGACCATTCGTCATTTTCAGCAGATGAAGGACCGCGGGGAGCGCATCCCCATGGTCACGGCCTATGATTACACGAGCGCCCGCCTGGCGGAGGCCGCGGGTTTGCCGATTCTCCTGGTCGGCGATTCGCTCGGCATGGTCATGCTGGGCTATGAATCCACCGTACCGGTAACGCTGGAGGAGATGATCCATCATGCCAAAGCCGTGGTGCGCGGCACGCAGGTCGCGCTGGTAGTGGTGGACATGCCGTTCATGACCTATCACCTCAGCCCTGAGCAGGCGCTTGCCAACTGCGGTCGCGTGATGCAGCAGACGGGCGCGCAGGCGGTGAAGATCGAAGGCGGGGCGCGCATGGCGGATACGGTGCGCCGCCTGACCGACAATGGCATTCCGGTGATGGGCCACATCGGCCTGACACCGCAGTCGGTCAACCAGTTTGGCGGCTACCGGGTGCAGGGTCGCAGCCTGGACGCCGCGCGCCAGTTGCTGGCCGACGCCATCGCGCTGGAAGAAGCGGGCGCGTTTGCCATTGTGCTGGAACTGGTGCCGGCCGAACTGGCCGCGCTGGTCAGCAAGCGCGTGCATGTGCCCACGATTGGCATCGGCGGCCCCGGCTGCGACGGCCAGGTGCAGGTGTGGCACGACATGCTGGGGCTGTTCGAGGACTTCGTGCCCAAGCACGCGCGGCGCTTCGGCGAACTGGGCAAGGCGGCCCGTGAGGCGCTGACCGCGTATGCGGCCGAGGTGCAGGCCGGCAGCTTCCCCACCGAGGCGCACAGCGTCAGCATGGACGCCGCCACCTGGTCGGCCCTGCTCGCCGCGACCGATGCAGGCCCGGCCGGCGAAGGGATGATCGCCGGCGCGGATGCGGCCAGCAGCGAGGCGACGGTCGCCATCTACGGGGGCAACGGTAAGCGCCGATCATGAAACAGATCAGCACAACCGCAGAAATGCACGCGGTGCGGCGCAGCCTGAGCGGAACCGTGGGCCTGGCGCCGACGATGGGCTATCTGCACGCCGGGCATGTGGCCCTGGTGAAGGCCGCCCGCGCCGAAAATGAGCATGTCATCGCGACCATCTTCGTCAACCCGACTCAGTTTGGCCCCAACGAGGACCTGGCGGCCTATCCGCGCGATTTCCCGCGGATTTTGCCCTGTTGGCCGAGGCCGGCTGTGACATCGTCTTCACGCCATCCCCCGATGCCATCTATCCGCCCGGCTTTCAGACTTATGTCACGGTGGAGGAGGTGGCGCAGCCGCTGGAAGGCGCCCGCCGGCCAGGGCATTTTCGCGGCGTCGCCACGGTGGTCGCCAAGCTGTTCAACCTGACCCGCCCCACGCGCGCGTACTTTGGGCAAAAGGACGCGCAGCAGGTGCGTGTCATTCAAACGATGGCGCTCGATCTGAACTTCGACCTGGAGATCGTGGTCTGCCCCACGGTGCGCGAGCCGGACGGGCTGGCGATGAGCAGCCGCAACGCCTATCTGACGCCGGAGCAGCGCCGCGCGGCGCCGGCGCTCTACCGGGCGCTGACGGCCGGCCAGGAGGCGTGGAACCACGGCGAACGCGACCCGGAGCGGCTGCGCGGCCGGATGGCCGAGGTGCTGGCCGCGGAGCCGCTGGCGCTGGTGGAGTACATCAGCGCGGCCGATGCCCGCAGCCTGGCCGAACTGCACGAATCGGCGAGCGGAAATGTGCTATTGTCGCTGGCGGTGCGCATCGGCCGCACGCGGCTGATTGACAACCTGGTGTTGTGAATGTAGACGGGCGACTGCAAGTCGCTGCAACGATTGCAAAGTCCACCTGCGTGGACTAGCATCGGTGATGGCAGAAACGGAGAGGATATGCTACTGGCCGTTGATATTGGTAATACGAACATTGTGTTGGGCCTGTACGCGGGCGAGACGCTCAAGGCCCATTGGCGCTTGAACACCGTTCAAGGTAAAACGGCCGACGAGTATGCGGTGACGGTGCTCAGCCTGATGGAGCGCGCCGGCTTCGAGGCGCCCGGCAGCGTGACCGGCACGATCATCGCCAGCGTGGTGCCGGCGGTGACGCAGCCGTTCGTGGAGTTAGGCGAAAACTATCTGCACAGCAAGGTGCTGGTGGTCGGCGCCGGGGTGCGCACAGGGGTGCGCGTGCGCGTGGACAATCCGCGCGAGGTGGGCGCAGACCGGGTGGTCAACACCGCGGCCGCGCACAAGCTGTACGGCGGGCCGGCCTGCGTAGTGGACTTTGGCACCGCCACGACGTTCGACGCGGTCAGCGCGGAGGGCGATTACCTGGGCGGGGCCATTGCGCCGGGCCTGGCCATCGCGGCCGATGCGCTGGGCCAGCGCGCCGCGCAGCTCTTCCGCGTGGAGTTGACCGCGCCGCCCGATGTGATCGGCAAGAGCACGGTGCAGGCCATGCAGTCGGGCCTTTTCCTGGGCTATGTTTCGCTCGTCGAGGGCCTGGTCGCCCGCTTTCGCGCCCGCCTGGGGCCGGAGATGAAGGTCATCGCCACCGGCGGCCTGGGCGAAGTGATCGCCCGCCACACCGATGTGCTGGAGATTGTGGACCCCTGGCTCACCCTCGCGGGTCTGCGCCTGATCTGGGAGTTGAATCAGGCGGGCTGATTCGGGGGTGCAATCCTGTTTGAAACTGCGCGGGGCGGCGCTGGAGCATGGCCTGCACGCCTTCGCCAAAGTCCTGCGTGGCGATCAGTTGACTCTGCGCCCAGCCTTCCAGGGCCAGGCCGCGTGGGGTGTCGAACATGCCGTTCAACAGACGCTTGGCCATGCCCACGGCCAGCGGCGCGCACTGCGTGATCTCCGCCAGCAGCCCATCGAGCGCGGCGTCGAGTTGATCGGCCGGCGCCACCTGGTTGACCAGGCCCCAGCGTTCGGCCAGCGCGGCGTCAATCTGGCGGCCGGTGAAGATCAGCTCTTTCGCGCGCACCAGGCCGACCGCCTGCGCCAGCCGCGTGGAGCCGCCGACATCGGGCACGATGCCCAGCCGGGCTTCGGGCAAGCCCAGGAGGGCGCCTTCGGCCGCGAGGCGCAGATCACAGGCCAGGGCCAACTCCAGCCCCAATCCCAGGGCGAAGCCATGCAGCACCGCAATCGTCGGCAGTTCCACCTGCGCCAGGCTGTTCAGCAGCGCCTGGAACTCCTCAGTAATCTCGCGCATGTGACGCTGCCAGTCCGGGCCATACGCGGCGGGCAGCTCGAAGAAGGCGTTCAGATCAATGCCGGCCGAAAAGCCCTTGCCGTTGCCACGCACGACGATGGCGCACCCCCGCCGCACGTCGCGCTTGCGCCACGGCGCCGGGCAACGCCCGCAGCATGGGCCAGTTCAGCGCGTTGCGCTTGTCCGGCCGGTTCAAGATGATCTCGAAGACATTGTCGCGTTGCTGGGTCAAAATGAGTTCTTCTGTCATACAATCTCTGATCTCCGATCTCCGATCTCTCTCATCCCCGCGTCACGTGCCTGACGCCATGCGCGCCGGCCACGATGAGGTCTGTGGTCAGGCCGATGAACAGGCCATGCTCCACGATGCCGGCGCGGCCGGCCAGCCGGTCCGCCAGGGCCGCCGGGTCGTCCAGCGGGCCAAAGGCGCAATCCAGAATCAGGTTGCCCTGATCGGTGTGAAACAAGTCGCCGTGGCTATCGCGGCGCCATGTCACCTGCGCGCCGAGCGATTGCAGAAAGCGCGCCTGCGCGCCCGCGCCGAACGGCGTCACCTCCACCGGCAGGGCAAAGCGGGTGCAGAGCGCGGGCGAGAGTTTGCTTTCATCCACCACGATGATTTCACGACGGCTGGCCTGCGCCACGATCTTTTCGCGCAAGAGCGCGCCGCCGCCGCCTTTGATCAAATTCAGCGCCGGGTCCACCTCATCGGCGCCATCAATCGTCACATCCACCACGGGATGCTCGTCCAGCGTGGTCAGCGGAATGCCCAACTGCTGCGCCGCGTCGGCGGTTGCGATGGAGCAGGGAACGCCGACGATGTCGCGCAGGTCGCCCTGGCGCAGGCGTTCGGCCAGGCGATAGACGGCAAAAATGGCTGTGCTGCCAACCCCCAGGCCAACGACCGTGCCTGATTCCACCAAATCGGCGGCGAGTTCGGCCGCCTGTCGTTTCAATGTCGTGCTATCCATGAATTTGCTCACTTGCCGGCGCCGCAGACGGAGCGCCACACCCGTTCGTCGCGGGCCATGAACATGTCGGCCTCAGGTGGCCCCCAGGTGCCCGCCTCATAGAAGCTGAGCGGCGGCGCCTGTGGCGTGACCCAGGCGGCCATGATCGGATCAATCAGGCGCCAGGCCTGCTCGATCTCATCGCTGCGTGTGAAAAGAGAGGCGTCGCCCGCCAGGGCATCGAGCAAAAGGCGCTCATAGGCGTCGGGCAGCGGACCGTCGCCAAAAGAGGAGCGAAAGTAGAATTCCATGTCCACAGAGCGTGTGTCCTGCACAGAATCGGGCACCTTGGCCTCGAAGCGCAGGTGTATGCCTTCGTTGGGCTGCAGGCAGATGGAGAGCAGGTTCGAATGCAGCAGCCGCTCCGGTGGGAAGTTGAACATGACGTGCGGCGGGCGCCGGAACTGGATGATGATCTCTGACATCTTGGCGGGCATGACCTTGCCGGAGCGCAGATAGAAGGGCACGCCTTGCCAGCGCCAGTTGTCAATGTACAACTGCAACGCGGCGTAGGTCGCGGTCTGCGAACCGCGCGCCACGCCGGGCGCGTCGCGGTAGGTGCGATACTGCCCGCGCACCGTACGGCCGGCCACGTTTGCGGGTGTAATTGGGCGCACCGCGGCCAACACCTTGACCTTTTCGTTGCGCACGGAATCGGCATTGAACGAAGCGGGCGGTTCCATGGCAATCAGCGTCAACAGTTGCAGCAGGTGATTCTGGAACATGTCGCGCAACACACCGGTCTCGTCATAATAACCGGCGCGATGCCCCACGTCCACGCTTTCGGCCACGGTGACCTGCACGTTATAAATGTAGTTGCGGTTCCAGAGCGGCTCGAAGATGGTGTTGGCGAAGCGGAAGAAGAGCAGATTCTGCGCTGTTTCCTTGCCCAGGTAATGGTCAATGCGGTAGACCTGCGATTCCTGGAAGACGGCGTGCAGCACCTCATTGAGGTGTTTGGCGGAGGCAAGATCATGCCCGAACGGCTTTTCGATGACGATGCGCCGCCAGGCTTCATCCTCGTCAGCCATTTGATTGGCGCCGAGATGCGTGACCGCGGGAATGTAGTATTCGGGCGCCGTCGCCAGGTAGTACAGGCGATTGGCCGGCCCGCTCTCCAGGTCATTCAAGGCCTGGTGCAGCGTGGCGTAGTCGGCTCCCGTGCTCAGATCGCCCCGCACGTAGAACACGTTGGCGCCAAAGCTCTGCCAGGCCTGCTCATCGTACGTCTCGGCCGCGTAAGCCTGCATGCCGTGCAGCAGATGCGCGCGGAAATCATCCGGGTTCCAGGGACGGCGCGCAAAACCGACGATGCGAACATGAGCCGGCAGCCGCCCTTTGCGGTACTGGCTGAAGATGGCCGGAATCAGCTTGCGTTCGGTCAGGTCACCAGACGCGCCAAAAATGACAATGGTGATTGGCAGAGAGTTGTTCATCACGCGGCCGTTTTGACAGCATGACCACCGAATTGATTGCGCATGGCGGCCAGCAGCTTAGCGGCGTAGCTCTCGTCCTGGCGGCTGACAAAGCGCATCAGCAACGACAAGGTGATGACCGGCGCCGCCACATCGAGGTCAATGGCCTCGGCCACCGTCCAGCGTCCCTCGCCGCTATCCGCGACCCAACCGGCAATGTCGCTCAGACTGGCATCCTGCGCCAGCGCGGCCGCGGTCAGGTCCAGCAGCCAGGAGCGCACCACGCTGCCGTTGCGCCAGATTTGGGCAATCTGCGCCACATCCAGGCCCAGCTCCTGCTTGCTGCGCATGATCTCGAAGCCCTCGGCAAACGCCTGCATCATGCCGTACTCGATGCCGTTGTGTACCATCTTGACAAAATGACCGGCGCCATGCGGCCCCACATGACCCCAGCCCTTGTCAGCCCCAGGCGCCAGCGTCTGGAAGATGGGGGTCAGACGCTCAACCACTTCCTTGTCGCCGCCGATCATCAGGCTGTAGCCTTCGGTCAATCCCCACACGCCGCCGCTGGTGCCCACATCCACAAAGTGAAAGCCGCGCCCTTTGACTTTGCCGGCGCGGCGCTGCGTGTCGTGGTAGTTGGAGTTGCCGCCATCAATGATGATGTCACCAGGCGTCAGCAAATCCAGCAAGGTGTCAATCATCTGCTCGGTGGCGTCGCCAGCGGGCACCATCACCCAGGCTGCGCGCGGCGCGGTCAATTGCGCCACCAACTCCGCCAGCGCTGTCACAGGCTCGACGTTTGGCTCGGTCTGCGCCAATTCCAGCGCCTTGTCCGGCGTGCGATTATAAGCGACGATGCGATGGCCGCCACGTGCCAATCGCCGCGCCATGTTGCCGCCCATGCGGCCCAGGCCGATCATAGCTAGTTCCATGATGTCATGTCCCTCTGTGTCATTTCCCTTTTGATGACGTCCCGCCATTTGAATGAGTGCGCGCGGCGCCGTTGACGGGCGGCGCCTGCCGGTGCTTCCAGGTACGAAAAAGCTGCAAAAGATCACGTCTGGCCTGCGCATCCAACGAGGCCTCCGTCAGCCTGCCCAGCGTCTGAATCGTGCGCCGCATCTGCGCGAGATATTCCGCGCAGTGATGGCACATCGCCAGGTGCGCCTCGAAGCGCGCCCGTTCGGGTGCAGACAGCGCGCCTTCCAGGTAGTCGGTGACCAATTCTACCAACTGCTGACAGGTCAATTCTTGGGCAGGCATGGCTGTTCTGTTCAAGTGCGATCTCCCCCCGCTCGCTCCAGGTACTGCTCCAGGGCTTTACGGGCTTTGGCGCGGGCGCGATGGAGCAGAACACGCTGGTTAGTCTCGCTGAGATGCAGGGTGTTACAGACCTCTTGGGCGCTCCAGCCATCCAGGTCGCGCAGTGAAATCACCGCACGCTGCTGAGGAGGCAGTTGTTCGATGGCCTGCAGCAATGCAGCGTGCAGCTCGGCAGACAGATAGAGCTCTTCGGGTATGCCCTGCCAGGAGCGAGGCGGTTGCGTCCAGTGGCCGGGCCACTGCGGATGGGTGGCAGATAAGAAGCGATCTGGTTCCACGGTTGGCTCATCGGCGTCCGCAGAGTCAGGAGCAAGAGCGGAGAAGGGGATGGTGCGACCCTCGCGCTGACCGCGGGTCTGCGCGCGATTCATCAGGATACGAAAGAGCCAGGTCTTCAAGGATGAGCGCCCTTCGAAGCGCTGAATGCCTTGCAGCACGGCCAGCCAGGTTTCTTGCACCACCTCCTCCGCCACCGCGCGGCCGGAAACGTAAAGCAGCGCGGTGCGGATGAGCGCCTGGTGGTAGCGGTCGAGCAAGAAGCTGAAGGCCGCCTCATCGCCGCCAGCCAGCGCCTCGACCAACTGCCGGTCATCGGAAAAATCAGGCATTGAAACATCAACTCTGGGGGGGCGAAACAGCAGGAGCACGATAAAAATGAGACCTCACCTCAACCCCCGGCCCCTTCTCCTCTCCGCGGTGCGGAGAGGAGAAGGGGGGAAGAGAAGGGGGGAGGAGAGCCGGGGGGAGGAGAAGGGGGAGGAGAGCGGCAGTCCCCGCAGATCCGGCCGTCCTGGCCGGGCGGCGCTGTCACGCCGTAGCGCAAGCCGCCGGCTTGCAAGCCTTCGGCCCAGGGCCGCTGTGGGAAGCCAGCCTCCCGGCCGTCACGCCGTAGCGCAAGCCGGCGGCTTGCGCGCCTGGCGCAAACTTGCAGCCCGGCCGTAAACGGTTGGACGGGTTTGGAGAAAGTTATTTCTAGCGGCGAGCAGCCATGCGTCCCATGACCCACTTGGCGGCCAGGACGAAGACGAGCGAGCCGATGAACGTCTCAATGACATAGACGCCGGCGAGGGTTGGCCCCCTCTGGCCCAGGACGAACTGACCAAGGACGCCGCCGATGAAGCCGACTACGATGTTGCCCACCCAGCCGTAAGGCAGGTTGGTCTTGGAAACCATTTCAACGGCAGCCACGATGACGATGGTGACGAGCAAAGCAGCGATCCAACCACACAACATAAGGATTCCTCCTCTCGCGCACAAGCCTACGGGGGTTTTAGCGCAGCCAGGCCACCAGGCCCGCCACCGCCAGCAGCAGGGGAGCGGCGAGCGCCATCCCGCCGCAGCCAATACAGCCCTTCTTGGCCATCACTTCCGAAGGCGTGTAGTAGCGCTTCTTGGGGCCATCATCTTCGGCTGGAGTTTGCGTCGTCAGCGGCGGTTCGGCCGCTGGCCGGGCTGCGGGTACGGCCACGGGCTGCTGCGGTTGAACATCATCCTCGCTGCGCGAGCCAAACGCGCCTCCCAGATCACCGAAATCCTTGCCCTCTTGCGCTGACGATTTCTCATGCGAGCCAAACTGCCCGCGCAGACTGCTGTTGTCAGCCATGAACACCTGCCTCCTTCCTCTTATCTCATTCCTCGTATCTCATTCGTTCCCACTGCCTGTTACCGGGTTCCGGCGCTGAGCGGGAGTCAATCTTCGGCCGGGCGCCGCAGCCAACAGGAATGTTGATTCACGCTGCTTGCGAGCACTGTGGGAACGGACAATGCTCACGCAGCCTGATTGAATTATAGAACTTGTCCACGAAAAGCGCAAGCAAACTCATCCTGGCGCAATGCAGGCCGGGCTGTCGTTGGCCGGCGCGTTGACCGTGCGCGACACCGGGTAGAGCGCCATTTCGCCGGCCGGATAAGAAACCAGCAGCGGGGCCAAATCAGTCGGGGCCAACGGCGCAGGGTCGAGCCAGGCCGCGTACGCCGCGGGCGGCAGGATGACCGGCATGCGGTCGTGCAACGCCGCGATCAGGCTGTTTGGCCCGGTGGTGATGATGGTGCAGGTGGGAAGCGCGGACGCCGTCCGGGGTTTGCCAAACCTCCCACAGGCCGGCCAGGGCAAACGGCCGCCGCGAGACGAGATGAATGAAGAAGGGGGTCTTGCTGCCGTTGTCCTTGCGCCATTCGTAAAAGCCATCGGCCAGGATCAGGCAGCGCCGCTTGCGCAGGGCGGTGCGGAACGACGGCTTCTCGGCCAGGGTCTCGGCGCGCGCGTTGATCATGCGGCTGCCGATGCTGGGGTCCCTGGCCCAGGAGGGAATCAGGCCCCACTGAAAAAGCTCAACCCGGCGCGCCGCCGCGTGGTTGGCGATGACCGCCACCGGCTGCGTGGGCGCAATGTTGTAGCGCGGCGCCAGGTTTGCCGGCGGCTCGGCCAGGTCGAACTCAGCCTGAATCGTTTCAGGCGAAGCAAAAAGGGTGAAACGCCCGCACATGATCGTTCCTCCTCAGCGCCCTCAGAGATAGCACGCCACGGCCCTACATCCGCGGCAGCATGCTGATCCCTTGCTCCAGTTTGACGATGGTGTCGGCCGGGTAATAGCCCTTACGCAGGCTGACATTGGCGTAGATGAGCGTGCGCGGGCCGATGATGCAGCCGGGGTTGAGGACCGAGTTACAGCCGGTCTGGCTGTCATCGCCCATGATCGCGCCCATCTTGGCCAGGCCGGTATCCACCATCTGGCCGTTGACCTCCAGCCGGATGGTGCTGCGCTGGCGGGTGGTCGGGTCTTTCTGGCTGGTCAACGCCAGATTGCTCAGCTTGGTGCCTGCGCCCAGGTTGACGCGATTGCCCAGGATCGAATCACCCACGTAGGCAAAGTGCGGCGCATGTGCGCCATTCAGGAAGATCGAATTCTTGACCTCGCTGGCATGGCCGATGATGCTATCATCGCCAAGAATGACATCGCCGCGCACGTACGCGCCGTGGCGAATCTCACAGTGCCGGCCGATGATGCAGGGGCCGGCCACGTAAGCGCCTGGCTCGATGATGCTCCCCTCGCCCAGGTAGATCAACTCCGGGTTGACAAGATAGGCGCCGGTCGCGACGGTGCCGAGCAGCGCCGGCTGATAGGCCGTAGCCAACTGCGCCCGTGCATAGGCGCCAATCGCCGGCAGTGCCTGCCAGACGAACGCCAGGTCATCGAACAAGGCCGCATGAGCAAAGGCAGATAGATCGAAGAACAAACGTGGTTGTAACATGCACATACCCTCGCACAAAAAGTGGTTTCAAGAAAACTAACGCCACAACTCAACCGCCGGCCATTTCAACGACGCCGGTCAGGATACTTGGGCCAATCTGGCAACACCCAGCGAATTTGATAAGTTGGGGGGGGCGGCCACAACAGATAGACATCACTCCACCAGTGCCACGATTGGTACTCGCCCTCGGAAAAGCCGAGGTCAACGAACTTACCCTTGACCCCGCCACCGGTGTCGCCGGCCAGGCCCTTGCCGTAGTCGGGGACATACACCCATGAACGCAGCGGAATCACGGTGGGGTCCACCGCGACGATTCCGGTGCTGAGCGGCAAGCCGATGCGGGTGCGGCCGTAGGAGGGGCTGCTGCGCGGCACGCCCGCACTGGAAGCGGTGTAGGACGTGGTGTATGCACGCAGCTTGCGCCAATAGATGATCGGACCCTCTGGCGTATCCAGCGTTTTCTGGGTAATCTGGCGACCGTACGCCAGCACCCGTGTGATCGGCTCTTGCGCCACCCAACTTTCCTGCAGCGTCCGCGCCACCACCTGGTTGTCCTCGTAGCGCATACGGTAGCGCTGGCGCTGGATGCCATCCTGGCCGGCCACACTGACCCGGCTGCGATCAATCTCCAGTTTATCGTCACCCACCCAGATGGAAATGAACGGCACCACCTGCTGCTCAATTTCCAGGACTTCACGCACGCGAATGACCCGAATGGCCAGGTTGGGCACCAGGGGCGTCGTCAAGGCCGGCTCCACCTGATCCAGCCCGACCACCACGATCCCCTGCTCGGCCAGGGCGTCACCCACCGTGTACTGGCGGGTGCGCGTTTTCAAGGTCTCGCCATCGGCAAAGAACACCACGGGCGTCGAGCGCTGGATGAAGACCCGTCCGCCGGCGCGTACCGGGCTGCCCAGACTGGGCTGCACAACATCCCCCAGGTAGAGGACGAACTGCTCGCGGCGCAGCGCTTCCCCGACTGTGGGCGCCGTGGTCATGAAGGTCAACGGCAGCCCCTCGTCCAGCACCGTCAGCGGCACCGCGCGGCGCAGCGTGAGCGTGAGCGGCGCCGGCTGCTTGCCCACCCACGGCCGCCCGGCCCGGTAGCGCGGGGCCACGCCAGGCTCGATCACAGGGACAGGCAGCGCGGTTTGATCGGTCACGGGAACCCCATCCAGAAAGCGCTCGTCCATCCCCGCAGGCGTGATGCCCGCGGCCGGCCAAATGTCACCCACCCGCTGGCTGTGCGTGCGCACCAGGATTTCACGGCCGTCCGCAACGACCAGCAGTGGCCGCGCCCGCGTCACCTGGACATGCAGTCCAGGCGCAATCGCCTGCTCCAGCGCCGGCGTCATGTGATCCCCGGGCGCCAGGGCCAGGTTCAGCTCAGCCAACAGCTCGCGCACGGTGCGCTGATGGGTGAAGACGCGGTCGGCGTAGCCGTCCACCTGCACGGTGACGGGGGCCAACGTGGCAACAAAGCGCCAGACCAGGCCGGCCATCAACAGCACGACGGCCAAGCGCGCCAGAACCGTCTGCGGCCTGACCGCGACGGCGCCAGTTTCCAGGGCGTGGGCAGGGAAAACGCGATCGCTCATAGGTTCATTATAACCTGACGCGCCTGCAAGAGCCAAACGCGGGCCTGATTCTGGTATTTGCCCATCCTGGTGTATAATAGCTGCACCCGTCGTGCTCGGGCACAAAAAACTCAGTGGCTTGATTTTCGGAGGAAAAGAAATGGCCGGTCAACTTCGTCGTCGAACTTTCGTCGTGGTCGTTGTATGCGTCGCCTTGCTGACCCTGGCGCTCAGCAGCATGAGCGCGGCTGCATCAACGACACCCAACGGCGGTCAGTGCAGCCAGATCGTAACGCCGCGAGCTGGCGATGGCTGGAGCAGCGTGGCGCAGCGCTACGGCGTCAGCGTGGCCGCGCTCAAGGCCGCCAACGCGCGCTACATCCGGCGCAACAACCAGCTCTGGCTCACCGACCGACTCTGCATCCCGGGCGACGGCAGCAGCGGCCCGGCAACCACAGTCACCCCGCAGCCAACCACCGGCGCCACCTACACGGTACGCCCAGGCGACACCTGGTATGGCATTGCGGCGCGGACCGGGGTGCCCTTTGCCGCCCTGTGGAACGCCAACCCCAAGCTGCAGCGCCGCGGCAAGGTACTGTTCATCGGCGATCGCATGGTCATTCCGGGCGCCAGCGCGTCCACCCCCGGCAGCAGCACGGTAACACCAGTGCCACCGGGTGGCAGCGCAACCAAACCGCCTATCGTCGGCATGCCTGCCTGCCCCACGCAGTTTGCTGACTACACCACCGGTATCCATGACGCGCTCAACGCCAATCCTGTGCAACTGTTGGATTGGTTGCGAACCTGTGGCGCAGTGACCAGCGCGCACGGCGGCGTCACCATCCAGGACATCAACGGCGACAAGCTCGATGACTACATCATCGTCATCACCGACCCCATCTCCGCGGCCGCGGTGCCCACCGGCGACCTGTTGATCTTCCATGCCGGGCGCGACAGCAAGGAACTGGCCTACCAGGCCGGCGCAGCCGGTGACGTCGCCCTGCTCGACACCAGCGACATCAACGCGGACGGCAAGATTGACATCTCCTGGACCGATACCACTTGCGGCGCGCACACCTGCTTCGGCACGGTTCACATCATCTCCTGGGACCCGGCCAGCAGTTCGTTCCAAAACTGGATTGACGGCAACGCGACCATGGCCTATCCCACGGTCAGCTTCAAGGACATCAACGATGGTTCAGGCCAGGAGCTGCTGCTGCACGGCGGCATCATCGCCTCGGTGGGCGCCGGGCCACAGCGTTCATGGAACGAGACCTGGTCATCGCTTGCGGGCGCGCCGTACAGACTGACCGATCTCATGTATGATCCGTCCACCTGTCTGTATCATCATCTGCTGGATGCGAATCAACTGATGCTCACAGGGAAGTATGCCGAGGCGGCCATCGCCTACGATGCCCTGCTGAACGACAGCGCCCTGGAGAAGTGCGGCACCCGCGATAACGAACTCGACGAACTGCGCAGTTTCGCCCGCTATCGCCTGGCGCTTGCCTACGCGTACAGCGGAGAAATGGAAAAGGCGGAGGTCACCGTCGTCGAGTTCCTGGCGGCCGAGCCGGTCAACCTGTATGCCCAGGTGGCCGATCTCTGGTGGCAGGCATACGAAAAACCCCAAGATGCGGTGGCTGCCTGCGCCGCAGTGACCGCCTTTGCCAAAGACAACCCGGACACATGGCTGATTCTGTTCGATTTCGGCTACGCCAACCCAACCTTCAGCGAGAGCGAGGTCTGCGTCGCACCGGCGGCGTAGAAACCAGGCGTCAAAAAGACATCCGATTTCTCTCAGAAATCGGATGTCTTTTTTTGTCCGGTGGCGAGCGATTGAAATCGCGCCTGATGGGCCTGGCGGCCGGGCGGCCACCTGCGTGGACGCGATGCCAGTCGGCGCAGGCCGACTTTGCGGCGGAACGCCCCTTCGCCCCGAATTCATTCGGCGGCCTGGCGCACACCAGCCATCATCAGCCCCAGCTCCTCAGCGTTCGTCTCATCGCGCTGGACGACGCCCATCACCTCGCCCTCGTACAGCACCGCAATGCGGTCGGAAAGGGCCAAAATCTCGTCCAGGTCTTCGGAAATGAGCAGAATGGCCGTGCCCTGGCTGCGCTGATCGAGCAGGCGCTGATGAATATATTCGGTCGCGCCAATGTCCACCCACGCGTGGGCTGCGCGGCAATCAGCACCTTGGGGTTGTTGGACAACTCACGGGCCAGGATCACCTTCTGGATGTTGCCGCCGCTCAGGTTCTTGATCGGCGTGTCAATGCCCGGTGTCTTGATACGGAACTCCCGCACCAGGTCCTGACTGCGCCGGGCAATGGCCTTGAAATCGAGGAAACTGCTCTTGCTGAAGGGCGGCCGCACATGGTCCTGCAAAATTATGTTCTCAGCCACGGAGAATTCCTGAATGACGCCATCGTGCATGCGCTCCTCAGGAATGTAGCGCAGACCCGCCTCGATGCGTTGCCCCACTGACCAGGCGGTGATGTCGGCGCCCAGGAGGGTGATGTGACCATCGCGCAGGTCGCGCAGGCCGGCGATGACCTCGGCCAGGGTACGCTGCCCGTTGCCGCTGACGCCGGCGATGCCCAGGATCTCACCGCCGCGCAGCGTTTGCGTCAGGTGATACAGCGCGCGCGTGCCCGTGATCCGGTAGGCTTCCACATCGTTGAGCGAGAGCAGCGTCTCGCCCACCTGCACCGGCACGCGCTTGCGTTCCAACAGCAATTCCCGGCCCACCATCATGCGCGCCAACTGCTGCCGCGTGACGCCTTCGTTGGGCACGGTGCCCACCAGCGCGCCGCCGCGCAGCACGCTGATGCGGTCGCTGAGCGCCAGCACCTCACGCAGCTTGTGGCTGATGAACACCAGGCTGTGACCGTCGCGGGTCATCTGGCGCAGGGTGACAAACAGGTCGTCCACCTCCTGCGGCGTCAGCACAGCCGTCGGCTCGTCCAGAATGAGCAGCGCCGCGCCGCGATAGAGCGCCTTGATGATCTCCACGCGCTGACGCACCCCCACCGGCAGCGTCCACACAGGGGACTTGGGGTCAACCTGCAGGCCATAGGCGGCGGACAGCACACGGATGCGCGCTTCCACCTTGTCAAGATCGAGCAGCGGGCCGCGGCTGGATGGCAGGCCCAGGGCGACATTTTCGGCCACGGTCAGCGTGTCCACCAGCATGAAGTGCTGATGCACCATGCCGATGCCCTGACGCAGGGCGTCGGTGGGAGTGTGAATTTCCACCGGCCGGCCATTGACGCGAATCTCACCGCCGTCCTTGTGATAGAGGCCGTACAGCACCTTCATCAGGGTGGACTTACCGGCCCCGTTTTCGCCCAGCAGCGCATGCACCTCGCCGGCCTTCACATCGAAGTCAATGCGGTCACAGGCCAGCACACCAGGGAAGCGCTTGACGATGCCGCGCATCTCCAGCAAGTCAATGCGCGGCAACCCGGTTGGCAGCAGCGCGGGAGAAGAAAGTGAAACCGGGGCGGTCGAGTTCGTCATAAAATACCCTGACACAAAAATAAGACTCCCCACGTAGGTCACGCCTCCGGCGTGACAACACCGTCTGCGGAAAGGGGAGAGGCGGCTCTCCCCCCTTCTCCTCTCCGCCACGCGGAGAGGAGAAGGGGCCGGGGGATGAGGTGAGGCCGCTCAAGGCAGCGGCTTGATCTTCCCGTCCTTGATCGCCTGGATCGCCTGCTCGGCCGCCTTCTTGACATCGTCAGGCACCGGAGAGCCGGCGTTGAAGACAATCTTCAGGCCACCGTTGGACAGGGTCAGGGTGTAGGCCTTGCCGCCCATCGTGCCCTTCTGGTGCAGATCAATCATGTCCTTGACCACCGCGGTCCAGTCGAAGACCTGGGTTGCCACGACTACATCAGGCGCCAACGAACTTTGATCGCTCTGCGTGCCCAGCCACTTGACGCCCTTGCTCTTGGCCACACCGATCGCGCCCACCACCTGCTGCGCGGAACCGGTGAGCACGTCAGCGCCGGCCGCGATATGGGTGTTGGCCGCTTCGGCTGCCAGGGCGGTATCGCCGAAGGAGCCGGTGTAGCTGATATTGACCTTGATGTCCGCCTTGGTGGCCGTGGCTCCGGCCACAAAACCGTCAATGTACAGCTTGGCATCGCCGGCTTCCACCGGGCCAACGACGCCCAGGACGCCCGATTTGCTCAGCATGGCCGCGATCACGCCGTTGACGTAGCCGCCTTCTTGCGCGTTGGCCTCGTAGGCAAACACATTCTTCAGGTTCTTGCTGGCGCCGGTGTCGGTGGCCGTGCCCCAGGCAAAACTGGTGCCGGGGAAGTCCTTGGCCACATCGAACATCGAGTTGCCATACTGGGTGCCGTGCGCAATGACCAGGTTGTAACCCTCGGTGGCGTAGTCACGCAGGGCCGCCGCTGCATCGGCCACCTGGAACATGTTGTCGGAATAGGCAAGCTGCAGCTTATCCTCGCCCATTTCCTTTTGCACGGCCTTCAAGACACCGTACATGGCCTGGCCCCAGGCCATGTCTGTGATCGGGCTGGGCAGCACGATCGCAATCTTGAAGGGGCCTTTGCTGACGGCTGCCGTCGGCTGGGCAGCCTGGCAACCTGTCAACAACACGCTGATGACCAACAACAGCACGAGCACAGTGGTAATTGAACGACGCATACGATTCTCCTTTGACTTTCTGCTGACTCACAAAAAACTCAACAATCCGCCGAACAAGTTCGACGCCTGATGGCACTCGATTTTTCGAGTGCCTTTCTCAAGTGATTTCATATCTGCCATCAACCGCTGCGCTCGAACGGCTTATCGAGCGCAGCCGGCTGTTTGATCTGGTTGGTGGCAAAGATCAGAACAATAATCGTCAACAGGTACGGCAGCATCACGGCCAGATCAGACGGGATGGGGATGCCCTTGACCTGCACCCATAGCTGCAGCGAGTTGACGGTGGCAAAGAGCAGCGAACCGAGCAGCACGCCCACGGGCCGCCAGCCGCCAAAGTAGACCAACGCCACGGCGATGAAGCCCAAGCCATTGGTCATGTTCTCCTGAAAAACGTTCAGGGTGCCGATGCTCAGGGACGCGCCGGCCACGCCCGCCAGCGCGGCGCCAAAAATCACCCCGAAGTAGCGCACACGGTTGACGCTGACGCCGAGCGAATCGGCCGCCTCTGGATTCTGGCCGACGGCCCGCACCTTCAGGCCCAGCGTGGTCTTGTCGAACAGGAACCAGATCGCCGGCACCATGAGATAGGCCAGGTAGACCAGGATGTTATGGTTGAAGAAGATGTCGCCCACGACCGGGATGCTACTCAGGACAGGGATCTTGATCTCCTCGAAACCGCTGACCCCCACGACTGAACCGATCAGGACACGGAAGAGCAGGCTGCTAAGCCCCAGGCCGAACAGATAGAGACCGATGCCGCTGATGCCCTGTTCGGCCTGAAACGTCACGCTGATGACCGCCATCAACAGGCCCATCAACGCGCCCACCACAAGCGCCGCGCCGACGCCCAACCACAGGTTGCCGGTTTGGAAAACCGTGAAGAACGCGGCAAACGCCCCCATCAGCATGATGCCGTCCACGCCCAGATCAAGCACCCCGGACCGCTGGGAGACCGCCTCACCGAGTGCGGCCAGCAGATAGGGCGTGGCCAGGCGGATGCCGCTGTGCAGGATGCCGATCAACACCGCGGTTGTGAGCAGATCACTAATCACCGGCCGCCTCCTGTGGAGCGATGACAGGGGAAATCTCGGCGGTCGGGGCCACGGGCGCCACGCGGCGCAGGGCGCGCCGTCGCACAAAATAGTCGCTGGCCACCACAAAGAGCACAATCAGGCCGTTGATGGCCACCACCAGCGAACTGGGCACCTGCACCGTGCGCTGCATCTTGTCGGCGCCCACCAACAGGCCGCCAAAGATGATCGAGGCCGGGATCGCCCCCAGCGGGTGCAGCTTGCCAAAGAGCGCGGCCACAATGCCGCTGAAGCCATAGCCGCCCGACAACCCTTCGATCATGCGATGATGAACCCCCGTCACTTCGACGGCGCCGGCCAGGCCGGCAAACGCGCCGCTGAGGATCAGCGCCAGGGCCATGTAGCGCCGCACCGGGATGCCTGCGTAGCGCGCGGCTGAGGGGTTGAGGCCGACTGCGCGGATACGGAAACCGATGGTGGTGCGCCACAGAAAGATGAAAACCACCACCGCCAAAATCACCGCCAGCACCAACCCGGCATGCAACAGGGTGCGCGGCACCAGGCGCAAGAGCCACACCTGATCCGGCAGCGTGGCGCTCTGGGGAATGTTCGTGCCGGCGGCAATTTGCTCCGGATCAAGCATGGGGCCACGCAGCAGAAAATTCATCAACTGCAGCGCGATGGCGTTGAGCATGACGGTGCTCAGAATCTCATTGACCCCAAAGCGGGCCTTGAGCACGCCGGCGATGCCGCCCCACACGGCCCCACCTGCCACCCCCGCCCCCAGGGTCAGCGGCACCAGCAGCACACCGGGCAGAGTGGGCAAGGCCAGAGCGACGGCCGCGGCCGCCACGGCGCCGATGATGATCTGTCCCTCGCCGCCGATGTTGATGACCCCGCCGCGAAAGGCAATACAGATACCGAGCGCCACCAGCAGCAGCGGCGTGGACTTGGCCAGGGTCTGGGTAAAGCCGCTGACCGTGCCAAACGCCCCGCGCAACAGTGAGCCGTAGGCGGTCAGCGGGTTGACGCCCAAGATCGTCAGCAGAACGGCCCCGACGACCAGGGCCAGGATCGTGGCAAAGAACGGCAGGAGCGCATCGAAGAGCCGGCTGCTGTTCAGCCGCCTCGCCAAGCCACTCTGCTCACCTGGTTCGCTCATGAAAAGCCACCCCTATCATCATTAGGAACAGTCCCCGACAAGTCGGGGACTTCGGATCGGGAGCGCCGACATGGTTCGGCGCATGGGCAGATCAACGCGCCCGCTTGGGCAGCGCCATCGGCAGCCGCGTGCGGCGCACGCCATCGAACTGACACAGCGCATTGGCCACCGCGCCGGCCGTCGGCACCAGGCCGATCTCGCCCACCCCCTTGGCGCCGTAAGGCCCGTAGGGGTCGGCCACCTCGACGCCGATCACCTCGATCTCCGGCATTTCTTTGGCGCGCAGGATGCCGCACTGGCGCAGGCGCGTGCTCTTGAAATAGCCGCCTTCCATCGGCAGATCCTCGCTGATCGCATAGCCCAGCCCCATGTGCAACGAGCCTTCCACCTGGCCCTCGAAAAGCGTCGGGTTGAAGATCTTGCCCGCGTCATGCGCCGCCACGATCTTGGCAATCTGCCCGTCATCGTCCAAAATGACAAGTTGCGTGGCGTAGCTATACGAATAGTGGGTGGCGATACGCTCCGGGGCTTCGGAAGTCGTCGTCGCCGCCTTGACCGGCGTTGTCCATTCCACGCGCCAACTGCCCTCGTAGGCGCGGCCCACCAGGGAATCCAGGCGGCCGCCGGTCTGATCCAAATCGGCGCGCAGTTTGCGCGCCGCGTCAATCATCGCATTGCCCACCAGCGATGTCGCGCGCGACGCGGTGGTCATGCCGGCCTCTTGCCCGGAAGCCGTGTCTACCCGCATCTCGACAATGCTTGGGTCAACGCCGGTCTCGGTACACAGAGTCTGCAAGGCGACCGTGTGGACGCCCTGCCCCATCTCGGTCCAGCCGTGGTCAACCACGATCCTGTCGGCCGCCAGCACACTGATGCGCACGCGTGAGGCATCGGTCACGCCGTTGCCGATACCGGTATTCTTGATGCCGCAGGCCAGCCCGGCAAACCTGGCCGCACGAAACTCGTCTTCGACGGCCAGGAGCGTGGCGCGCAATCCGGCTCCGCCCTCAATCACCTGCCCCGTCGCCGTCATGCTGCCCTCGGTAATCGCGTTGTCATAGCGGAACTGCCAGCGGTCGAAGCCCCCCTGCTGGCACAGGTCGTCAATGCAACCCTCGATGGCAAAGGCCGCTTGATTGACGCCAAACCCGCGCATGGCGCCGCACGGCACGTTATTGGTGTACACCGCCACCGCCTCGATGTCCGCGACCGGCACATGATACGCGCCCGTGGCGTGACCGGCGGCCCGCTCCAACACCTTGGCGCCGACCGACGCGTAGGCCCCGGAATCGCCAATGATGCGCGCCTGCACAAAAGTCAGCTTGCCGGCCGCATCGCAGCCCACGCGATAATCCAGCACCATGGGATGGCGCTTTGGGTGCATCCGAATGGACTCATCCCGCGTCAGCTTCACCTTCACCGGCCGGCGCAGCAGATAGGCGATCAGCGCCGCGTGTCCCTGCACCGACAGATCCTCCTTGCCGCCAAATCCGCCGCCGTTGGGCACCAAAATCACCCGAATTTGTTCTTCCGGCAGGCCCATCAGCGCCGCAATCTGCGTGCGGTCTTCGTAGACGCCCTGGCTCTGCGAGAGCACGGTGAGTCCGTCCTCCTCCGGGTAGGCGATGGCCGCTTCCGGCTCCATATAGCCATGCTCGATGCGCTGGGTTTGATAGCGATCCGAGGAAATGAAGGCCGATGCCCGCTGCGCCGCCTGCAGATCACCACGCTTGATGATCGTGCTGTCCAACACGTTGCCGGCGGGGTGCAACTGCGGTGCATCGGGCCGCAGCGCCTCGAAGGGATCGGTCAGCGGCGCCAACACTTCGTAGTCAACCTCGATCTTGGTCGCCGCCAGGCGGGCCGCCTGCTCTGTCTCTGCCACGACCTCCGCCAGCACATCGCCGATGTAACGCGTCTCTTCGCCCACCGCCACCATCAACGGCCAGTCCTGCTGGATCAACCCCACATGCCGGCGCCCCGGCACATCGGCCGCGGTGACGATGCGCAGCACGCCCGGCACCTGGCTGGCGGCCGTGGTGTCCAGGCGCCGGACGCGGGCGCGTGGATAGTCACTGAAACGCAGCGCCCCATGCAGCATGCCTTCGATCTGGATGTCATCCACGTAAGGACGTTGACCAAGCACGGCGCTGTAGGAATCGTATTTGGGATGGCGGTCGCCCACATGCCCTGGTGTGACGGGCTGTGGAACCTCTTCCTCGTGCCAAATGGCGCCCGCGGCCACTTCAATCGCATCTACAATCTTCTTATACCCCGTGCAGCGGCACAGGTGCGGCGTCAGCGCCCTGGTGATCTCGTCGCGGTTGGGCTGCGGCTGGCGATTGATGAGCGCATTGGCCTGCATGACCATGCCAGGAATGCAGAAGCCGCATTGAATGCCGCCAGTGGCCACAAAGGCGTGCGCAAAGACCCGCTGGCGATACTCGCCCAGGCCCTCTGTGGTGGTGACCTGCCCGCCGTCCGCCTTCTTCATGGGCGTGACGCAGGAGAGCACCGCCTTACCGTTGAGGTCTACCGCGCAGCAGCCGCAGGCCGCCTGGGGTGAGCAGCCATCCTTGGGCGAGATGATCCCTTCATGCTGGCGCAGGTAGGTCAGCAGCGGCAGATCAGGGTCACCCTCGAAGTGCTTGAGTTGACCGTTCAGAACGAAGTTCATAGCGCTTTCCCTTGTTTCGGTGAAAAGTCGTCAGCGTTTCAGATCGGCATGTCAGGCCGGTCGGGGCATTCACAACCGAGGAATCAAACTCCAATTATCTTACCCCAAAGGCGTATCAAATGTCAAACTGGCCGCCCAAAATAGTGAGAGGAAGCGCCTGAAAACAAAAAGTCACGCCGTCAGCAGTTTGTTCTGCTGGCGGCGTGGCTTGCCTGCGGGGGAAACTGACGATCGGACTTCTATTCGTAGCGCAGCGCGTCGATCGGATTCAGACTGGCGGCGCGGTTGGCCGGGTAGAGGCCGAAGAAGACTCCGATCGCCAGCGAGACGGCCAGGGCCAGCACCACACTTTGGCTGGTCACTACGGCCTGGCTGCTGCCCAGCAATGGCGTGATGATCTGGGCGCCGACGACACCGAGCGCCACGCCGACCACACCACCCAGGGCACTCATGACAATCGCCTCCGTCAGGAATTGCACCAGGATGTCCCCGCGCTTGGCCCCCACGGCCTTGCGCAGACCAATCTCGCGCGTGCGTTCGGTGACGCTGACCAGCATGATGTTCATGATGCCGATACCGCCCACCAGGAGCGAGATGGCCGCAATGCTGCCCAGCAAAGTCGTGAAGGTTCCCGATGTCTCCGCGACGCTGCTCAGGATGTCGGCCTGGTTTTGCACCAGGAAGTCGTTATCCGCGCCGGTTGCCAGGCCATGCAGGGTGCGTAGAATTGCCGTCACCTGCGCCTGCGCCAGGTCCATCTCCTCGGCCGTGCGCACCTGCAGGTTGATCGAGCGCAGGGTGATGGTGCCCGCGCCGCCCAGCTTGAGCTGCGCGGTGCGCAACGGCATGATGATGATGTCATCCTGATTTTGCGGCCCGCTTTGCCCCTTGGACTTCAACACGCCGATCACCTCATAGTTCTGGCGGTTGATGCGCACCGTCTCGCCCACGGCATTCACCTCACTACTGCCAAACAGATCCTCCACCACCGACGTGCCAAGCACGACCACCATCGCCACGTTTTCATTGTCTCCCTGCGTCAGGAATCGTCCGCGTGTGACGGTTGTGTTGCGCACGGTGGCATACTCCTCAGTGACACCGTTGATGGTCGTCGAGGTCGTGCTGCCGCCATACGTCACCGTGGCGTTGGCGCTGTACAGCGGCGCCACCTGGCTAACCGACGTAGCCAGACTCTTGATCGCGTTCACGTCGTTCATGGTCAACGTGCGGCTGCTCTGCTGCAGGCCGCTCTGCGAGAAGCCAAAGTTCGACATCGCGGTCACAGTGACCAGGTTCGATCCTAACGATTGAAACTGGCTCACCACCTGCGCCTGCGCACCCGTGCCCGCCGCCACCAGCGCGATGACGGCGGCCACACCAATCACAATTCCCAGCATGGTCAGCACGGTTCGCATCGTGTGTGCGGTCAGCGAACTCACGGCCACGCGTAACACCATCATGAGCTTCTTCATCGGTGACTCCTTTTAGCGCCCACCCAACTGCCGGGTGACATTCATCATCATACTGCCGCCGGAGCCGCCTCCGCTGCTGGCGCTGCTCGTGGTGGAGGCCATCTGCACAACAACCTGGTCGCCGGGGTTGAGACCCTTGACGATCTGCGTGTAGATCCCATCGCTCAGCCCCACCTCGACCGGCACCGCCACCGGATCGCCATTCGGATCGGTGGTGTTCGGCACGAGCACCTGGTAAAGGCCGTTGGCTTTGGTCAGGGCCAGAGTGGGCACCAACAGGGCATCGGCAGCCTGACCGACCTGGATTTCGACGTTGGCGGTCATGCCGACGAGGAGGGCCAGGTTGTCGGCGCCGCTGAGAGAGACCGGCACGGCGTAGACCATGACCCCGCCTTGCAGCGAGCCTTGCAGGGGCACGGTGAGCACCTTGCCCTGCAACGACTGGCCGGGGAAGGCGTCGAAGGTGATGGTGGCATCCTGCCCGGCGCTGATCTGGCGGATGGTCGTCTCGTCCACCGAGGCGACGACCTGCAGGGTCCCCAGATTGGCGAGGGTGAGGATGGTCGTGTTGGCGGTCACCTGGTCATCCACGTTGACGTTGGTTTGCAGGATGGCGCCGGCGAAGGGCGCCAGCAACCGGGCGCCGGCGAGGGCGGCTTCGGCATCGCCCAGGGTCAGCCGTTTCTTATCCACGGCGGCCTGGGCAGCGGCGATCTTGGTGGCATCGGCGCCGGCGTCGAGGTCGGTGCGCGCTTCCTGGGCGGCCTGCAGCGCGACTTCGGCCTGGTGCAGGGCGAGTTCGGCCTGCGCCAGCGCCAGCTTGTCGCCGCCGGCCTGCGCCTCGGCCAATGCCTCCTGCGCATCCGCCAGCACGACGTTGGCCTTCGCCAGCTCGGCGGCCCTGGATTGGCGCGCCAGCTCACGCTCAACCTGCACGCGCGCCAGGTCAGCCTGCGCTTCGGCCAGCGAGACCTGGTCGTCGGGAATCTCAGCGATCTGCTCCGCGTTCGGGTTGCTCAGCGCCTGCAGCTCGGCAATGCGGCGCTGATACCAACTCACGGCGTACTGTAAATCGCGTTCGCTCTTGGCCAGCGATTCATGGCCGGCCAGCGTGGCCTGAAGTTGCAAGAGAGCCAGGCTATCCTGCGCGTCTTGCACGGCGCTGCGCAGGCTGGTCAGGTCCGGCGACTTGAAATCGGCCAACTTGTCATTGGCTTGGGCCAACGCCTGCTTCGCCGTGGAGACAGCCACATCGGCCTGGGCAATTGCCAGGGTCGTGGCCGGCGTCTGCAGATCGCTCAAGGCTTCCTCGGCCGCCTGCAGATCGCTCCGGGCCTGATCCCGCGCCTGCTCATACGGCGCCGGGTCAATCGTTGCCAGCACCTGCCCGGTTGTCACCACGTTGCCGGCCTGCACCGCCAGGGTGAGCAGATTGGTTGTCCCGCTCATCTGCTCGAAGGCCAGATTAGCGCTCTGCTTGGCCTCCAACTGCCCCACCACACTCAGGCTCGAGTTGAGAGATCCCTGGGTCACATCCACAATCTGTGTGTAAGTTTGACCGCTTGCGCTGCTGGCCGTGGTCGCGGCCCGGCTCTGATAGAACCAATACCCACCTGCTGTCACGGCAACCAGGACGGCTGCCAATAAGATTCTGATCGTGCGTTTCATGTTTTTTACCTCTTTTACCTCGCTTCGGTTACGGGCGCGTGCCGCCCGCTGATGATGGCGGCGCCGGTGGCGCCCCGCCGTCCATCGCGCCCATGCCGCCTGGCCCGCCCATCATCTGCGGGCTACTGGTGGTGGAGGCAATCTGGACGACGACCTGGTCGCCGGGGTTGAGGCCCTTGACGATCTGAGTGTAGGCGCCATCGCTGAGGCCGATTTCGACCGGCACAGCGACCGGATCGCCATTCGGATCGGTGGTGTTCGGCACGAGCACCTGGTAAAGGCCGTTGGCTTTGGTCAAGGCCAGGGTGGGCACCAGCAGGGCATCGGCAGCCTGACCGACCTGGATTTCGACGTTGGCGGTCATGCCGACGAGGAGGGCCAGGTTGTCGGCGCCGCTGAGAGAGACCGGCACGGCGTAGACCATGACCCCGCCTTGCAGCGAGCCTTGCAGGGGCACGGTGAGCACCTTGCCCTGCAACGACTGGCCGGGGAAGGCGTCGAAGGTGATGGTGGCATCCTGCCCGGCGCTGATCTGGCGGATGGTCGTCTCGTCCACCGAAGCGACGACCTGCAAGGATTTGAGATTGGCAAGGGTGAGGATGGTGGTGTTCGCGGTCACCTGGTTATCCACGTTGACGTTGGTTTGCAGGATGGTGCCGGCGAAGGGCGCCAGCAACTGGGCGCCGGCGAGGGCGGCTTCGGCATCGCCCAGGGTCAGCCGTTTCTTATCCACGGCGGCCTGGGCAGCGGCAATCTTGGTGGCATCGGCGCCGGTGTCGAGATCGGTGCGCGCTTCCTGGGCGGCCTGCAGCGCGACTTCGGCCTGGTGCAGGGCGAGTTCGGCCTGCGCCAGCGCCAGTTTGTCGCCGCCCGCCTGCGCCTCGGCCAATGCCTCCTGCGCATCCGCCAGCGCCTGTTGACTGCGGCGCAGCGTCATCTGCGCCTGCAAGGCGCTCACCTGGCGGCTGATCTGATACGTCACGCGCGTGTCCTGCGCGTCCATCATCTTGTTGTAGGCCACCTGCAGCCGGTCCCGGTAGTAGTCGTCGGTGTACTCTTCCACGGCCAGCCGTTGATAATCAGCCGTTGGGGTTGCCTCGGCCGTTTGCAGCCTTGCCAGCTGCTTCCTGGCTGCGCTGTCCTCTTGCTGTGCCAGCACATCGGCCTGCGCCGTGGCCAGCGCGCTCTGCGCACTCGCCACGGCCGCCTTCAGGCTGGGCAAATCAGGGTTCACCAACGCATCGAGCGTATCTTGCGCTTGCTGCAACTGAACCTGGGCTGCCGCCACGGCCACGTCGGCCTGGGCAATTGCCAGGGCCGTGGCCGGCGTCTGCAAATCGCTCAAGGTCTCCTCGGCTGCCTGCAGATCGCTCCGGGCCTGATCGCGCGCCTGTTCATAGGTCGCCTGGTCAATCGTCGCCAGGACCTGCCCGGCGGTTACCACGTTGCCAGCCTGCACCGCCAGGGTGAGCAGGTTGGTTGTCCCGCTCATCCGCTCGAAGGCCAGGTCGGCGCTCTGCTCGGCCTCCAACTGACCGACAACGCTGAGGGTGGCGTTCAACCTTCCCTGCGTCACCGCCACCACCTGCGTGTAGGTCCGCGCACTCACGCTGCTGGCGGTCGCTGCGCGACCGAAAAAGGTCCAATATCCGCCGCCGGCGACGACCAGCGTGACGATGACAATCCCAATCATCAAACGCCCATTGCGTTTCATACATAGCTCCCTTCGGCTGTTTGGGCGGTTCCCGCACCCTTCACTTCGATGTTGGCATGCCCGTTTGTGCCCGCGCGTCGCGGCGCGCTGACGGGTGTATCGCTCACGATCAGGCCGTCCTGCAGGCGCACGATACGCCGCGTGTGGCTGGCGATGTCTGGCTCGTGGGTGATAAACATGATCGTGATGCCCTTCTGTTCGTTCAACTCCTGGAAAATGCGCATCACCTCTTCGCCGGCCTTCGAATCGAGGTTGCCGGTCGGCTCATCGGCCAGGATCAGGCTGGGGTGATTGACCAGGGCACGGGCAATGGCCACGCGCTGCTGCTGGCCGCCGGAGAGTTCGTTGGGCTTGTGATGCAGGCGATCGCCCAGCCCGACCATCTCCAGGGCCGCGACGCAGCGGTCGCGGCCCTGGCTGATACCGGCGTAGATCAAGGGCAATTCCACATTGGCCAGGGCCGAGGTGCGCGGCAGCAAATTGAAACTCTGAAAGACAAAGCCGATCTTCTGGTTGCGAATTTCCGATAATGCGTTGGGGGCCATCCGACTGACATTCTGCCCGGCAAGCAGATAGGTGCCACCGGTCGGCACATCGAGCGCGCCCAGGATGTTCATCAAGGTGGTTTTGCCCGAACCGGATGGCCCCATGATCGCCATCATCTCACCGGGGCGAACTTCCAGCGAGACCCCGCGCAGCGCCTGCACGGTGACCTCGCCCATCTGATAGGTTTTCGTCACGTTTTCGATTGAAATCAGAGCCTGGTCTTGACTCATCGCGTGTTCTCCTCTCGTTTCATGTCGGTTACGGAAAGCGCACCTGGCCTTCCTTACACGACCATTGTCACGCCGGGGCCTGAGACACGGCTAAGCGAGAACTGAGGAGAGACTGAGAAGAGACTGAGAAGAGACTGAAAAATGGAGAATCCATGTCAGAGTAGGGGCGCACCCTTGCGGTCGCCCACGCGGGCAGGTCGCGGGCAGGTCGCCCACACGGGCAGGCGCAAGGCCATGCCCCTGCCCCGGATTATTGAGTCTGAGAGGGTCGTTGTTGCGATCCGACAAAAGTCGGAGAACCAGGGTGACTGACATGCTATCCTGAGAATCTGTCAACCGACAAACTCCCGTTCGTCTATTGTGTGTATCATGTGCAGGAGGTTCAAGATGCAGTTCGTCAAGTTTATGACCAGTGGCATGGGGCGCGCAGCACGAATCGTGCTGGGTCTCGTCATTATGAGCGTTGGGCTGTTCGTGGTGAAGGGCACGATGGGCACGGTCCTCGCCATTGTGGCGTTGGTGCCCATGTCCGGAGGCCTGTTTGATTTTTGCCTGATCGGGCGAGCCTTGGGTTATCCGCTCAGCGGCGCGTCCGCACGCAAGCAGTTGGCCGGTAAGTAGTCGGCCTCCCCCTTGCGCAGGCTGGCTGCACCACGGCGTCGGCCGAAAACCTGCCCAAGCGGTTGCCATTAGGCGGGCCTGCGCAAGGTTGGACGATTTCTCGGCAGGCGGCGCGTCCCCTTGCGCAGGCTGGCTGCTCCACGCAACGTCGGGCAAGCCCCGTGAATGAATTCACGGTCTGATACACCAAAACCTGCTAAAGCAGGTTGGTATTGGGTGCGACGACTCAATTCGTGGCAATTCGTGGCAGCGGCCCGGCGCGGATGCCGTGCGCCTCTGAGCCCCGTGAATGAATTCACGGTCTGATACACCAAAACCTGCTCAAGCAGGTTGGTATTGGGTGCGACGACTCAATTCGTGGCAATTCGTGGCAGCGGCCCGGCGCGGATGCCGTGCGCCTCTGAGCCCCGTGAATGAATTCACGGTCTGATACACCAAAACCTGCTAAAGCAGGTTGGTATTGGGTGCGACGACTCAATTCGTGGCAATTCGTGGCAGCGGCCCGGCGCGGATGCCGTGCGCCTCTGAGCCCCGTGAATGAATTCACGGTCTGATACACCAAAACCTGCTAAAGCAGGTTGGTATTGGGTGCGACGGAGGCGACACTCAGTTCGTGGCAATTCGTGGCAGCGGCCCGGCGCGGATGCCCCTCTGAGCCCCGTGAATGAATTCACGGTCTGATACACCAAAACCTGCTAAAGCAGGTTGGTATTGGGTGCGACGACTCAAATTCGTGGCAGCGGCCCGGCGCGGATGCCGTGCGCCTCTGAGCCTGTCCTCTTGCTGCAGCCCTGCGAGGGGGACGTGCGGTTACGCCTGGAAAAACTGCGGCAGATAGGCCCGGTTCGTCTCCAGCAGATCATCCAACAGCGCCTGCACCTGGTCGGCCTGCGGTCCGAGCGGATGAACGAGCAGGGCTTCGTAGAGGGCTTGGCGGTCGCCATGCACTGCGGCTGCGGCGGTGAGTAGTTCGACCATTTTGATGGCGGCCAGCAGGCCAAAGCAGACCGGCGGCAGGGGGGCTGCGGGCAGCGGATGAATCCCCTGTGCATCCACCCTGGCGGGCAGCTCCAGCACCCAATCGGCCGGCCAGCCACTCACCGCGCCGTTGTGACGGGTGTTGAGCACATGGATCTGGCCGAGATCGTTGTAATGGCTGACAATGACCTGCGTGGCGAGGGTGGAATACCAGGCGCCGCCGCGCTGCATCAAGCCGGCCGGTGGCGCCGTGAGGGATGGGTCGGCGTACTGGCGCAGCAGGTCGCCTTCGATGCGCATGACCTCTTCGGCGCGCGAGGGCGGCCATTGATCTTGCGCGGCGAGCTTGCGCTGGCGGTAGTAGAAGTATTGCAGGTAATAGTTCGGAATCATGCCCAGCGTCTGCAGGGTGCGAATGTCCCATTCCGGGTGCGCCTGCGCCTTGAGTTCGTCCAGGTAGGCGGCAAAAAACTGCGGCCAGACCTGTTCGCCTGCAACGAACAGGCCGCGATGCCAGGTGAGGTGATTCAGCCCCAGCGTGTCGAGCTGCACGCTGTCAGGGTCAACGGTGCGGCCCGCGATTCTTTGATACAGACCCAGAAATTGCATCTTGGCCGTGATGCCTGAGTTGCACACGCCCACGGCCGTCACGGCGGGGGCGTAGCGCGTCAACGCCTCGGTCACCAGGCCCGATGGGTTGGTGAAGTTGAGCAGGAGGGCATTGGGCGCGACCTCCGCCAGGGTCGCGGCGATGTGCAGCACGACCGGAATGGTGCGCAGAGCCTTGGCGATGCCGCCTACGCCGGTCGTTTCTTGTCCGATCAGGCCGTGGCGCTGACCCAGGTATTCGTCGGCGCGACGCGCGGCCATCATGCCTACACGAAATTGGGTGATGACGTAGGAGGCGCCGGCGATGGCCTGGCGCAAGTCCTGGCTGAGCACGACCCGAAAGGGCGAGCCGTGGGCCTGCGCGATGCGCTGGGCAAAGCCGCCGACGATTTCCAGCCGCTGCGGGTCAATGTCCATCAGGCAGAGTTCGGTCAGGGGCAGGCTGGTGAGCCGGGTCAGGAAACCTACGACAAGCTCAGGAGTGTAGGTGGAACCGGCGCCGATCACGGTAATCTTGAGCATTCTGTCAACTCCTGGCAGCCGCCGAATGAATTCGGGGCGAAGGGGCGTTCCGCCGCAAGGTCGGCCTGCGCCGACCGGCATCGCGTCCACGCAGGTGGACGCCCGGCGGAACGCCCATCAGGCGCGATTTCAATCGCTCTAAAAGGTCACAGGGGCCTGCGTCTGCAGGGCGAGCAGGGCCTGGCGAATGGCGTGCGCGGGGCGTCGGGCGCGCTCCATCGCCAGGATGACCGCGCCGATCACCGGCGGGGCCTGCATGGACACAAAGGTGACGCCGGGCATCTGCGGCCGCACGCTGGCTTCCACCAGGTCTTGCAGCGACGGTGTACCCTTGAACAGACCACCGATCAACACCACGTCGGGCGCGGCCTGCTGCACGCCGATTTGCCGGGCGACGGTGATGACCATGACGCCCAGTTCGTCGCCTGCCCAGTGCAGCAGCTCCAGCGCGGCCGCGTCGCCCTGCGCCGCGCAGTCGAAGATCAACGGCGCGTGGCTGGCGTCCAGCACGTAACGATTGATGGTCAGCCCTGCGACGAGGTCCTCCAGGTCTTGCGCGCCGGCGGCCGCGATGAAGGCGTCGCTCAACGCGGTCGGCCCCTCGCGTCCGGTCCAGGCATAGGCCACCCGGTGCAGCGCACGGGCGATCAACTCGCTGCCGCCCGCGTACTCGCCCAGGATGTTGCCGGCGCCCGTCATGTGCCCCATCTGCCCGTGCTGGTTGCGCCCCCAACAGTTGCAGCCGGTGCCGGCCACGAGCGAGATGCCCCAGCCGCGCCGCGCATTCGCCAGCAGGCCCAACACCGCGTCGTTGACCAGATCACAGGGCGCGGTCAATTCCAGTAGATCCAGCGCGGCCAGGGTGAGGCCGCGCTGCGAGGGCCAGTCGTAGCCGGCCACGCCGAAGCCGGCCGCGCTGATCTGCGGCATGGTGATGCGTGCCTGCGCCAGCGCCTGCCAGGTAGCGGCAGCGACGACCCTGCCGAACAGCTCGTAACTGGTCATCGTGGGGTTGCCGCCGCCGGCCGTGCCTTTGCCGAGCAGATTTCCCTCTGCATCTGTGATCAGCGCGTGGGTCTTGGTGGCGCCCACGTCCACGCCCAGGAAGTAATCGGTCATCGCGCCAATGCCTGCATCTGGGCAAAGGTCAGGCGCACGATGCCGTTGGCCTGGATTTTTTCGACCATCAGCGGGTGTGTGAGCAGCGCCAACTCCGCGACGCGGCCGCTGTGGTAGCTGGAAATCTGCGGCAGCGCGCCGTCGGCCACGGCTGGATGGCACATCACCTCGGTCACGCCGTCGGGGAGGGTGTCCAGCACGTCGGTGAGCACGGCCAGCGTGGCCCGGTCGCCGTAGAAATCATCCACGAAGCGGTCAGGCGCGGCCACGCCCATCTGCCGGGCGCGTGCCTGTGGCGAAAAGCCGGCCGGAAAATCGGCCGGCAGCACGCTCGCAGCGCCGGGGCGGGGCGCCCCGAACGGCAGTCGGATCGCGCAGCCGTAGTCGGTGGCCAGGGCCAGCATGGCCTGGAAGAGCGGATAGGTGACGTAGGATGAATTGTGGTGGCTGTCCAGGTGATCGGGCGCTTTGCCCGTCAGGTGGATGAAGCGCTCGATCTGGCCGCGCCATTCGGCTGCCACCTCGTTGATGGGCAGGTGCGCCGCGGCGGCCCGCAGCGCAGGTTCACGCGGGAAGCGGCCGCCGTCTCCCAGGCGCAGCAGCCCAGGCAGTTGCGACGGCGGCAAGAGCGGCGTCCCGGCCGTCAGGTTGAGATGGACGCCCAGGCCCAGGTTGGGGCACAGCTCCGCCGCCAGGCGCAAGGCCGGCTCCGTATCGGGCATGTTCATCATGACCGTGGTGGAGGTCACGATGCCTTGCAGGTGGGCCTGGCGAATGCCGGCCGAGACCGACGCAGCCAGGCCATAGTCATCGGCATTGACGATCAGGTATTTCATGCGAATCTCCCGGCGAGCGCTCTCATTGCGCTTGCGTTCAGCGCCCGCCCAAAAACTGCCGGGCCGCCCAGCAGGCCACGATCCATGTCACACGGACGGCGTGCTGACCTCGGCCTGCGGCGGCGCGGCCAGCGCGGCTGGCAGGGCCAACAGGGCCACCGCCAGGGCGCCGATCTGCTCGGCGCGGAAGCCGCCGGCCAGGATCAGGCTATCGCCGCGGAAGGCGTCGAATAGCAAACGGCTGAGCGCATAGAGGAAGAGGGTCAGCCCTGCGTTTTCTCCGAAAACGCACGGTTGACCCGGCCAGGTTGCCGGTCGGCGCAGCACCAGGAAAAGCGCCGCGAGTTGGGCGCCCAGTTGATAGAGCTGCACCGGATGGCGGCGGGCGCCCCACAACTCCACGGCCCACGGCAGCGTGGTGGGCGTGCCATAGGCGTCACCGGCCAGGAAATCAGCCAGACTCAGGATCGCCAGCCCAAGCAGGGCGCCCGGCGCGAGCGCGTCCAGCACCGTCGTCAGCGGCAAATGCAGGCGTCGGACGTAGAGCAACCCTGCCAACAGGCCGATGAGTAGGCCAGGCATCCAGGCCAGGGTGCCCGGCCGCACGGAAAAAATGGCGAGCGGGTCTTGCTGATAGGCCGGCCAGAATTGCAGCACATAGGCCACGCGGCCGCCGACCAGCGCCGCAATGGCGCTGACGAAGCCCAGGTTCCAGAGGTGATCGCCGTCCAGGCCGCGGCGGCGCGCCAGGCGTGCGGCCAGCCATAGCGCCGCGTAGAGGGCGGCCAGCGCCAGCAGAGGCTTGAGCGGCAGGCTGACACCGGCAATCAGAATGGTTCGCAGCATGGTCTACGTTTTCTCCGAAAACGCACAGTTGTCCCTACTTCAGCAGGCTTTCTATCTTACTTGCCAACAGGGCCTGGCTCATGGGGCCGCCGATGACGATCTCGCGGATCACGCCATCGCGATCCACGAAGAAGGTGGTGGGCAGCGAGCGCACGCGGTAGAGCTGACTGACCGCCGCGTCGCGGTCGAGCAGCACGGGGAAATCCAAACCGAGGGTCTGCATGAACCCGGTGACCTGGGCGGCATCTTCGGCCTGGTTGATGCCTACCACGCGCACACCGCGCGACGCCGTGCTGAGCGCTATGCTCTGCAAGGCGGGCATTTCGGCGCGGCAGGGCGGACACCAGGTGGCCCAGAAGTTGAGCACCAGCGGCTGCCCGCGCAGGTCCGCCAGGCGCACGGTCTGGCCTGCCAAATCGCTGAGGGCAAAGTCAGGGGCAGGGAAACCGATCTGCGGGCTGGGTGGGCGCTGCCCTGGCAGGCCGAACTGGGCGGAGTCGCGGACCCGCGCCGCATTGATCCAGATCAGGCCGCCAATCAGCAGGAGCATCCAGGCCAGGCGGGGCAGGCGGGGCAGCAGCAGTGGAGATTTCATCCGCACTCACCGGCGGGTTTTTGGGGCGCCAGCGGCAGGGCCAGGCAGAAGGATGCGCCGGGGCCAGGCCGCGCCTCGAGCCACAGGCGGCCGCCCTGCGTTTGCACCATGCGCCGCGCCAGGCTCAGCCCCAACCCCATACCGCCGTGACTGCGCCGCAGGGATGATCCAACCTGGTAGAATGGCGCAAAGATGCGCTCGCGTTCTTCGGAAGGCACGCCTGGGCCGGTATCCTGCACGCGCAGGAAGGCTTCGCCTCCTTCGGCGATCACGTTGATCTGCACCTGGCCCCCGGCCGGGGTGAACTTCAGCGCGTTGTCGAGCAGATGGCGCAAGATGCGGCGCAGGCTTGGCAGATCACCCAGAACCCAGACCGGCTCAGGCGTGGTCAGTGCCAGTTGCAGGTTGCGCACCTCCGCGACCGCCTGCGCTTCACGGACGGCAAAGCGGGCGCAGTCAGCCAGATCGAGGGTTTTGATATCAACGCCGGGGTCGAATTCTTTGAGCGATTTCAGGTAGTCGAGGTGGAAGAGATCATCTACGATGCGCTCCAACTGCCGCGCCTGGCTGTGCAGGGGATCAATCAGGTCTTGCATCTCCGGGGGCGCCATCTCGGCGAGCAGGCTGGCATAGCCAAGCACAATGCTCACCGGGGAGCGCAGTTCATGCGCGGCGATGTTGATGAATTCGGTCTTCAGGTGTTCCAGGCGCGACAGCTCTTCGTAGGCGGCTTCCATCTGCTTGATGAGGCGCGCGTTGACGATGGCAACCGCAGCCTGCCCCACCAGTACCGAGAGCAGCTCGGCATCGCCCAGGACAAACGGCGCTTCCAGGGTGGTCTTGGTCAGGTTGATGACGCCGATGACCTGGCCTTTGGCCGTGAGAGGCAAGGACAACGCGGAGCGTAGAACGCCACCGAGCATACTCTGGCGCAGGAATTCGGGCAGGTCATCGGGGCCGTTGACCACCAGCGGCTGGCCGGTCTTGGCGACCCAGCCGGCGATGCCTTCGCCGAGGCGCACCTGGGTCTGTGAGATGACATCGGTTGAAATCCCGACCGCAGCCTGAATGGTGAGATACAGGCGATTCTCGTCAATCAGCATGAGGGAGGCACGTTGCGCGCCGGTCTCGTTGACGGCGGTCTCCAGCACGCGGTGCAGCAGTTCGTCCAGGTCGGTCTGCAGCATGAACATGCGGCTCATCTCGTACAGTGGCACCAGGGCACGCAAGCGCGCCAGCTCGCGGCTGGAACGTCGCCGTTGCATGGCGCGCGCCACGGCGTCGCGCAGGGCTGCAGCGCTGACCGGCAGCAGCACGATCTCCGATAGTTCGTACTGGGTCAGTGGTACGACGGCCGGCAGTTGTTCGGGCGTTGCCAGCAGAAGTAAGACGGCCTCGGCCTGTGCTGCGCGCAGGCCCTTGAACCAGTCTGGTTCGCGCGCGGGGATTGTCACCTCAACCAGGAGAACGGCCACCGAACGGTTGCGCGCCAGGCTGAGTGTCACCTCATCAGGATCGCTACGCACGACCAGGCGACCGAAGTCCTGCAAGGCTTCTTCGGTTGTCTGGATCAGGCGGGCATCGTCGGCAATGAGCAGAATATCCGGGCCAGTCATCCCTACCCCTCCGCATTGCTTTATGCGTTTTCTCCGAAAACGCACTGGGCCACGACAAACGCCACCGCGTAGGCGGCCGTGTGTGACAAACTAATGGCCCACTGTCGTAATCCCATCTGTTCGGCCAGGGTGCGGGCGGCGCCATGCAAGGAGACGAGCGGTTGGCCGTGAGGGGTGCGCACGATCTCGATCTCCGTCCACTGGATGCCATCCCAACCACAGCCGAGCGCCTTGCTCACAGCTTCTTTGGCGGCCCAGCGTGCGGCCAGGGAGGTTGCCTGTCCCTGGCAGTCGGCCACTTCCTGGGGCGTGTAAACACGCGTCAGGAAGCGCGCCTGATGCCGATCGAGGATGGCCTGCACGCGAGATACGTCAATAATATCCACACCAACCGCCAGCGTCATCGAGCCTGTAGTCCTGTTTGGGGGCAGTGCGATCCCGGAGCGCCGAACAAGTGCGGCGCATTTCCAATTCAGATCAATCGGCCGTTGGTGGGCCGGCAATCGCGAGGGCGTACTGGGCGGGGTCAAGGAACCGCCGCACGGCCGCCTGCAACTGCGCGGCGGTTAGTTGATTGATGAACGTGGGGTAGTGCTTGAGAAAGTCCAACCCCAGGTTGAAGTGCTCCATGTCAGAAATGGTATCGGCCACGCCCTGGTTTGTTTCCAAGCGTAGGGGCACGATGCCGGTCATGAAGGCTTGGGAATCGGCCAGCTCTTCCTGCGGGATCGGCTCGTCGCGCAGGCGCACGATTTCTTCCAGCACGCTGCTGATGGTGCGCTCCACATTGGCCGGGTTGACGCCGGCCGCCGCCATCCACGCGCCGGGGCCTTCGCCGCTTTCCACCGCGCTGTACGCGTAGTAAGCCAGCCCTTGTTTCTCGCGCACATTCTCACCCAGGCGCCCCATCATGCCAAAGCGCCCCAGGATGGTGTTGGCCAGGGACACGGCGTAGTAATCGGGGTCGTCGCGTTGTGGTCCCAGCCAGCCCAGCACAATGTCGGTCTGTGTTTTGCCGGCAATGGGCACGCTGCGCCGGACGATGTCATTGGGCGCGGTGACCGGCGGCAAGCTGGCCGTGACCGGCGGGTGATGCCAGCCGCCCAGCAACTGCTCCAGTTGCGCCAGCAACTGGTCCGTTTGCACATCACCTACGACGACCAGCACGCCTCCGACCGGACCGTAGGTGCGGCGGTAGAAATCCACCATGTCCAGTCGCGTGATGCCGGTCACCGTCTCACGTTCGCCGGCCAGGCTGCGGCCATAGGGGTGATCGGCGCCGTACAGCAGTTGGTGGAAGGTCAGCGAGGCCATGCTGCGCGTGTCATTGTCACGTTCCTGCAGGCCCGTCAGCACCTGCCCGCGCACCTTGTCCACGTGCTCCTCCGGGAAGATGGGGTTGGTCAGCACATCGGTCATGATGTCGAGCAGCAGCGGCAGGTCTTCGCTCAGGCACTTGCCGCCGAAGTCGGTAATGTGACGACCGCTGCCCACGCCAAAGGATGCGCCCACGGCTTCCAGGCTCTCGTTGATGTCCGCAAAAGAGCGGTTGATGGTGCCCCGGCGCAGCATCGAGGCGGTGAAGCTGGCCAGGCCGCTCTGGGCCGGCGTTTCCAGCAGCGAGCCGCCGCGCAGATAGCCGCTGAGGACCAGCGATGGGTTGGTATGATTTTCATGCACCAGCACTACCAGTCCATTGCTGATCTGCTGCCGGACGATGGATGTTGAGTCAGGGACGGCTAGTTTGTTCATAAGCGTTGTTTTGGTTTCCTCATGTCGGCAGCGCATCTGGAATGAAAATGCCGATCGTGCGCTGGTCCGCCTGCAAATAGGTGGCCGCGACCCGCTGCACAGCGGCCGGGGTGACAGCCGCCAGGCGCGCCAGGTAGCCTTCGAGCCAGTCCTGGGAAGCGACCACTTCGCTGAAGCCGAGCCAGTAAGCCTGGTCGGTGACGCTTTCGACGCCATAGACGAACTCGGCCTGCGTCTGCTTGATCGCTTTGGCCACCTCGGCCTGGCTGACCGGTCCGTCCACCATGCGTTGCACCTCGGCCAGCAGCGCCGCTTCGACCTCCGCGGGGGCGGTTGGCGCCTGCACCGTGGCGCTCACACTGTAAAGGAACGGCGCGACGGTGGGAATCAACTGCGAGCCGGCAGCAGCCGCCAGGCCCGTTTCCACCAGGGCGCGGTAGAGGCGCGAACTGCGACTCGGTTCGTCTTCGGCAAACATGCTCATGGCATGGGCGCCCCCCAGAATGGTGTCCATGACCACCAGCGGGAAATGGTCAGGATGCATGGCGCCCGGCACATGGTAAGCAATCTCGATGTAGACGGTGTCGCCCGGCCCGCGGCGGATCACGCGGCGCTCACCGGCCTGGGGTGGCTCCTGACTGCGCTCCGGTGGCAGCGCCGGCCCGGCTTCGATCTGACCGAAACAGGCGGCGATCCGTTCCGCAACCTCTGGGGCGTCGAAGGGGCCGACCACGACGACCACGGCATTGCGCGGCGTGTAGTGGCGCCGGTAGTGGTCGTAGAGGTCAGCGCGTGTCATCTGCTCCAGATCACATTGCCAGCCAATGGTGCCATGATGATAGCCATGCACCTTGAACGCGGCCGCCCTGATCTCCTCATCCAGCAGGAACTGCGGCTCGTTCTCCGCGCCCTGCCGTTCAGAGATGATGACGGTGCGTTCGCTGTCAACCTCTGCCGGCTCGAAACGGCTGTTGCACAGGCGGTCGGCTTCGATCTGCAGGGCCAGCTCGAAATGTTCCGCCGGCACGGTCTGGTAGTAGGTGGTGAAGTCAATCCAGGTCATTGCGTTGCGCACACCGCCGACGCGCGCGACCTGGCGATCGGCTTCAGCGGGCGGGAAGGCCTCGGTGCCCTTGAAGAGCATGTGCTCCACCCAATGTGAGGCGCCGGTGATGCCAGGCACTTCCAGCCGGCTGCCCACGCGATACCACAACCAGACACTGGCCACCGGTGCGGTATGCACCGGCTTGACCAGGATCGTCAGCCCGTTACTCAGCGTAGTTCTGAACAGGTCTTGGGTAAACATCAGTGGGCCGCCTGACGTGGCAGGTAGTGTCCTGCCGTACACTGGTCACGCCGCAAATAGTGCGCCGCCACACGGCGCACCTCCTCCACCGTCACCCGGCTGACCTGGTCAAGGTAGGTGCTGAGCCAGGCGGACGAAGCGACCACCGCGCTGAAGCCCAGCCAGTAGGCCTGCTGGGTGATGCTCTCGCTGCCATAAGCGAACTGCGCCCGCGCCTGCTTGATCGCCTTCTCCACTTCACTGGTGGTGAAATGACCCGCGGCCGCCTCGTCTACCAGCGCCCACAGCGCATCTTCCACCGCGGCAACGGCTTGCCCGGCGCGCACCGTGGCATAGAAACTGAACAGATGCGGGTCGAGGCTGGGCCGTATGTAGGAACCGGCGCCAGCGGCCAGCCCGGAATCTACCAGGCGGCGATAGATGCGGGCGCTGCGCCCCAGCGGCTCACCGCCGAAGGCCGAGGGCGACTTGGCGCCGCTGAGAATGGCATCGAGCACGGTCAGCGCGAAGAAATCGGGGTGCAGGGCCGTGGGCGCGCGGAAGGCGAGTTCGACATAGGCGACCGGGCTATCGCCCTCCACCGTGACGCGACGCATCCCGGTCTGCGCTGGCTCCTGGATGTCCATCAGCGGCACGGGCGCGGGCGCGGCCGGCGCAGGGCTGAACAATTCCGTGATGCGCGCCAGTTGTGCATCGCTGTCTACATCACCGACGACGACGGCGATGGCGTTGTTGGGCGCGTAGAAGGTGCGGTAGTGCTGCCAGAGATCGTCGCGGGTCATGCTGGTCAGGTCGGCACGCGAGCCGAGGACGGTGTGGCCGTAGGGGTGGGCGGAAAAGGCGGCCGCGTTCATGGCTTCATCGAGCAGAAAGCCCGGGCTGTTTTCGTGGCCGGCCCGTTCGGAGATGATGATCGTGCGCTCGGCTTCGACATCCTCAGGCGCAAAGCGCGCGTTGAGCATGCGATCGGACTCCAGTTGCAGCGCCAGTTCGATGCGATCCGCAGGCAGGGTTTCAAAATAGGCGGTGAAATCGAGAGAGGTGAAGCCGTTACGCGTGCCGCCCTCGCGGGCCACCAACTTGTGGACCGCGCCGCTGGGGAAGCGTTCGGTGCCGCGAAAGAGCATGTGCTCCACCCAATGTGAGGCGCCGGTCAGGCCGGGGCGCTCGTTACGGCTGCCCACGCGGTACCAGACCCAAAGCGACGCCACGGGGGCGTGGTGCATTTCCTGGATCAGAATCTGTAACCCGTTGGCGAGGGTGTGACTGCTAAAATGATTTGTGGTCATGCCATATTTCCGGTTGTATCATGAAGCCGAACTTGTCTCCCGCAACTGGGCGGCCGCGCCAAAATCGCGCCACGTGATCTGTTCGCGCCACATGAAGAAGGCGCCCAGGGCTGTGATGGGGAACCACAGCGCCACGTGCAGCACCAGGGTGTACGCGGCGGCAATCTCGCTAGGTACGTTGAAGGCACGCAGAACCGCGATGCCGGATGCGTCGAAGGTGCCAACATAGCCTGGTGCGGCCGGTAGTGTCGTAGCCAGGTTTACAATGCCGTTCATCAACATCAAAACGATGAAGGAAACCGAGAAGTTGAACGCGTGCATGACGAACCAGTATTTGACTGTTTCGGCCAGCCAGATGACGATGGAGGTGGCGAAGATCATGAACACGTCGCGGCCGCGGCGCAATGACGACAGACCGAGCATGAAGCGGTCGAATAACTCGCTGACGCGAGGGCGCAGGCGTTCGGGCAGGAACCGGTTGGCCACGAAATCATACAGCCGCCGCGTGCGTGTGGGCGACGCGGCCAGGACCATGAACACGGCCAGGGCCACGAAGAAGATGGCGCTGAAGAAGATGACGGGCTGCCGGAAGTCCTGCAGCATGGGCGCAAAGGGGAGTGAAATGAAGACAAAGAGCAGCATCACCAGGCCATCGAACACGCGCTCGACGATGACCGTGGCCAGCGAGGCGCTCATGCTGATGCCCTCTTTGCGCTTGAGCACATACGAACGGATGATCTCGCCGGCGCGTGCGGGGTAGATGTTGTTACCCATGTAGCCGATGCAGACGATTGGGAACAGGCGCCCAAGCGGCACCGGTTTGAGCGGGCCGAGCATGTAGTGCCAGCGCCAGGTGCGCGCCCACACAGCCAAGAAATAGACCAGCACACCCGGAATCAACCAAACGTAACGCGCGGCCCGAATGTCCTGCCAGGCTTCGGCCATGTCCAGCCCGCGCAGTGCCAGATAGAGAGAGACAACGCTTATCAAGACACCCAACCAGAACTGCCAGCGCTTCAAGGTTTTCTCCAGAATGTTGTTTCAAGCGATGTTTCGCGACAACGAAACGGGCGGGTCAAGACCACCTGTCCCAACCCGCCCGTCATGAGCGAAGGACACAAGAGAGACGATCGCTTGTGCTGTGCGGTCGCCGATTGCCAGAGTAGATGCAGCGCGGCGCCGCTTGATTACATGCCGGCGCTGACGGGCCGGCGATGGCGGAACATAAGCCGGGGGTGAGGAGAACCCGCGCTCAGGCGGTCACCGGCTCACCGGCCGGGGTCGGCAGCGGCGCCGGCATCAGGTACCCGGTGAAGATGGTTTCCAGCGCAATGACGTGACTACACAAACCCCAGTGCTGGAACGAACCGCAGTCACAGTTCCATGCCCCTTCGTTGTACCCCACCTGGTGTTCGCTGTGCTCACCGTGAAAATTCACGCGCAGTAAGGCCACGTGTACGCGATCAGCCTCCTGTGCATACCGTTTGCCTTTTTCGATCTTACCGATCAAGCCTGAATCCATCAAAGAGCCTCCTTGTCAAAGTGGTTTCGATAACTTCTGTATCTAAGCAAAAAAGGCGCCAGAGCGCAGACGCGCCCCAGTGCCTTCACAGGGTTTACGAGTACGGCTGATTGCCGCGGCCAGGAATTTCATAGCAGCGTCGTCCATCCTTCATCTGCACGGGGGGCCACGGTCTCTGCACGGGGGGCCTTATCGTCTCGACTCAAGTATACCTGTGCCCATGACATTTGTCAAGCAAATCCGCAGGCGCAGGCGACTGCAAGTCGCTGCAACGACTGCAAAGCCCACCGGCGTGGGCTGTTGCTTGACATCTCCGGGGAGCCGTGCTATAATCGCTTATGACGCGATGCGTTATAAATTAACCACCGTCGCGATGAAACTAAGCGTCTGCACGAACATAGAGGCAGGCGCGTGACTATGATAAGGAGAAACAAAATGGCACAGAAGAAAATTGCTGAACAAGCTGAACAGGCCGTGGAAGTGGTCAAGACCGAAATCGCCGAAACCGCCGAGAAGGCGACACCGCTGTTTGAAACCGTACACCGTGTCCTACTGGCAGGCGTGGGCGCCGTGGCGCTGACGACCGATGAGATTCAGGATTTTGTAGATCGCCTGGTCGAGCGCGGCGAAATCGCTGAGCGCGATGGCCGCAAGCTGGTCAAGGACGTCATTTCCCGTCGCAACGGCGCGGAGAAACAGGTTGAGAAGAGCGTGGAGAACGCGTCCAACATGGTGGAAGATCAGATCGAGAAGATCCTCAACCGGCTGAATGTGCCCACCAAGCACGACATCGAAGAACTGGGCAAGAAGATCGCTCACCTCACCAAGAAGGTGGACGACCTGAAGAAGAGCACCGCGTAAATGGCACCCCCCCCGGTGTGCGTCATCGCTCACGATTGACAACCAGGTCTCCGGCCGCTCTCAGAAAGCGCCGTGAGGCCTGGTTGCTTTTTGGGTGATTTGTTTGACACATCGCGGCAAGAACGTTATAATGCTATCAAGGGCTGTGATAAGGGAGTCAGGCAATGCTCGTAATCAAACGTTATCCAAACCGTAAGTTGTACGATACAGAAGCCAAACGCTATATCACACTCGACGGCATTACGGAACTGATCCATCGCGGCGAAGATCTGCATGTGGTGGATCATGAGACCGGTGAAGACCTGACCACGGTTACCCTCTCGCAAATCATCTTCGAACAAGAAAAAAAACGTTCCGGCTTTTTGCCCAAGTCCATCCTCTCCAATCTCATCCGCACCGGCAGCGACACGCTGGACTATCTGTGGCGTTCGCTGCAGGCCTCGACCAGCGCCGTTCGTTTGCTGGAACAAGAGATAAACCGCCGGCTGGACGCCCTGGTAGAACGCGGCGAATTGGCCGTGCCCGAGGCGAATCGCCTGCGCGCCGAGTTGGCGCGCTTTGCCCCGCCACACGCGGGCAGCAGGACAGCAGGCGAAACAGACGAGAGCATTCTTGGTCGCTTGAATATCCCGACGCGAGCGGACATCCTCGCCCTGCAGGCCCAACTGGAAGCCCTGACCACCGAGCTGGATGCCCTCATGTCTGCACGCCGGGATCGGCCCAACGCACCAGCAACGGACGCCGCCGCGGCGCCCAATCCGCGTACGCCAAAGGAGAGCAGCACATGACAGCCGAGCGCACCAGTAAAACCGCTCTGGTTCTGGCAGGCGGTGGCCTGACGGGCGCCGTGTACGAAATTGGCGCCTTGCGCGCGATTGATGATCTCCTGCAGGACCGGACCGTCAACGACTTCGATATTTTTGTCGGCACCAGCGCCGGCGCCATTGTGGGCAGCCTGTTAGCCAATGGCACATCGCCGGCAGCGGCCGGGGATGCCCTGGCCGGTCGCCATGCAGAGATACGCGCCCTCTGGGCCGGTGACCTGTTCCGGCCCAACTACCGGGAATTTATCGGGCGCCTGCTCCGGCTGCCCGCCACGGTGCAAAACGCCCTGCGTCACTACAGCCGCAACGTCAATGATATGAACCTGTGGGACTTCATCTGGACCCTGATGGAAGTCCTGCCCTCGGGCCTGTACGATGGCATGGCCCTGGAAGAATACATGGCCAGCGCGCTCAATCGCACCGGCTCCAGCAACGATTTTCGTGCCCTGACACGCGAACTGTACATCATTGCCACCGACCTTGACACCGGGCAGCGCTCCGTCTTTGGCACCGACCAAAACAGTCACGTTCCCATTTCGCTGGCGGTAGCCGCGTCATCGGCCGTGCCGCTCATGTACAAACCGGTGCGCGTCGGCCAGCGCGAATACATTGACGGTGGCATGCGCGGCAACGCCAGCATTGACCTGGCCATCGAGCACGGCGCCAAGCTGATCGTCTGCATCAATCCGTTGGTGCCGCTCAACAATCAACGCAAGCGCGGCGTGCCCTTGCTCGGCCCTGACGGCACCTTCATCAGCGAGAGGGGCATGCAGGCCATCGGTTCGCAGGTCATCCGCATCATGATGCGTTCCGGGCTGAATTACCACATCAAGACGCTGCGACGTCGTCATCCTGACGTGGACATCATCCTCATCGAGCCGCGGGCCGATGACTACCAGATGTTTTTCTACAACATCATGCGCTATTCTGCCCGCTTGTTGGTGGCTGAGCACGGCTACCAGTCGGTTACACTCGATCTGGCCGACCGCTACCACGAGTTCAAAGAGATTCTGTCACGCCATGACCTGCACATCTCACGGCGCCGGGTGATCCAACACCTGGAGAGTGTGAGCCAGGGCGAAGATGCCGAGCACCTGGTCCTGCCAGCACCGCCCAGCACGCCGGCCGCGTCGTTCAACCCAAACCCGGTGCTGAGCCAACTGGACCAAGCGCTCAGTTCGCTCGATGATACACTGATCACCCTGCACAGCAGCGGCAATCGGGACACGGGGAGAAATGGGGAGCTAAATGGGGACAGCTAAATGGGGACAGCTAATGGAGACAGCGATTGGTGACTGACGCATCTCCTGGTGATGTGCTGACCACGGCATCGCAGCGGTCAGTTCCAGCGACGGCGGGCCAGGGTGCCCGCCGTTGTGTTTGCCGGCGGCAGTGCGGCGCGACGTTGGCGCTGCTGCTCCTGTTGGCGGGCCTGCTCAGCGGCTGCCTCCCCGGCGAGCTGTTGACACCGCCCCCCACGCCGGAGCCTTTGGTCCCCACCGCGCCGCCACCGGTCGCTTTTTTTGCCCCCACCTCCACGCTGACGCCTTCAGCGCAGCCCACCACCACGCCGTTCGTCACCCCCGCGACCGGCGTCATCAGTCCCACGTTGACCGTGCCAGTCGGCGCGACGGCAACAGTCACCGTCAGCGTCCCGGCTCCGGCCCCTGCCCTGCCGGCTGACTGGCGCCAGCGCATCGGCATTGGCGTCACCAACGGCAGCTTCGAGCAATACACGTGGGGCGAGGCGCTGCCAGGTTGGTACCTGGATTGGAAAATTCACCTGACGCCCGCGCACGCGCCGGGCGTGGAATTTGCCCAGATGGTGCGACTGAAGCAGGGCGAGCCGCTCGACGCCCTGGCCGACGTGAAGCGCGTGGCCCAGGCCAACCCCGGCTCGCTCTGGCTGATTGGCAATGAGCCGGATGTCGCCTGGCAGGACAACTCCACGCCGGCGCAGTATGTGGCGGCCTATCATGATCTGTATCGCCTGCTCAAGACGAGCGATCCCACCGCGCGCGTGGCAATCGGCGGTATCAGCCAAGTGACGCCGCTGCGACTGCGTTATCTGCAGGAAATTTGGGACCTCTACCGGGCGCGCTATGGCGAGGAGATGCCCGTTGATGTGTGGAACGTGCATACGTTTGTACTGCGCGAAGAAAAAGGGTCATGGGGCGTTGGGCTGCCGCCCGGCTTCGAAGCTGCCACCGACGGGACGCTGTGGGACATCAGCGAGCACAACCGGCTTGACCTGGTGCATCAGCAGGTCGTCACCTTCCGGCAATGGATGGCGGCCCACGGCCAACGCGAGAAACCGCTGGTGGTCAGCGAATACGGCATCCTGATGCCGGCCGATTACGGCTTTCCGCCAGAGGTGGTGGCAGCCTACCTGACCGCAAGCTTCACCTACTTCGCCACCACCAGCGATGCGCAGATTGGCTACGCGGCCGATGACAATCGCCTGGTGCAGCGCTGGTGCTGGTACAGCACGTCCGATGACATCTACCCGACCGGCAACCTCTTCGCTCTCCCCAACCTGACGCCAACGGCGATCTTCCGCGCGTACAAAGCCTACCTGGCCGAGGCGCGGTGAGGGAGACGGAAAGGTGAAGGGGAAAATCCCCCCTTTCCCGCGGGCGGGGGTCCGGGCCCCCGCCCTCCCTGACTGTTCTTAGACCGGAGATCAGCGCAGGCCCATCTCTAGCAGGACTTGGGGATACTGGCGTTCGGCTTCCTGAAAGAGTTCGCCCAGTTGCATCGCCTTGAAGACGTAGCCTTTGGTGGCAATCTGGCCGCCGAAGAAGGCGTCGCGCAGGCGCACTTCACCAAGCCAGATGCGATGCAGGGTATCCGCCTCCAGGTTCAGTTCCAGGTCCGCCTTGCCCACCTGGGGGCCGAACAGCGCCTCCACCGGCCGGCCACGGCCGTCGAGCAGAATCTGCGCGTTGGGCTGCCGCGTGTTGAGCCGAATCACCATGTTGGAGCGGGCAAACTGATTCGTCGCTTTGGCGTCCTTCATCAAACGGCCAAAGAGCCGGTCCATGACCGCGTAAAACTGTTTCTCATCCCGATAAAATGCCATCATAACCCCCTTTACGATCAGCCGCCGAATGAATTCGGGGCGAAAAGAAACCTGGTACGACTGCGCTCGTCTGTGAGGAGACGAGCGCAGTTGCATGAATTCAATCCAGAAATTCTGACGTCGCCTCGGACGCGGCCGCGCACGAGGCTTGAAGCCTGCTGATGCAGACTTTTTTCAGCGATTTCTTCCTAGCGCCCTGTCTTGCGCCGGCTGAAGAAAAGGCCGCCCACCAGGGCCACCAGCGCGCCGGCCGCGGCGCCCACTGTTTGGGGCGACAGACTGGCGGGGAAGCCTTTGGGCTTGACCGCGTCGGCCACGCTCACGGCCTCGCGCGAATGGCGGGCATCGGCCACCAGGCGCTGCAGGCGCGCCGGATCACGACGCAGTTCGTCGGCAATGGCGCGCTTGCGGGCAATTTCCTCGTCGGTGACATACTGATCGAACGAGCGCATGCCGGCCAGTTGGAAGCCGTGCTTCTTGAAGAGGCGATAGATCTCTTTGACCCGATCCATTTCGATCTCGCGCCCCAGGGTGTAGTCCTCGAAAATGCCTTCCATCGCGAGGAGGGTCGTTTCAGCCAGACAGGCGTAGGCGGTCTTGGGCGGCAGGCCAATGTCGAAGCCAAAATCAACATCGCCGGGAATCAGAATCTCGCCTGATTCGATCACCAGGACGTCAGGGCGCAACGCGGCCTCTTCCTCGGAGATGTCCGGCGGCCGTGCCACGTCACAGATGACCGCGCCCGGCTTGCAGCGGGTGATGTCAATGATACGGGTCTTGAGCGCGGTGGTTGTCGTCACAATCAGGTCCACATCGCCCAGGTACTCGTCTGCACGCGTCGCGATCGTCACCACGGCCTGGGGCGTTTCGGCTTCGATCTGACGCTTGAGTGCGATCAGGCGCTCTGGCCGCGGGGCCACCAGCACGACGTTGTAGATGGCCTGGGCCAGCAAGCGGGCGCAGACGGCGCCGATGGAACCGGTCGCGCCCACGATCATGGCCTTACCCTGGCTCAAATCGGTCGCGCCCATCTTGATGACCGCCTGCTTGCCGGTTTCCAGGGTGGCCGCGACGGTGAGAGAGTTGCCAGAGGTGATGGCAATGTCAACCTTCTGCGCGACGGTGATGCCGGCATCGCCCACCACCGAGGTGAACGCGCCCAGGCCCATGATGCGCGCGCCCATGCGCTCGGACATGCGCGCGGCCTTGATCAGGCGGCGGTAAGTGAAGCTGGGATCGCGGCGCATCAGCTCGCGCGGGGTGGCGCCCAGGGTCAGGAGAATGCCTTCGACGCGCTGGCCGGTGGCCGGAGAGACCGCGCCGGTGATGCGCGAAAGATACATGGGCGAAATCTCGGCAACGTAATGCTCGACCAGCTTTTCAGGCAGGAAGCGCAGATAGCGCAGGCGTTTGTCCTTATAGATGTAGCGCGTGCTGAGCGGATGGATCACAAAGGCAAAGCGGTTGACTTGGGCGCTTTCCTCCTTGAGGCGCAAAATTTTGGGCGTCCACACCAGGTCGGCCATCAAGTTGAGATAGGTATCTTCGTTCAGCGGCGCGGCAGGATCTGGACGCAGCGCCACAAAAATGGCCTCGATGACCGGGGAGGGCAGGCGCGCCAGGTCGTCGTTCTCCCACGGCATGGTGGTAATCACCATCTCAGCGCCGCGGCCGCGCAGGTCGGCGATATCCTCATCGCTGGCGCTTTCCACCACGATGATCTTGCGTTTCAGTTCGGCGGGTGCATAGCGGCGAATGGCGCCCATGTCGCCGGCCAGCACATCGGCGTGCTCGAAGGGCGCCGCGGTCCGCGCCACACCGGGCGTGCCGGCTAGCGGGAAGAGGCGGCGGAACGGCTCATCCTTCAACTGCGCCAGCACCGGCCCGGCGCCGCGATCAAGCCCCACATAGCTGCCCAGCGGCGTCGGCAAACGGAAGTAGATGATCGAATCGGCATAGTTGACCTCGACAGCCTTCTCCTCCAGCGCGGCAGCCAGGCCGCGGTGATTGAGTCCGGGAACCATGAGGACATTCTTCTGGCTGAAAAGGCCGGGCTGTGCCTCGCTCACCAGGCGCACCGCCCAGCGTTCCAGCGCGCCCCGAATACCGTTGCCATCCAGCACGGGCGTCTGCGTGGCTGACTTGCGCAACTGATCGCCCACGGCATGGGTGACGGAGGCGGAACCGAGGCTCAACTTGGCGGACATGCCTTCCAGGGCGATGGCGTCCACCTTGCCATCGAATTCACGGATGAGGTCGGCCACGCGCTCCTGGTTGCCGTCGGCGCCGATGCGGCGCACGGAAAGCGTCTGACCCAGGAGCTTGACCTCCTGAGTCGTATCGCCAACCGGGCCGAGGTGCAGGCTGAGTATTTGTTTCGTCATAATCTACTGATTCCTTTTTTCTTCCCAATTGCGGTCCCATCTTTGGCCGCCACATCGTCATTTTCACCTGACATTCTGCGCACAGCGGCTGGAGGGGTTGAGCCATATCGGGCCGTGATAACGTCACGCGCGGTCAGGTTGTGCATCTATTATACTGGTACCAGTGTCCAGCGTCAAAGCCTCTGGGCAGCAGTTCCAAATGTAGCACACATTCAACCGCAAAGAGCACAGAGAACACAAAGAAACGGCAGATCAGACGCAAATCGGCAACTTCTCTGCGTTCTTTGTGATCTCTGTGGTAAAAAACCAGGCCACATTTGGAACTGCTGGCCTCTGGGCGGCAAGAATAAGAAGACCCTCTCGGCCACGTTGGGCGACCGAGAGGGTCGTGCTTTCGGGTGTTCACGCGACGGCGGCGCGGCCGGGTCACAGTGAACCGGCTGCATCCAGGCCTTACGCCGGTTCAGGCACGGGTAGCAGGGGAAGCAGGGGAAGCAGGCGGGCGGTCAGCTCTTGATAAGATTTGACGCCCACGACACGGTCCACCTCGACGCCGCCCTTGAAGTAGATCAACGTTGGAATACCCATGATGCCGTAGGTGCTGGGCGTGACGGGGTCATTATCCACGTCGAGCTTGGCGATGACGGCCTTGCCGGAGAACTCGGCCGCCAACCGCTCCACGGAGGGTGCAATGTAATGGCATGGCCCGCACCACTCGGCCCAGAAGTCAACGATCACCGGCAGGTCAGCCTGCAGCACGACCGACTTGAAGTCACTGTCAGTCACATGCAGCGGCAGCGGCCGGTTGGGATCATCCAAAATCGGGTCACGGGGCGCTTTGTCACTGCCCAGAATTCGCCTGAAAAAACTCATGGTAACACCTTTTTCTATGTGTACTGCAAGCGAGAATTGACTTCACTTTTCCGTCTGAGGAAACAGGCGCAATTCGTGCCCGCTTGCAGCATAAAATGTCGCGAACCGGTCAGGAGACCGGCCCACGACATGGCGGATCGGCCCCTAGGCCATTTCTGCAACCCGGACAGGCGCGGGCGCGGCGCTCAGGAAGCTGTCCACCTTCTGCTTGAGAAACGGATAGGGGACGGCGCCCACGATGGCGTCCACGGCCTGACCGTCGCGCACCAAGAGCATGGTGGGAATGCTCTGCACGCCGTACTGCCCGGCCCACACCGGGTTCTCATCGGTGTTGACCTTGGCCACACGCAGCTTGCCCTCATACTCGGCCGCCAACTTCTCCAGCGAGGGGGCGATCATCCGGCAAGGACCGCACCAGGGCGCCCAGAAATCTACCAACACCGGGACAGACGATTTCAATACTTGCTCTTCATACATCGCGTCACTGATATGCATCGGTTTCGTAGTCATTTTTGTTCTCCTCAAATTGCTCTTGCTCGAGCGTTTCCACATTGATTCTTGGACGATACTTCTGTTTGTCTCGTCACGCCGTTGGATGTTTCACCAACAGCCGTCGCGTTCGCATCATGCGGGGATCAACGAGCCAGCAGCCACAGCCGTTGTCATGGGCAACCCGCTGAGCGCATCCACCAGCTCATCCACCAGCTTCTCGGTGGACATGCCTGGTGCAGGATTCAGCAAGCATTCCGTAGCATGCGCTCTGACCAGCAGCAGGCTGGCCTGCTGCACGGCCGCGCGAATGGCCGAAAGCTGCTGCAAGATCGCCCGGCAATCGCGATCATCGTCCAGCATATGCTGAACGCCCCGCACCTGGCCTTCGATCCGTTTCAGGCGCCGGTGCAAATCACCCTTGACTTCGCTATTACTAATTGGCATTCGACACCTCAACTACAATACTGGGGTATAGTATATCACGCCATGCAGATGTTGTCAAATGGAGAGGGAGAGGTGGAGAGGCGAGGGGGGGGGAGAGGGGAGGGTGGAGGGGGGGGGGGTGGAGGGGGAGGGGAGAGAGTGAAGAAGCGCGCCTGGCGCCCTGGCGTCCTTGCGTTAAAAATTAACGCAAAGACGCAGAAGAGGCGGGGCGGTCGGAGGCTAGGGCGTGGCTTCCGTACTCACGACGGTTTGCGCCACCGCGCTGTTGTCGCCCAGGTCAGGGTCTGGTTCGGCTGCGGTCACGGTCACGGTGTTGGTCAGCGTACCGGCCGCGCCGGTCGTAATCACGATGCGGACCTGGATGCTGGCCTGGCTGGCGAGCGCGCCCAGGCTGCAGCTCACCACGCCGCCGGCCTCGCTGCAGGTTCCCTGATCGGGGATGGCCGTCACGAAGGTCACGCCGGCCGGCAGCGGGTCGCTCAAGACAACCGCGGTCGCGCCCAGCGGGCCGTAGTTGGTGATCGTGACTGTGTAGGTGAGCACCGCGCCGGGCTGCACCGGATCGGGCGCATCCACGATGGCGAGCGCCAGGTCGGCATCGGTCGGCGAGACGCAGAGGTCCTTGCGCAGCCAGGGGTCATAGAGCACATTGCTGCTGACGCCGTTGCCGCTGCCCGGCCCACTGCCGCCGGGGCCATCCGCCGCTCCCCACCAGTTGTAGCGCGCGTCCACAGAACTGGCGCTCGTGTTGCGCAGGCCGTAGCTGCCGTTGCCGCTGAGCGCCGCGCCGAGCACATCGAAAGCGCCGCCGGTGATGTAAACCCCGTCGCTGCCGTTGCTCGAAGCGCCGCCGCAGCGCATACTGGCCTGGCCGTTGTGAAGGCGCAGGCCATAGCCGCTGTTGCTGTCAAAGCGCGCGCCGCTGAGGGTGATTTGCGAGCCGGCGCCCGTCGCGTAGAGGCCGTAGTCCGCGCTGTTGTTGCCGTTGCTGGTGAAGAGGGTGTTGCTGATCGTCACGTGGCTGTTGTCCACGTACAAGCCGTAATCTGCATACTGATATACACCTGAGGTGGCCTGAACCAGGCTTACTGTGCTCTCCTCCAGGCGCACCTCCCCGGTCAGCACGTTGCGCACCGCAAGGTTGCTGCCCGGCGAGTTGGTGGCCGTGCCGAGGATGCTGTTGCCGTTACCCGCCCGCTTCACCGTCGCGTAGCGCAGATACCCCGTGCCGCCGTCGAACACCAGTCCCTGCCATTGGTCGCGGCCGCTGTCCACATCCGAGGTGAAGGTGATCGGCTGGCCCGGCTCGCCGATCGCTGCCAGGTACCCCAGCACACGCAGCTCCGCATCGACGCGGCCGCGCACCGTCACCCCGGGCTGCACCGTCAGGGTGACGCCCTGCCCCACGGTGAAGTCATCCGCCAGTTCGTAGCCGGCGAAGCCCGTGTGCGGCGTCAGCGTCGGCCCGTAGGCCAGCGCGCCCCCCGCGATCAGCACACGATTGTTGCTGTTGCCGCTGAAGCTGTTACCGCTCAGCGTCATCGTACTCGACGCCCCCTTGATAGTCATCGCATAGTCCGCGCCATCATTGCCGTTGCTGCTGAAGAGCGTGTTGCTGATCGTGACATGACTGCTATCCACGTACAGACCGTAATCCGCATACTGGTACACGCCGGATGTCGCACGCACCCCGCTCACCACACTCTCCTCCAGCCGCACCGCGCCGGTCAGCACGTTGCGCACCGCAATGTTGCTCCCCGGCGAGTTGTTGGCCGTGCCCAGAATGCTGTTGCCGTTGCCTGCATAGCGCACCGTCGCCTGCCGCAGATACCCCGTGCCGCCGTCGAACACCAGCCCCCGCCACTGATCGCCGCCGTTGTCCGTGTCTGACGTGAAGACGATCGGCTGCCCGACCGTCCCCTGCGCATCCAGGTGCCCCAGCACCGTCACCTCCGCCGCGTCACGGCCGCGCACGATCACCCCCGGCTCGACCGTCAGCGTCACCGTCGCCGGCACCGTCACGCTGTTCGACAGCTCGTAGCCGGTCAGCCCGTCCTGGTAGCGCAGGAGCGCCCCAGGCACGACCGTACCGCCAGCCACCACCACCCGGTCGCGCGTGCCGCCTGCAAACGTGTTCCCGCTGACCTCCTGCACCAGCGCCGCCGGCACGCCCACATCCCACGCCGCATTGGCCTGGAAGCTGTTCCCCACCACCGTGATCTCGCTATTTCCTCCTGTGACGTAGAGAGCGTAATCCGCACTGTCGTTGCCGTTGTTCGTGAACAGACTGTTGCTCACCACCACCCGGCTGTTCAGCGCATAGAGGCCATAGTCCGTATACTGATACACCCCGTTGGTGGCCAGGGCATCGCTCACCACACTCTCCTCCAGGCGCACCTCGCCCGTCAGCACGTTGCGCAGCGCAAGGTTGCTGCCCGGGGAGCTGACGCCCGTGCCCAGGATGCTGTTGCCGTTGCCCGCCCGCTTCACCGTCGCGTAGCGCAGATGCCCTGTGCCGCCGTCGAACACCAGCCCCTGCCACTGATCGCGGCCGTTGTCCGTCTCCGACGTGAACGCGATCGGCTGCCCGGCCGTCCCTTGCGCCTCCAGGTGGCCCAACACGCGCAGCTCGCCATCGAGTCGGCCCATGACGGTGACACCGGGGGACACGGTCAGGGTTCTGCCCACAGGCACGATGTAATCGGTGCGCAGCTCATACGATGTCAGGCCGGTGTGCGGATTGAGCAGGATGTCGCCCGCGGTCATGGCGTCGCCCTCCAGCAGGATGCGATTCTGGGCGTTGCTGACGAAGCTCAGGTTGCTGCGCGTGACCGCGCTGTTGGCGCCCTTGATGTACATGGGGAAGTCCGCGCCGTCATTGCCGTTGCTGGTAAAGAGAGTGTTGCTGATCGTGACGTGGCTGTTGTCCACGTACAAGCCGTAATCTGCATACTGATATACACCTGAGGTAGCCTGCACCAGGCTCACCACACTCTCCTCCAGCCGCACCTCGCCCGTTAGCACGTTGCGCACCGCAAGGTTGCTTCCCGGCGAGTTGGTGGCCGTGCCGAGGATGCTGTTGCCGTTACCCGCCCGCTTCACCGTCGCGTAGCGCAGATGCCCCGTGCCGCCGTCGAACACCAGTCCCTGCCATTGGTCGCGGCCGCTGTCCACATCCGAGGTGAAGGTGATCGGCTGGCCCGGCTCGCCGATCGCCGCCAGGTATCCCAGCACGCGCAGCTCCGCGTTGTCACGCCCGCGCACCGTCACCCCGGGCTGCACCGTCAGGGTGACGCCCTGCCCCACGATGAAGTCATCCGCCAGTTCGTAGCCCGCAAACCCCGCGTGCGGCGTCAGCGTCGGCCCGTAGGCCAGCGCGCCCCCCGCAATCAACACGCGATTGTTGCTGTTGCCGCTGAAGCTGTTACCGCTCAGCGTCATCGTACTCGACGCCCCCTTGATGATCATCGCATAGTCCGCGCCGTCATTGCCGTTGCCGCTGAAGAGGGTGTTGCTGATCGTCACGTGGCTGCTGTCCACGTACAGACCGTAGTCCGCATAGTGATACGCGCCGGATGTCGCACGCACCCCGCTCACCACACTCTCCTCCAGCCGCACCTCGCCCGTCAGCACGTTGCGCACCGCAATGTTGCTCCCCGGCGAGTTGTTCGCCGTCCCCAGAATGCTGTTGCCGTTCCCCGCATAGCGCACCGTCGCCTGGCGCAGGTACCCCGTGCCGCCGTCGAACACCAGCCCCCGCCACTGATCGCCGCCGCTGTCGGTATCGGAGGTGAAGATGATCGGCTGCCCGACCGTCCCCTGCGCATCCAGATGCCCCAGAACCGTCAGCTCCGCCGCGTCACGGCCGCGCACGATCACCCCCGGCTCGACCGTCAGCGTCACCGTCGCCGGCACCGTCACGCTGTTCGACAGCTCGTAGCCGGTCAGCCCGTCCTGGTAGCGCAGGATCGCCCCAGGCGTCAGCACACCGCCCGCCACCACCACCCGGCTGCGCGTGCCGCCTGCAAACGTGTTCCCGCTGACCTCCTGCACCAGCGCCGCCGGCACGCCCACATCCCACGCCGCATTGGCCTGGAAGCTGTTCCCCACCACCGTGATCTCGCTATTTCCGCCGGTGACGTAGAGTGCATAATCCGCACTGTCGTTGCCGTTGTTCGTGAACAGACTGTTGCTCACCACCACCCGGCTGTCCAGCGCATACAGACCGTAGTCCGTGTACTGATACACCCCGTTGGTGGCCAGGGCATCGCTCACCACACTCTCCTCCAGGCGCACCTCGCCCGTCAGCACGTTGCGCAGCGCAAGGTTGCTGCCCGGCGAACTGGTGGCCGTGCCGAGAATGCTGTTGCCGTTCCCCGCCCGCTTGACCGTCGCGTAGCGCAGATGCCCGGTGCCGCCGTCGAACACCAGCCCCTGCCATTGGTCGCGGCCCGTGTCAGCTTCAGAAGTGAAGATGATCGGCTGCCCCGCCGTGCCCTGCGCATCCAGATGGCCCAGCACGCGCAGCTCGCTGTTGATGCGCCCCTTGACGATCGTGTCGGGCACAATGGTCAGCGTCACGCCGCTGGTGACGACCACGTCCGCGGTCAGGACGTAGTATTGGCCGCGCCAGGTGGTGTCCTGGGTGATGACGCCGCTGACATAGGCTGGGGTAACGTTGGCTGTCTCATCGAGGTAGTTATCGGTGAGGTTCGTGTCCGGTTCGTCGGCCTGCACACCGGCGCTGTGAACGATGCTGCCGGTGTAGAAAGGCGCGAAGTGGGTGGCGACGGTCGCGAACGCGCCGGGCGCCAGCGTGCCCAGGGAACAGGTCGCGACGCTGCCGTTGAGCGTGCAGGTTCCCTGGCTGGCGGTCGGCAGGGTGGCTTCGACGCCGGCGATGGGCAGGGCATCGCTCAGCGTCACGTTGGTGGCCGCGTTGGCGCCGTTGTTCGTGATGGTGAGGGTAAAGCTCGTCGTCGTGCCGATCTGAATGGAGGCGGGCAGACCGGTGGAGGTGAGCGTCAGGTTGACGGGCGGCGGCGGGGGCGGCAGCGTGATCAGGCTGACCGTGACCGGCGCGGTCCAGGTCGCGTTGCCGCCCGTGTCGCTGGCGCGGGCGCGGATGCTGAAGGTCGAAGCCGAGAGGGGCGGCGTCGTGAAGTAATAGGCGAAGGGGTAGGCGCCGTCGGTAGCCACCTTCTGTCCATCCAGGTAGAACTCGACATTGCGCACCTGGACATCATCGCTGACCGTGGCGCCGATCCAGGACGGGATGTTGGCCGGCGCCTGCGCGGGGTTGAGGGAGAAGCCGGCCGCCAGGTCAATCGTGGGCGGCGCGCCCTGGCTGTCGTACGCCAGGTAGTTGATGACCTGCAGGCCGCTGTTGTGATCGGCCACGTAGGCCAGGCCGTTGTAGAGCGCCACCGCGTCGGCGTGGCCGGGGGTCAGGATCGTCGCCAGGAACTGATTGGTCACGGCCGGATTGCTGACATCGTAGAGCGAAACATTGTGCGAGCCGTCGTAGTTCAAGGCAGCGCCTACGGCCGCCACGCCCAGACCCGCGCCGTTGTCCACGATCTGTCGCCAGCCGAACTGCGCGCTGTTGCTGGCAGCCACGAGCACAGGCCGGCCAGGGTTCGCCAGGCTGAAGGTGTTGTAACCCTTGTTGTGAATGGTGTACAGCGTGCTCAGCCCCACGAACAGGCGCTTGTTGCCGGCGGCCACGTAAGGCGAGGGCGCCAGGCCGGTCAGCGACATGGCCCCTTGATCCAGGAGCAGGGCAAAGACGCGATCGTTCACCAGCGCGTAGAGGTAATCGCCGCTCAGGCTCAGGTCGTTGATGCCGGCCGTAGTCAGGGTGCTCTGGTTGAGAACGGCGCCGGTAGCCATGTCTACGGCAGCCACGTGGCCGTTGGCAAGGCCGGCATAGGCGATGTCGCCGCCGGCTGCCACGGCGTTGACCGCGCTGCCCAGGGAAACCTGGTGCAGGATGGTGGCCGCGGTCGGGTTGCTGACATCCAGGATGGTCAGGCCCGCGCTGCCGTCGGCGACCGCCACATAGCGGGCGGCGCAGGCCACGCGCAGTCCGCTGCCCGGCGTGTTCACCTGGGCAATGATTGTCGGATTCGTGCCGCGGTAGATGTTGAACAGCGCAATCCCGCTGGCGGAGTCGGCGACAGCCACCAGGTCGTTGAAGGCGCAGACATCAACGGCCGTTCCGGGCGTGTCTGCACTGGCGATGATGCCGGTGCGGGCCGGCAGACCGCTGAGCGGGTCGGTATTCTGCTGAATTTCGGCCCAGTCGCTGATGCCATCGCCGTCGCTGTCAGGGTTCGAGGACGAGGTGCCCACGACCGTTTCGGCCACATCGGGCAGGCCGTCGCCATCCGTATCGGTCTCGGTCTCCAGGGGGTAGAGCAACACCTGGGGAATGTTGGTCACGCGGCCGGAGCGTTCAGAGACGAAGGAAATGTAGCCGTAGCTGAGAGTCGTAGGGTCGAAGTAGGAGACGCGGAAGAAGGTGTTGGGCGCGATGGCCGCAATGTCGAAACGGCCGTCGCGGCGCATGCGGCCACGCAAAACCGGGCTGCCGCCCTCGCCGCCGGTCTCCAGGCGGTAGTAGAGGCGCGAGCGGTCGCTGATGTCGCCCGGCACGGCCAGGCGGCCGGTGGTGACGGTGCGGAACTCGGTAAAGGTCGCCAGGTAGCTGAACTGCGAGCTGTTGCCGGCCAGTTCCAGCTGCGAAATGGCGGCCAGCACGCGGGTGATGGCCGTTGTCAGCGCCTCGCGGTCAATGAAATCGCTGCGTCCGGCCTGGGCGTGCGTGAAGAGACCCTGGTTCCACAGGTCAACGGTCAGGTTGAGCCGGTCAATCAGGGCTTGCACATCGCCCTGGGCCAGGCCGGCCGGCCGCGGCAGGGCCAGGATGGCGGCCGCCTCGCTCGGAACAATGAACAATCCGCCGGCCGAGTTCTGCGCGGTCGCGGCGTAGGTCTGCACCAGGATGGCCTGGATCTGCTGGTCAATGAGGATCGAGGCGTCGGGCGGGCCGATGCCGGTCTCGACGCTCGTCCAGATGGCCGAACCGGTGGTTGTGACCACATAATCCTGGAATGTGGTCATCAGGTCGAGCTGCGCCAGGTAATGCACATCGGTGGCGCCGCTGAACGAGAGGGAGTTGAGCTGCCCCGGGGTGCCGAACAACCGGTTCTGGTTGGCGTCCTGGCCGTTGTACAGGATGCCGTTGTTGGATCCCCAATTGATGTCCATGTCCACGGTGGCGGCCGCGCGCCGCTCCATGCTGCGCAGCGCGTCCTCGCTCATTTCGCCGCCGGGCCAGGGGCCGCCATCGTTGTTGGCCGTGTCCATGATCTCGTTGGCCGAGTTCATCAGGACAAGGCGCTCGCCGTAGGTGCTGAGCGCGCCGCTGAAAATCTTGTCGGCCGTGATGTCGGAGAGGGTGTTGTCGTCGTCGCGTTCCAGGAGGTAGTAGCCGTTCGCGGCAATCGTGCCGGTCAGGGCAATCAAGGGGACATTGCCCGAGCCGCGCAGGGTCCAGCCGGCAAGGTCAATCGCGTAGTTGCGCGTGTTGTAGAGTTCGATCCACTGATCCGCAAACGACGCGGCCGTGCCGGCCCAGGCCACCTCGTTGATGACAACGGTGAGCGCGTTGTTGTTGGGCACGCCGGGGGTGGCGGTCGGCGTGCGCGCGTAAAGGGGTGCGTGGGCGTGAACGTGCGGGTGGCCGTCGGCGTATGGGTGGGCGGGCGCGTCGGCGTCGCGGTGGGCGGCGGGGTGAACGTGGCCGTCGCGCCGGGCGGAGGCGTGTCGGTCGGCGTGGATGACGGGCCTGGCGTAAAGGTAAAGGTAGCCGTCGCGGTGGGCGGCGGCGTGGGGGTGTCGGTTGGCGTGTTCGTAGGCGCCGGGGTCGGTGTGTCGGTCGGCTCCGGTGTGTCGGTGGGTTCAGGGGTGTCAGTGGGTTCGGGGGTGTCGGTCGGCGGCGGCGGTGTGGGCCGCGGCGGCCGCGGGGGCGGATCGGAGTCAGGCTGACAGCCGCAGGCATCGGCCAGGCCGGCCAGGCCCATGCCGCAGTCAATCAACCGCGAGATCTTGTCGAAGCCCGCGCAGCCGGAGATGCCGCTGGCGATGTTGCTCCCGGCGCTCATGGCGCAGGCCTGCCAATCGGGCGCCAGGACGCAATCGCGTCCCGTGGCGAAGGCGCCGTAGAGGCCGCCGCCAATACAGCCGAGGGGCGTGAAGGCCATCGCGCAGTCGGCCGCGGCCGTGTACGCGCCCCAGGCGCAGCCGGCCGCATCACGCTCGCAGGGTGGGCCGTCATCGCCCGAATCGGGAGTGGTGCCGGGCATGCTGCCGTGCCAGCCAGGCGCGATGATGCCTTCGCCGGGGTCGGTGCAAACGACCGTGCCATCGGCGGAGACGTGCATGCCGCCCACGACCTGGAACTCGCCAATGTCGTGGTTGAAACTCCACAGCGCGCTTTCCGCGCCAGGCGGCAGGGGCTGGCCGGTGGCCGGCAGGGGCAGGTTGGGGAAACAGGCCGCAACCGGCAGGTCGAAGTTGCTCGGGCCGCTGGTCTGCACGGTGATGACGATCGGCAGGTCGAGGCCGGGCGGCAAGGGGCCGGGCAGGCGGTCGGCGGGCACCGGCGCCATGCCAACCAGGCCGCCGCGCACGCCGTTGTCGGCAAACAGGTTGTTGGGGGGGACGACGATGTGCGCCAGGGCAAACTCAGGGTGCGCCGCGATGACCGAGGGGGCCACGGTGATCGTGGTCGGCTCGGTGGTGCTGATGTTTTGCAGGGTGCCAGGCTCGATGAGGGGCAGGTACACGTTGCCGATGTCGGTGGTGTCGCCGGGGACTGAATCCCAGCGCTTGCCGACGAACGGATAGTAGGCGCCGGGCGGCACGTTGTTGACGGCGGTGCGGCCGTCAATGTGAACGAAGAAGCTGCCGGCGGGCGCGGGATCGAGGCAGAAATCGCCATTGACGTCGGTGGTGTCGCGCAGCGTGGCTTCCGCGCCGTCCACGGTGATGGTGGCGCCTTCCAGCGGGACGTTGACCGAGCCGCCGCCGCCAGGCGCAAGTTCGGAGGCAAAGACATGGCCGCAGACCACGGTGTCGGGCAGGATGGTCAGGGTGAGGGTGTCGAAGACGAGGGTGCCGTCGCCGCCGGCCGCGCCGTCGCCATCCAGGTCAATGGCGTAGCCCTGGGCATCGGCCAGGGCATCGCCATCAATGGTGATGGTGATGCGCGCGTTGGCCGGCAAATACTGGTCGTAGAAGAGGGTGACGGTCCTGGCGTCGGCTGAGACGTAGAGGAAATAGCTGAGCGATTGGCCGGCGAACTGGGCCGTGAAGGTGGAGGGCACGACACCGGCGATGTCCAGGGGCGCGCTGAAATGGAAGATCGTTTCGCGCGTCACCGCGACATCGCGTTCACCGTAGGTGGGGCTGGTCCATACGAGCGTGGTTGTGGTGTGATGCCAGGCCTGGGCGACGATGGAGATGTCGAGCACGTCAATGGCCTGGTCGCGATTGAGATCGGCCGGGTCGCAGCCAGGATCTGTGGGGGAGCGCATCCAGCAGGCGGTGACCTGTTGGATGTCGCGGATGTCCACCTGACCATCGCCGTTCAGGTCGGGGTTGACGGGCGTCAGGGGCGAGGCCGCGAAACCGACGTTGACCAGGGCGGAGACGGCCCATTCGGGCACAAGAGAGCGCCAGTTGCGCAGATCGTGCGGGGAAGGGCGCAAGAGCGGCCACATGAGCGCACCCCAGAAGAGGGGTGAAAGGATGAGCACGGCAAACACGAGCTGCCGGGTGCGGCGTGCGGGGCGCGGCTTGGTCACGCGCGGCGCGCCGGGCGCGCTCAAGGCCAGCCAGAGCACGGCCCCGGCCGCCACCAGGGCCAGCACAATGACCAGTTCTGCGATCTTGGTGCCGCGCGTGGTGGAGACCACCTCGTGCGAGGACGGCCCCATGACAAACCACAGCACAGCGCCCCCCAGCAACAGCGCCAGGGCAGCAAATAGGTGTTTCATCGGTCCTCCTTGTAACGCAAGCCACCGGCTTGCCTCGTCGCGTCACCAGGCTCCTGTTTCGTCGCCGTCACGCGAGACGCCTTGAGCGAGTTGGGGAGGCCAAGACCGGGCTGGCCTCTCCTGCGCGCAGAGGCGGAGTAACGACACGCCAGGGTTGGAAACCTACGAAGGCAACGATCATGGCCGTTGTCAACACGGCGTTGAGGAAGAAATGGAATTCGAGGACAGGGAAGATGCGGCCCAGGATGCCCGGCGTGGGGGAGAGTACCCCTTGCAGGTATTCCATGACGCGGAAGATGTGTTCGAGGACGTGATAGCCCTGGAAATAGAGCAGAAAGACCAGCATGGCGTCGGCCAGCGCGCTGTCGCGCCACATACCAGGGTTCTTGGTGTAGAGAATCCAGGTGGCCAACAGGGACAGCAGAATGGCGAGGTTCATGAGCAGATGAATCCACTCGAAATCGAACCAGGTACCCAGCAAACCGGGAAAACGGGTCAGATGCCAGACGTACTTCTGGAGCATCTGCATGATATGTTCGGAGGCGTGAAATGCCTGGATGACCAGGGTCACGATGAAGGTGACGAAGCCCAACAGAGCCGGATCACGTGCCAAAGCGGATGACGACGATGACGACGATGACGACGATGACGACGATGACGACATGGAAGGCGCCTCCTGTCATGCAGTGTTTGTGGGGAGACCGCCCAAGCGCCCGCGTCCTCTTTCAACGCGCCGCCTGGCTGGGCAAGTGCTTCAACTGCAATTTGTGTTTACGATTGTTGCACTGATTCAAGGAGAAGAACGGATGGTATGCTGCAAGCGGGCACGAATTGCGCCTGTTTTCTTAGGCGGAAAAGTGAAGTCTATTCCCACTTGCAGCATACATTATAGTGAGTCGCAAACAGGCTGTCAAATGAAGCTTTTGTCACGGGTCCCTCGACCGCGACAAGCCAGGTTTTCAAGGACCTCAACAAGCAGCGCACCGCTTACTTGTCCAGTCCCAGGCCGTGGCGCCGGCCGAGTTCTGCTCACCCTGCAGGCCGATTTGGACAGGATGAACAGGATGAACAGGATTCTTGCTCCGTGGTGTGCGAAACTGCTACGAATGACACGTGAGGGCCCCCCACCCCCGCTGGGCGGTTTGGGGAGAGACCCCCCCAAGGGCGGGCGCCCCCTCGCCAGGGGTGGCGCCCCCAGCCGGCGGGAGCCCGCGCAGGCCCGCCGCGGAATGACCGGGACGGGTCGTCGCCCCCCATACCAACCGCTGGCAGGTTTGGGTGTATCAGACCGTGAATTCATTCACGGGGCGGCTGCCTGCCACGAATGACACGAATTGAGTCGTCGCACCCAACACCAACCTGCTTGAGCAGGTTTTGGTGTATCAGACCGTGAATTCATTCACGGGGCGGCTGATTACTCAGACGAGCTGGAGTATCTGGCGCAGGGCGTCGAACACCGGCTGGATGTCTGCTTCTGTCACCTGGCCCATGTGGCCGATGCGGAAGATGTCGTTCTTGAGCGCACCCTGACCGCCGGCCACCTCCTGGCCGAACTCGTCGCGCAGCCGCGCCCGCAGTTTGGCCGCTTCGACGCCTGGCGGGACGCGAATGGCGGTCACCGCGTTGGAGGCAAAGGCCGGATTGGCAAACAACTGCAAGCCCAGGCCGCGCGCACCCTGCCGCGTGAATTCACCTACGCGACGCTGGCGGGCGTGAATGACAGGCAACCCTTCCTCGCGCATCATGATCAGCGCCTCGTGCAGGCCAAAGATCAGCCCCACGGCCGGCGTCCAGGGCGTCTGCCGGCTGGCGGCCGATTTGCGCGCCTGGCGCAGATCGAAATAGAAGCGCGGCGAGCGGCACTGCTCGATCACCGGCCAGGCCCGCTCGCTGACCGCCACGAAGGCCAGTCCGGGCGGCAGGCCCCACGCTTTTTGCGAACCGCTGACCACCACATCGAGGCTCAGTTCATCCATCGGCAGGGGCAGGCAGCCAACGCCGCTCACGCCATCCACGATGGTGAGCGGACGCGCCTCACCCAACTCATTCAGAACCAGGGCGATCTCACGCATGGGATTGGTGACGCCGGTGGAGGTCTCGTTATGCGTCACCAGCAGCGCATGGAAGGGAGGATTCTCCTGCAGCGCCTGGCGCACCTGACTGACGTCTATCGGTTGGCCGGCCAGCGCGTCCAGCGCGGTCACCTGCGCTCCGTAAAGACGGGCCAGTGTGCGCAAACGCTCGCCAAAATTGCCGATGCTCAGCGAAAGGACACGATCCCCCGGGCTGACGATGTTGGCGACGGCCGCTTCCAGGCCGCCAGTGCCAGAACTGGTCAGCACCAGCACCTCCTGGCTGGTCTCGAACGCCCAGCGCAGGCCGTCGGCCACTTCGCCAAAAAGGGCGCTGAAACGGGGGCCGCGATGATTGATCATCGGCTGATTCATGGCCGCCATCACCCGCGGGTGAACCGGGATGGGGCCGGGGATACGCAGATTCATGCTCAGTCTCCTTTGTTTGACATTATAACGATCACAGGCCAGGTTGTCAACGAAACGCCGGCCATGCCCTGGTTGCGGTCGGCGGCCCCCTCGACCCCGCTCTCGAGATGATCAACGCGACCATCGTTGACTTCCTGGTCGCACATCTCGCGGCGACAACCCCCTGAACGAGCCAGACACAAATTCGACCTCTTTTTGACTTCCCTTTCGGCGTGCGGTATACTCGTTGGCGTTTGGACGCGGGCAAAAAACGCGTAGCCCAGGGAAAGTCGCCATCTGCCAGCAGATTTGGCAACCGTGATAGCATGATTCGTCTACTCGATCTAACATTAGAGCAGTTGCGCACGCAGGTGCAGGCCTGGGGTGAGCCGGTTTTCCGGGCCGATCAGCTCTGGCACTGGCTCTATGCACGCCAGGCCAACGATCCGGCCGCCATGTCCAACCTGCCGCGCACCTTGCAGGCGCGCATAGCCACGGATGCCACCATCGAGCCGCTGAAGCCGGTGGCCCAAACGGCATCGGCCGATCTCCTGGCGCACAAGGTGCTCTTTCAACTGCGCGATGGGCAGACGGTCGAAGCGGTGCTGATGCTGTACGACCGGCGGCGCACGCTGTGCATCTCCACGCAGGCCGGTTGCGCCATGGGCTGCACCTTCTGCGCCACCGGGCTGGCCGGGCTGGCGCGCAATCTCACGGCGGGTGAAATTGCTGCCCAGGTGCTCTATTTTGCGCGTTGGTTGGGCGACCCGGAGGCCGGCGGGACCAATTCGCTGCCGATCATGCGGCCCGCGCAGGTGACCAACGTGGTGCTGATGGGGATGGGCGAGCCGCTCGCCAACTACAGGGCAGTGTGGCAGGCCCTGTATACCCTGACCGACGCCCAGGGCTTTGGGCTAGGCGCTCGGCATTTCACCCTGTCAACCGTGGGCCTGGCGCCCATGATCGAACGCATGGCCGGCGAGTCGTTGCAGGTCAACCTGGCCGTCAGCCTGCACGCCCCCAGCGACGAGCTGCGCAACAGGCTGGTGCCCATCAACAGGCGCTATCCGCTGGCCGTGCTGCTGGCCGCCTGTCGTGCGTATACCGAGCGCACTCACCGCCGGCTGAGCTTCGAATACGCGCTGATGCGCGGCATCAACGACAGGCAGGAGCATGCGCAGCGCCTGGCCCTGATCACGAAAGGCATGTTATGTCATGTCAATTTGATCCCGCTCAACCCGGTGCGCGGGTCGGCCTATCAGCCTTCAACCAAGGCTGACACCGAGGCCTTTCTCGACACCTTGCAGCAGGCAGGCATTTCGTCCACGCTGCGCCTGCGCCGCGGCGTGGACATCAACGCCGGTTGTGGGCAGTTGCGCCAGCAGGTGCAGTCACGCGATGGGGCAGGCTAAACAAAAACGCCAACCGTGGTTAAACGGCTGGCGTTCTTGATCGCTCGCTAAATAAAGTGCTGAGGCATCAGGCCTTTTTCTGCAGCGTCTTCAGGCACTTGGTGCATGCACGAACCCGGCGTGATTGACCATCCACCATAATGGTCTTGCGCTGGATATTGACCCGCCACATGTGACGAGTGTGTCGGGCCGAAAAGCTCACCCGGTTACCAAACTGCGGCTTCTTGCCGCACATTTCACACATTGCCATGTCGAACCCCCCAAGGACGTGGCGCCGGTTTCACCTATGCTCTTGCAGCGAGAAGCCGTCGCACTCTGATTCTTGCGCCTGACTGTCGGGCAAAATAAACGCCCCGCAAAGTTGCAGGGCAGTTGGCCCAAAGTCGTGCCGTTCACTGAGGGTCATCTTACCACACGATGGCTTTTTCGCCAAAAGGGTCAGTAGGCGCGGTATGCACGTGGAGAAACCAGGTTCGGAAACCAGGATAAGGCGAATGAGAGAAATCATGGAAGAAACCAAACGAGGACGCATCGAGATTTCACCGACGGCCATTGCCACGCTTGCCAGCGAAGCGGTCTTGGAGTCGTACGGCGTGGTGGGCATGGCCAGCCGCAACTTGATTGACGGCATCAGCGAGATGCTGCAAGGTGAGCGCGCGCGCCGCGGTGTGGCCGTGCATATGGACGACGATCGTATCACGATTGACCTCTACATCATCGTCCAATACGGCACCCGCATCTCCGAGGTAGCCCAAAGCGTGATGAATCGCGTTAAATTTACCCTGGAACAGACCCTGGGGCTGCCGGTGCAAGAGGTCAATGTACATGTGCAAGGCCTGCGCATGAACGGCGGCGACCACTCGGCGTGAGAGAAGCACGCGTGACAGACAGGAGATTCCAGGTTTGACAGGAACATCTTTACCACAGAGCCAACCTGCGCCCCGGCTGGCCGACAAGTACCCTCCGGGGGCAGATGTGGCCAGCATGGATGGGGCCGATTTTCGTCAGTTGTTCGAAGCCGCTTACGCGTGGTTGGCGCAGCACCACGAAAGTGTCAACGCGCTCAATGTCTTCCCGGTGCCCGATGGCGATACCGGCACCAACATGCTGCTCACCATGCAATCAACCTGGGAGGAAATCGTCAAGGTGGATGGCGGCCACCTCGGCAAGATCATGCAGGCCGCGTCCCACGGCGCCCTGATGGGCGCGCGCGGCAATTCCGGTGTGATCCTGTCGCAAATTTTGCGCGGCATGGCGCGGGGCCTGGAACAAAACACCACCTGCAACGCCAACCAACTGGCGCATGCCCTGCGGCTGGCATCCGACACAGCCTATAAAGGCGTCGTCAAGCCGGTAGAAGGCACCATCCTGACGGTCATCCGCCTGGTGGCCGATGCGGCCGAGAAGGCCGCGCAGCTCGATCATGACCTGCGCTTTGTCTTTCGCCGCATCACCCACACCGCGGCTGAGGCCGTGGCCAAAACCCCCAGTCTGCTGGCCGTTCTGGCGCAGGCCGGCGTGGTGGATGCCGGCGGCAAAGGCCTCTTTTATCTTCTGGAGGGCATGACGCGCGCCCTGGAAGGGGAACGCGTGACACAGGACAGCAGCCGGCAGGTCGCGTTTGCCGGTCAAGCCGACGCGCTGGAGGGCGAGTACGGCTTCGACATTCAGTTCATCCTGCAAGGCAGCAACCTGGACGTGGATGAGATTCGCCGTGTGATTACGGGCATGGGTGAATCGGTGCTGGTGGTGGGCGACCGGACTGCGGTCAAGGTTCACCTGCATGCCGGTGAGCCGGGCGCTGCCCTCAACTACGGCGTCAGCGTCGGTCATATGAGCCGCATCATTGTCGAAAACATGGATGCCCAGTTTCAGGAGTTTGTGCATGGCGAGGGCAGCGGTGACGGACCGTTGGCCGGCCGCAATCCGGCTCACACCGATGCGCAGCCGCTGCCCGCCGCCAGCATTGCCACGATCGTGGTGGCGCCGGGTGTGGGTCTGCAGCAGGTCTTCCAGAGCCTGGGCGCCAGCCAGGTCGTGGCCGGGGGCCAGACGATGAATCCGAGCACGCAAGAGCTGCTGGCCGCGGTGGAGGCAAGCGCAGCCGAGGATGTCATCATCCTGCCGAACAACAGCAACATCGTGATGGCGGCACAGCAGGCCAGCAGCCTGGCGCACAAGCGCGTGCATGTTGTCCCAAGCAAAACCATTCCGCAGGGCATCAGCGCGCTCATTGCCTTTCAGCCCGCGGACAGCGTCGCAAACAACCTCGCGGCCATGACCCGCGCCCTGGCCGCGATTGACACGGGTGAAATCACGGTGGCTGTGCGCAGCGCCACCTTCGATGACATCCGGGTCGCAGCCGGTGAAGTCATCGGCCTGCTCAACGACGTGCTCACCGCCCATGGCCACCAGGTGCAGGAAGTCGCCCTGGAGTTGCTGCGCCAAATGCAGGCAGAAACCCGCGAGATCATCACGATCTACCACGGTCAGCCGGTGACCGCAGCCGAGGCGACGGCGCTGCAGGCTGTTCTGCGCGTCACCTATCCTGATCAGACCATCGAACTGGTCAACGGCGGACAGCCGCACTATCATTACATCCTTTCGGCCGAATAATCGCTGCCTGGAGTCGTTCCTGTGTCTATGGTAAAAATTGTCACCGACAGCAACGCCCAACTCACGCCCGGAGTTGTCGAGCGCCTGGGTATCCATGTGGTTCCTCTGCGCATCCAACAGGGCAAACGGATCAGCCGTGAAGGTGTGGACGTCACGGCGCAAAATTACTTCTCGCGCCTGGAGCGCAGCAATACCCTGCCGGTTGACTTGCCGCCGCCGCAGCAAGAAATGGCCGACCTCTACACGCGCTTGCACCGCGAAACGGATCAGATTCTATCGCTGCACCTGTCAGCGCGCATCAACGACACCTGTGGCGTCGCGCGTGCCGCGGCCGCCAACCTGCTGGGCCGTTGCCGGATCACGATCCTCGATTCGCAGATGGTCTCTTTTGGTCTTGGCATCCTGGTTGAAGCCGCAGCCGAAGCGGCCGCCGCCGGCACGCGACTCGATGAAGTGGTGCGCCTGGTACGCGGCATGGTGCCGCATCTGTACGGCGCCTTCTTTGTGGAAACACTCGGCTATCTGGAGCGCAGCCGGCAGATCAGCAAAGCCCAGGCCCTCCTGGGAACCATGCTGGGCATCAAGCCTTTGTTGACCGTGGAGGACGGGGAGCTTTTGCCGGCGGAAAAGGTGCATACGCGCGAGCGTGCAGCCGAAAAGCTGGCCGAGTTCATCAGCGAGTTCTCGACCATCCACAAGATGGCAATCCTCCAGCATGGTTTCAACCCGGAGGCAGAGACCCTGCTCAAGCATCTACACGATCAATTGCCCAATCGGGAAATCCCTGTCTACACCTACAGTCCCTCGCTGGCCTGTCATCTGGGGCCAAGCGCCATCGGTGTGATTGTCTACGAAGGTCAGATTTAGCATGACAAGCAAGTCGGAGCTACCAGGCGCGTTCGAGCGCCTGGGCAAGATTCTGGCGTTAGAAAAACGCCAGGGCTATCGCAACAAGGCCGTCATCGGCGGTCTCGACAAGTTTGCCGCGCGCTGGGAACAGGATGCACGCCAGGAGATTCCCAACGGCGCGCCGCTGATTGCGGAGATCGTCTCCCTGCTCACCGGGTATCCGACCATGCCGGACCCGGAGGCGCGCGCGCGTGTGCTGAACGACATCGTGCTGCGCATGGGCCTGCCCGCGTCCCCGCCAATCACTGCCCAACCGGTCAGCCCGCGGCCGGCCACCGCCCAGGAAACCGGCGGCAAGGTGCAACCGCCGCGCCCGGCCACCGCCCAGGAAACCGGCGGCAAGGTGCAGCCGCCGCGGCCGGCCACCGCCCAGGAAACCGGCGGCAAGGTGCAACCGCCGCGCCCGGCTACCGCCCAGGAAACCGGCGGCAAGGTGCAACCGCCGCGCCCGGCCACCGCCCAGGAAACCGGCGGCAAGGTGCAACCGCCGCGCCCGGAGATGCGCCAGCAACCTCAGCCTGCGCAGCCGCCCGCGCCAAAAGAAAAACCGGCGCCGGCGCAGACTCAATCCCCAGTCAGGCCACCACGCGGCCCGGACAAGGCCGCGCCGCCTGCCCCGCCGCGGGCCCAACCCGCGGCCGCCAGGAAGCCGGTCCCACCGCCCGCACGACCCGCGGCCGGCGGCAAGGGGGGACAGAAACAAGTTCCGGTCGGCACGAAGCCTGGGGGGCCGCCGGCCAAATTCAGCCAGCCTGAGCGCCCCGCCGCCCCGCCGCGCCCGGTCCCTGAGCGCCGCCCACCGGCGCGCCGCGCGCGCGGCCTCTCCACGGGCGAATTCAACCTGGGCTTGCAGGCGCCGGTCACCAGTTTGCCCAGCATCGGCCCTCATTACGCCGAGCTGTTGGAGCGCCTGCACATTGCCACGGTCGAGGATTTGCTCTGGCACTTTCCCCATCGCTACGTTGACTACAGTCACCTCAAACCCATTGCCTCGCTGACCCGCGGCGAAGAGGTGACCATTCTGGGCACCGTCTGGGAGGTGCAGGAGCGCTCCCAGTTCAACGGCCGCCATGTCATCCAGGCCATTGTGGCCGATGCCAGCGGCACGATTCAGGTGACCTGGTTCAATCCTTACGTGAAGAATCAGGTCAAGCCCGGTCGCGTGCTGGCCCTCAGCGGCAAAACCGACCTCTACATGGGGCGGCTGGTGATGAACAGCCCCCAGTGGGAGCCGCTGGATCAAGAACTGGTGCATACGGCCCGCCTGGTGCCCATGTATCCGCTGACCAAAGACCTGAGCCAAAGCTGGCTGCGGCAGCGGATCAAGCAGGTGGTGGATGCCTGGGCCAGTCACATCACCGACTTCCTGCCCGACCGGATCCTGGCCTCCACCCGGCTGATGTCACTGGCCAAAGCCCTGGCCCAGGTCCACTTCCCTGACAGCGCCGAGCAACTGGAGCAGGCCCGCCGGCGGTTAGCCTTCGACGAGCTGTTCATGATCCAGATCGGAGCGCTGCGTCGCCGCAACCTGTGGCGCGGACAACCGGCGTCGCGCCTGGTCGTCACTGAGCCAGACCTGGCGCGTTTCCAGGCCTGCCTGCCCTTCACCCTGACGGCTGCGCAGCAGCGCGCCCTGGGCGAAATTCTGCAGGACATGCAGGACATGCGCCCGATGAGCCGCCTGCTGCAAGGCGATGTTGGCTCTGGCAAGACGGTGGTGGCCGCCATCGCCATGTGGGTTGCCGCGCAAAATCAGAGGCAGGCCGCGCTGATGGCGCCAACGGAAATTCTGGCCGAGCAGCACTTTGCCGGCCTCACGCGCCTGTTTGCACGGCTGACCGAACAGGGCCTGGAAGCGCCGTCGCTGGCGCTGTTGACCGGCAGCCTGAAGGATGCAGACAAGGAGGCTGTTGTTGCCCGCCTGGCCAACGGGGAAATCCAGGTGGTCGTTGGCACCCATGCACTGATTCAGCAGGGCGTCACCTTTGCCAACCTGGGACTGGCTGTGGTAGATGAGCAGCAGCGCTTTGGCGTGGAGCAGCGCGCCGCGCTCAAACAAGCGGGACGCGCCCAGGAGCAGCCGCTGACACCCCACCTGCTGGTGATGAGCGCGACCCCCATCCCGCGCTCGTTGGCGCTGACCGTTTATGGCGATCTTGACCTGTCTATTATTGACGAGCTGCCGCCCGGTCGCCAGCCGATCAAGACCTATGTGATTCATCCGGACGAACGCGAGCGCGCATACGGCTTCGTGCAGTCCCAGGTGGCCCAGGGCCGCCAAGTTTACATCATCTGCCCGTTGGTTGAGGAATCGGAACAGACGGAGGCGCGGGCGGCGGTCGCCGAGCATGAACGCCTGCAGCGCGAGGTCTTCCCGCGGCTGTCGTTGGGCCTGCTGCATGGCCGCATGAGGGGCGACGAGAAGGAAACAGTAATGCAGGCCTTTGCGCGCAACGAAACGCAAGTGCTGGTCTCCACCTCGGTGGTAGAGGTTGGCATTGACGTACCCAATGCAACTGTCATGTTGGTGGAAGGCGCCAATCACTTTGGCCTGGCCCAGTTGCACCAGTTCCGCGGGCGCGTCGGCCGCGGTGAGTTTGCCTCCTTCTGCCTGCTGCTCGTCGAGCGTACCGATCAGACAGAAGATGAACGGCTGCGGGCCATGGTGCAGACGCAGGATGGCTTCAAGCTGGCCGAGATTGATCTGCAACTGCGCGGCCCCGGCGATTTCCTGGGGACACGCCAGAGCGGCCTACCCAGTCTGCACATGGCCAGCCTGGGTGATGTGCGCCTGCTGGACATGGCACGCAGCGAAGCGCAGCAACTGCTGGAGCTTGACGCAACCCTCAGCCAACCGGAACAGCGCGGCCTTGCCACACGGCTTGACCACTTTTGGCGCGATCAAGGAGATGTGAGTTAGCACCATGACCATTGCCCTCTATCCCGGCACCTTTGATCCGATTCACAACGGGCACATTGACATTGCGACACGGGCGGCCGGCCTGTTCGAGCACGTCATCGTTGGCCTGTACGACCGCCCCGCCAAGCGTCTGTTATTCAGCGCCGATGAACGCGCGCAGATGGCACGCCTGGCGCTGGCCCATCTACCCAATGTCACGGTGCAGTTGTACAGCAGCTTGACGGTGGATTTTGCCGGCCAGATCGGCGCCAGCGTGGTGGTGCGCGGCCTGCGCGCCATTTCTGACTTCGAATTCGAGTTCCAACTGGCCTTGACCAACAAGAAATTGGCGCCCGGCGTGGAGACCGTCGGCCTGATGAGCAGCCTGGAATACCTGTTCCTCAGCTCGACCATTCTCAAGGAAGTGGCCTTGCTCAACGGGCCGGTGAGCGATCTGGTGCCCCCTCACGTCGAAGCAGCGCTGCAGCAGAAAGCCGCCACATGAGATACTGCAAGCGGGCACGAATTGCGCCTGACCCCTTAGGCGGAAAAGTGAAGTCTATTCCCGCTTGCAGTAGAGATGCAAACTCGGGGAAAGTTGGCGTCTCTCGCCCCGATGACATCGCCCGCTGCATCGGAGTCAAGAGATAGAGATCGGAGAGGTGGAGATTGGCATGGAAATTCTGCAGCTCGTAGACCAGTTCGAGAGCATGCTGCACAACAGTTGGCGCGTCCCCCTGACCAGCCGGCTGTTGGTGAGCGAGGCCGACTGCATCCGGCTGATTGATCAGATGCGCATGACGGTGCCAGAGGTGGTCAAACAGGCCCAACGCACGGTGCAAGAGCGTGAGCGCGTCCTGGCCCAGGCCAAAGAGGAGTCGGAGCGCATCGTGACGCGTGCGCGTGAGCGGGCGCTGGAACTGGTCGCCGAGCATGGCATCATGCAAGCGGCGCAGCAGCGGGCCGCGGCCGTGGTGCAGGACGCCGAGCAACAGGTGGCGCAGTTGCACCACGACGCCGATGATTATGCCATCCACTCGCTGCAAAACCTGGGTGAGCACCTGGAGCACATGCTGACCGAGGTGCGCAACGGGATTGCCGTGCTCAAGCCGGACAGCGGCCCGAACGAATGAATTCGTGACGACGAAGCGTTTTCATCTCCGGCAGGTGTGCCCACTTTTCTTGACGACCGGCGCACTCTCGCCTATAATGTCATGCTGATTGGCAGCCGGTGATGTGTTCCTGCCGATCAGCAGAGGAAGTGATGGGGTCCCCCGCGGTCGAAAAGGTGTGCGATGGATCTAAAATTCAATGTGGCACAGCTTCTCAAAGAACCGGTTGGTGCGACGCGGCGGTATGAGTTGGAAGAGGATGTACAGGAGCTGCTGGCGGAATTGCCGCTGGTTGCCCCTGTCTCGGGACGTGTTCAGCTCTTGCACATTCCCGGCGGAGTGCTGGCCACAGGCACGCTGCAAACAACTATGGCCACCGAGTGCAAACGCTGCCTGAAGCCGCTGGCCCTTGCGACTGACTTCGAAATGGAAGAGGAGTTCAAGTCCACGGTGGATGTTTTGACCGGGACACCGCTGCCGACGGCAGCCGAGGAAGATGCGGCCTTGCTCATCAATGCGCATCACATCCTGGACCTGGGTGAAATCATCCGCCAGGATTTGCTGTTGACGGCCGCACCGGCGGTCTTGTGCCAGCCAGACTGCCGGGGACTGTGCCCGACCTGTGGAAAAGATCTCAACGAAGGCCCTTGCGAGTGCCAAACGGAAATAGAAGACCCGCGCTGGGCGGACTTGAGTCACCTGTTAAAAAAGACATCAAAAAAGTAAAGAGGAGATTGTCAACCAATGCCACCATTAACGAAACATCGGTTTTCACACGGCCGCACTCATCGCCGCCGCGCGCATGACGCCCTGACCCTGCCCCAATTGATCGAGTGTCCCCATTGCAAGACGCCCCGCCTGGCACACCAGGTTTGCCCCAGTTGTGGTTTTTACAAGGGCGTGGAAGTCGTCAAGCAGGAAGCGAAGGACAAGAAGAAGCCGGCTGCGTAAGTGAACCGGACGACTGCAAGTCGCTGCAACCTGTAGATGAAGCAGATGAAGTAGACAGTAGATACAGTAGATGAAGCAGATGAAGGACGAAGCGTAGCTCCTGGCAGCGTAGATTCGTCCTTCATCTTTCGTAGCGATCGCTTGACAACCGACTATGCCACACCTTGCCTACATCTTCCCTGGTCAGGGATCACAGGCTGTCGGAATGGGGCAGGCTCTGGCCGCCGCCCATGCCGTAGCCGCCGCCACCTTCGCCGAAGCAGATGAGATTCTGGGTTTCGCCCTGTCGTCGCTCTGCTTCGATGGCCCCGCTGAGGCGCTCAACCATACCATCAACACCCAACCGGCCCTACTGGTGACCAGTGTCGCCGCATGGCGCGCGGTCGCGGCTGCGCTCGGTCAGGCGCCGCCGGCCCGTTTCGTCGCCGGGCACAGCCTGGGCGAATACAGCGCGCTGGTGGCCGCGGACGTGCTCAGTTTTGCCGATGCCGTGTCCCTGGTGCGCCTGCGTGGCAAGCTGATGGACGCAGCCGATGAGACGGCCCCGGGCGGTATGGCCGCGATCATTGCCCTGGATGCCGACACGGTGGACGCCGTCTGCGCGGACGTGCGCGGGCAAACGGGCGGCGTGCTCCAGGTCGCCAACTACAACAGCCCCGGCCAGGTGGTCATCTCCGGCGACGAAGCCTCCCTGACGCTGGCCCTGCAGATTGCCAGGACCTATGGCGCGCGCAAGACCATGCGCCTGCCCATCAGCATCGCCGCCCATTCGTCGCTGATGACGCCGGCCGCCGAGGAAATGGGCCGGGCGATCATGTCCACCCCCCTCAAGCCCCCGCGCGTGCCCGTGGTCAGCAATATCAGCGCCCTGCCGTTGACCAGCGTGAATGAGATTCGCCGCGAGCTTGTGGGGCAACTGACGGCCGGTGTGCGCTGGGAGGATTCGGTGCGCATGATGGCCGCCGCAGGCGTTGACTTGTTCATCGAGATCGGCGCGGGCAACGTGTTGACCGGGCTGGTGAAACGCATTGTCAAGGACGTGGGCACACTCAGTGTCAGCGATCCGGCAGGCATCGAGCAGATGCGCACACTTGTGTGAACTCATAACCAAAAGAAAGGCACGCTATGAACTCGCTTGACGGTCAAGTTGCCATCGTGACCGGCGCCTCACGCGGTATTGGCGCGGCCGTGGCCCGGCTGTTGGCCGCCCGCGGCGCCAAAGTGGTCATCAACCACCGCGCCAGCGCCGACACAGCAGAAGCGCTGCAGGCTGAAATCAGTGCGGCCGGCGGCGAGGCCCTGGTGGTGCAGGCCGATGTGAGCAACACCACTGAAGCGGCCGCCCTGGTCAAGGCAACCATCGGCGCCTATGGCCGCGTCGACATCCTGGTGAACAACGCCGGCACGACGCGCGACAATCTGATCATGATGATGAAGGAAGCCGACTGGGACACGGTCATCACCACCAATCTGAAGAGCGCGTACAATTGCGCCAAAGCGGTGCTGCGCCCCATGCTGAAGCAGCGGTCCGGCCGCATCATCAACATCACCTCGGTGGTGGGCCTGGCCGGCGCCGCCGGTCAGACCAACTACGCCGCGTCGAAGGCAGGCATCATCGGTTTCACGAAGAGCCTGGCCAAGGAGGTGGGTTCGCGCAACGTCACGGTCAACGCCGTGGCGCCCGGCTTCATCCCCACCGCGCTCACCGACGTGCTGCCCGCAGAGGCGCGGCAGCAGACCATCGCCGCGACGCCGCTAGGACGCCTGGGCACCGCTGAAGACATCGCCGAAGCGGTGGCCTTTCTCGCCTCCAGCGGCGCCAGCTTCATCACCGGCCAGGTGCTCAGCGTGGATGGCGGCCTGGTCATGCAGTAGGGGTTTGCCCCAACGATGCTTGAGGCGGACGCGGAACAAGGTGCTTATGAAACAAGAACCAGAACCCACTGAGATTGTCACCAGCGAATACGGCGCCAGCAACGACAGCGGACACCTGGGCCATGTGACGATCGTACCCGCGGTGCTCCTGAGCATCGTGCGCCAAACGGTTCTCAGTCAACCGGGCGTGGTACGTCTGTCCAGCCGCAACATCGCCCGGCGTGCCGGCAGCGGAAAGACGCGCAGCGCCAGCGCCAAGGGCCTGCGCATCGAGATCGCCCAGGACCACAGCGTAGGCGTAGATGTGTACCTGGTGGTATCAGGCCAGACCAACATGCGCGAGCTGGCCGAAACCCTGCAGAGCGAGATCACGCGCGCACTGCAAACGATGGTGGATATGACCGCGCGCGAGGTCAACGTCCATATTGATGCTGTTGACCTGGGCAGCAGCGGCGCTCAAGAAACCGCCACAGAGCCTCGTACACACCGTCGCTGAGGCGGCGGGTCAAGAACAACAGAGGAACTAACAGCGTGAAAGCAGCCCGCCGGCAGGCCCGGACCATGGTGCTCCAGGCACTCTATGAAACGGACAGCGTCCATCACGACCCACAGCAAGTCATTGACAACCGCCTGGCCGAGGAGCCGCCGGATGTCGAGAGAGAGTCGTTCACGCGACGCCTCTTCTTTGCCGTGCTGCAAAATCAGGTCAAACTGGATGCCATTATTCAACAGCACGCACCCGAATGGCCGTTAGACCAAGTGGCGGTCATTGACCGCAATCTCCTGCGCATGGCCCTGTGTGAAATGATGATCACCGGCGACGCGCCGGTCAAGGTCGTCATCAACGAGGCGATCGAATTAGCCAAAGATTTCGGCAGTGACAGCAGTTCACGCTTTATCAACGGTGTGCTCGGCAGCATCGTCAACAAGGGCGTGGTCGTCGCTGAGCGCAAAGGCAAAAAACCCTGATATGACGTGAGTCGGCACGACCGTTGTCGAGAGATGCAAAGCAGCACCGACTCGGAACCGTCCACCGGAAAGGACCAACATTCAATGGCGAAGCAACGAGTTCTGATCATGGGCGCCGCTGGGCGCGACTTCCATAATTTCAATGTTTACTTTCGCGGGCGCGACGATTACGAAGTCGTCGCATTCACCGCCACGCAGATCCCCAATATCGAAGACCGCCGCTACCCTGCCGCGCTGGCCGGCCCGCTTTATCCCCATGGCATCCCAATCTACCCTGAATCCGACCTGACCCCCCTGATTGCCCAGTTGGCGGTTGACCAGGTGATCTTTGCCTACAGCGACGTGGCGCACGCGTATGTGATGCACAAGGCGTCGCAGGTGCTGGCCGCCGGCGCCGATTTTCGCCTGCTGGGACCGCACGCCACCATGCTGACCGCACGCAAGCCGGTCATCGCCATCGGCGCGGTGCGCACCGGGGCAGGCAAGAGCCAAACCACCCGCCGCGTGTGCGACATCCTGCGCAGCCAGGGCAAAAAAGTGGCGGCCGTGCGTCATCCCATGCCGTATGGCGACCTGGTCAAACAGGCGTGTCAGCGTTTTGCCTCCTATCAGGACCTGGACGATCATCAGTGTACGATCGAAGAGCGTGAGGAGTACGAGCCGCACCTCGATCGCGGGGTTGTGGTCTACGCAGGCGTGGATTATGAGCGTATCCTGCGCGCGGCCGAAGAAGAGGCGGACGTGGTGGTGTGGGACGGCGGTAACAACGATTTTCCCTTCTACAAGCCGGACCTGTTCATTGTGGTGGCCGATCCGCACCGCGCCGGTCATGAGCTGGCCTATCACCCCGGCGAGGCGAATCTGCGCATGGCCGACGTGGTGGTGATCAACAAGGTTGACACGGCCGACCTGGACGCGATCAGCCGCGTGCGCGACAACGTGCGCAGCGTCAACCCGAAGGCGATCATGATCGAAGCGGCTTCACCGATTACGGTCAGCGATCCTGCGGCCATCCGGGCAGGCGGTGCTGGTGGTGGAAGATGGGCCAACGCTGACGCATGGCGAAATGGCTTACGGCGCCGGGGTGGTGGCGGCGCGGCGCTTCGGCGCAGCCAAGATCATTGATCCGCGCCCCTATGCCGTGCGCACGATCGCCGATACCTACGCCAAATATCCGCGCACCGGCGCGGTGCTACCCGCCATGGGCTACGGCGATGCCCAGATCGCCGACCTGGAAGAGACGATCAACAACACCCCGTGCGACCTGGTCATTATCGCCACGCCCATTGACCTGAGCCGCGTGATGCGCATCAACCGCCCCACCCAGCGCGTGGGCTACGAACTGCAAGAGATCGGCAGCCCGACGCTGAACGACGTGCTGAAATAAGAGGGATACGTCATGTCAACAGGTGACGAACTGGATGGGTTTGCCGAGATTCTGGCCGAGATCACGCGGCGCATCAGTGATTTGAACGAAGAAAGCTTGGTGCGCTTGTCCGAATTCGTCAGCTTCCTGAAATGGCAGGAGGAGCAGTGGCGTTCGCCGACGCTGGAGGAGCTGGACGGCAGCCAGCCGCAGGTAGTCTGGCGTTTCGACCTGGTGGAACAGTTCGCCAGCGCCCGCCAGGCCTCCACACAGGCTCCGGCCGGCATGGAGATCAAGATAGGGCCGGCCTCCAGCGGCGGCGAGCTGCGCCCGGCCATTTGGGAGCACCCGCCCGTGGCAGGCGCGGCCGTGGTCGAGTATCAGTTCACGGTACCCATGGCCGTGGAGCGGTTGCACTTCCGCGGCAGCGTCGGTGTGCGTGACGGCGCCTTGATTTCGGACAACAACCCGGTCGCTTTCCGGCTGGTCATCAATGGGCACAAACTGTGGAGCACGCTCAAAGCGTCCTGCCGCTGGGATCCCGTGGAGGTCGTGCTGCCATCGCTGGCCGGCCGCGAGGTCACCGTGCAACTGGTGACCGACGGCCTGGGCGATGCGCGTTGGAATTGGGCCGTGTGGGGCGATCCCCAGGTGGTGGGCTTTGCGTCAGCAACCTGAGACTGCGGGCGGGCGCGGTGTGCGCATCATCGGCGTACCCATGGATTTGGGCCAGCAGCGCCGCGGGGTGGACATGGGGCCGAGCGCGCTGCGCTATGCCGGCATGCAGGCGCACCTGGAGCACCTGGGCTACGAGGTGACCGATGAGGGCAACATCAATGTGCCGGTGCCCGAAGCCTCCACCGAGACGATCACCGGCGTCAACGGCCTGCGCCATCTGCCGGCCATCGAGCAGGTGACGCAGGAGTTGTACACACGCGCGGCCGCCCTGGCGGCCGGGCCGGATACACCGATTTTCCTGGGCGGAGATCATTCGATCGCCCTCGGAACCGTCGCCGGCACCGGCAGCGTGGGAACGATGGGCCTGCTCTGGATTGACGCACACGCCGATTTCAACACGCCGGAGACCACGCCCAGCGGTAATATCCACGGGATGCCGGTGGCCGCGCTCCTGGGCCGCGGCGCAGCCAGCCTGACCGAGATCGGACGCCGCAGCCAACTCAAGCCAGCGCAGATCGTCATGATCGGCGTGCGTGACCTGGATCTCGAGGAGCGGCGGCAACTCAAGCAGAGTGGCATCACGGTCTTCACGATGCGCGAGATTGACGAACAAGGCATGGCGCGCATCGCCCGCCGCGTGCTCGACCGCCTGGCCGCCTTCCCGCGCCTGCACATCAGCCTGGACATGGACGCGCTCGACCCGGACTTCGCGCCCGGCGTGGGGACCCCGGTGCCCGGCGGCCTCAGCTATCGCGAAGCCCACCTTCTGATGGAACTGCTCGCCGAGTCCGGCCGCGTGGCCGCCGTTGACGTGGTTGAAATCAACCCGATCCTGGATCACGGCAATAAGACCGCGGAACTGGCGGTGGAGTTGGTCTGTTCGTTATTGGGAAAGCGGATTTTGTGATCGGAGATCGGTATGCCTGATGAATTTTCGTTTGTGGGCGGGGGGGAGATTGTCTGGCGGCCATCGGCTGAGGTGGTGGCGCGCAGCCGGCTGCAGCAGTTCATGAACCGGCACGGCCTGCGTTCGGTCGAGGAATTGCATCGGCGTTCAACCGACGACATCGGCTGGTTCTGGGAAGCGGTGCTGGCCGAATTGGGCATCGAGTTCGACGTGCCCTACCGTCAGATCGTGGATACGAGCCGCGGCATCCAGTGGCCGGTGTGGTGCGTAGATGGCATGATGAACATCGTTCACAACTGCCTGGATAAATGGCAAGGCACCGCCACGGTCAACCGCGCCGCGCTGCGCTGGGAAGGCGAGGAAGGCCAGGTGCGCGTGCTGACCTACGGCGACCTCTACCGTGAGGTCAATCGCATGGCCGCGGGGCTGCGTGCGTTGGGCCTGGGTAAAGGTGATGCCATTGGCCTCTTCCTGCCCATGATTCCCGAAGTGGTGATTGCCCTGCTCGCGATTGCCAAGATCGGCGGCGTCATTCTGCCGCTCTTCTCCGGCTATGGTGCAGGCGCGGTGGCCAACCGCCTGGCCGACGGCGAGGCGAAGGCGCTGTTCACGGCCGACGGCTTTTTGCGCCGCGGCCGCGTGGTGCCGCTGAAGCCCGTGGCCGATGAGGCGCTCCAGCACGTTCCGAGCGTGCAGCACGTGATTGTGGTCAACCGGGCGCAGCACGAGATTCCCTGGACGGCCGGCCGCGATCACTGGTGGGCCGACGTGGTGGCCGGTCAACCACAGCGGGCCGAGACAGAGCGCACCCGCGCCGAAGACGTGGTCATGCTGATCTACACCTCCGGCACCACCGGGCGGCCCAAAGGCGCGGTGCATACGCACTGTGGCTTTCCCATCAAAGCTGCTCAGGACATGGCCTTCGGTCTGGACGTGCATGACGATGACACCGTCTACTGGATGTCGGACATGGGCTGGATGATGGGGCCGTGGCTGGTCTTTGGCACGCTACTCCTGGGCGCCACCATGCTGCTCTACGACGGCGCGCCCGATTTTCCCGGCGTGGATCGCACCTGGGCGCTGGTCAGCCAGCATGGCGTCACCGCGCTCGGCGTCTCGCCCACGCTCATCCGCGCCCTGCGACCGCACGGCGCGGCGCCGGTTCAGCAGCACGACCTCTCCACCCTGCGCCTGGCCGGCTCCACCGGTTCACCCTGGGATCCGGAATCGTGGCTGTGGTTCTTCGACACCGTGCTGGAGGGCCGCAAACCGATCATCAACTACTCCGGCGGCACCGAAATCTCCGGCGGCATTGTCATGGGCCATGTGCTGGGACCGCTCAAGCCCTGTGCGTTTACAGGGCCGGTGCCGGGCATGGCGGCCGACGTGGTGGATGACCACGGCCGCTCCGTGCGCAACCAGGTGGGCGAATTGGTCGTGCGCCAGCCCTGGATCGGCATGACGCGCGGCTTCTGGCGCGATCCGCAGCGTTACCTGGACACCTACTGGTCGCGCTTCCCGGACGTGTGGGTGCATGGCGACTGGGCCGCGATTGATGAGGACGGCCTGTGGTACATCCTGGGACGTTCGGACGACACGATCAAAGTCGCGGGCAAGCGCCTGGGGCCGGCCGAGATCGAATCGGTCTTGATTCGCCACCCGGCCGTGATCGAGGCGGCCGTCATCGGCGTGCCGCACGAGATCAAGGGCCAGGAGGTGGTCTGCTTCTGCGTGTTGCGCCCGGAACACGAGGCCAGCGAAGCTCTGCGCCAGGCGCTGCAAGCCATGGTGATCGCGGAGATGGGCAAGGCCCTGCAGCCCAAGGCGATCAAGTTCGTCAGCGCGCTGCCCAAGACGCGCAACGCCAAAGTCATGCACCGCGTCATCCGCGCCGCCTACCTGGGTCACGACCCCGGCGACCTGTCGTCGCTGGAGAACCCCGCGACGCTGGAGGCGATCAAGCACGCGGCGTAGAGGGTTCTTGGAGTCTGTACTATGTACGCTGGAGTTGCCGAAGTTCATGCAACAAACGATTACAAACTGGTATTGACATTCGACAATAAGGAGCGCCGGTTGTTCGACATGACGCCGTACCTGGACGTTGGCCGGTTTGCCGAACTCAAGAATATCGAGGCCTTCAAGCAGGTCAGCGTCTCTTTTGATACCGTAGAATGGGAAAATGGACTGGACTTGGATCCGGAATTCCTGTACACGCGTAGCGTTGGCTCGATAGCCGCCAAACCAAGGGCGTAAACGGCAATAACCATAGTTGGCAGATATTCTCCTGTGCGGTATGATAACAGTATCCATAGGTCAGGTGACGATGTCTATACCGCAGCGGGACAAACCGATGCGGGACGTTATCTAATCGTCTTCTTTGTTCACAAGCGATCTCATACAGCGCTAATCCTGAGCGCACGCGATATGGATCAGAAGGAGCGAAGATACCATGAACGAAAGTAAAGCTACAGTACGACGCACAAGCATTTCCGAGGCCGAAACGTTAGAAGAGATTGCTGAGTTTTGGGATACGCACAGTCTAGCCGACTACTGGGACCAGACGCATGAGGTAGAGTTCACGGTGAGGGCGACGCGCCGGCCGCGCGTAACGTTGGATCCAGATCTCTTCTTTCGGATTGAAACCGAAGCGCGTAAACGTGCCCTCTTGCCAGAGGCGCTGGTCAACTTGTGGTTGGACGAGATTGCGCCTGTCGCGGGCCGTGACATTTTTCTTTCGCTAAAGACGTGCGGTGGTGTTCCCCATCGCATTGAATGGGCTCATAGCTGTGATTAGTGTGGGTAAAAGTTCGATTCGAGGTGCGTCCCGTGCCTGTGATTTTTCGCTATAAGGGTTATGTTTTCTTCTTTGTGATGTTCGACCTGAATGAACCAATCCACGTCCATGTGCCGGGGGGAAAGGCGGATCTGGAGGACCTCTGGCGTTGGCCTGGAGCCAGGCCGGCGAAGCACGGACCAAGACCGACGGCTCGTTGAGGAAAAACGTTCCTTGATTGTGGCAACCTGGCAAAAAGAGCTGAACAAACGATGAACGCGATTCATATTAAGGCAGCAATTCATCATAACGGCGACAACCAGACAGTTATTGCGCCTGTCTCGACGCCCGATCTAATCGAAGTCCGTCTGTTGGCTGAACGATTGCACGTCGAAGGGCAAGAATATAGGGGCATGGCTTGGGGGTGGCCGGCTTATTATGACCCCGAATTAAGGGAGGAGGCCGCAGAATTTCAAATCCTGGATGAACAGGGAGAATATCGAACAGAGATTCGTCCGTTTTGGAGTCCGGCGAGCTTTACGATTGGTGAGAGCGGCGTCTGGTTCTACTCACTGCTGTGGGAGCTTGGCCGCGATAAACCTCCTGTTGAATTCCTGGATGATCAGGCGCTGGCAACATCGTTCACAAGCAAGCCCATACAGCGCTGATCCTGAGCGCACGCGATATGGATCAGAAGGAGCGAAGATACCATGAACGAAAGTGAAGCTACAGTACGACGCACAAGCATTTCCAAAAACGAGAAAAGTCCCGACTCCAGGCTAGGAGTCGGGACTTTTCGTATGTTGGGCGCTGTGACTGCTCAATGAGGCGCTGAGCCACTCGCTCGCTCGCTCGCTGCATCGCGACCGCAGCGGGCGACCGAGTGAATCAGCGAACAATCCGCGGGAGAAAGAGATGTTGGCTTGGGGTGCTGACGGTGGCGATGCGAGGCCCAAAAAGCACGGGGCCTTCAGCATAATTGAACTCCAGCCAGTAAACGTGGTTGCCGGGCGTTGCGGTCACATCATACCAGGAGTAGACGGTAAGAACACCGTGGGGCGCCAGCGGTTGGGCCGTCAACAGAACGAAGTCAGAGCCGTCGGGCGCGCTGCGGTAGATATTGAAGTTTTGCACTTCGTTCTCATTGCCCGTGCGCCACATGATTTCGACGAACGGGGCGCCAACCGTCACGCTGAAACTGACGAGCGCCTGGGTGGTGGGCGTCACAAAACCAAAATCTACGACGGCCGTGGTCTGTGACTCGCGGATGCCGACCCAGCGCTGCTCCGGGGTACTGGTCAGCAGAGTCGTGGTGCTCTGCGCTGACACCTGGTAGAGGCCTGGGAGCAGCCCGCCCGCCACATAGCGGCCCTGCTCATCGGTAGTCACCAGGCCAGCCAGGGTGCCGTTGTTGTCGGTCAACGCAACGGTGACATGGGCCAGGGCTTGGGTTTCATCGCTGTTGCGCACACCGTCGCCGTTGTTGTCTACCCAGACGGTGCCCATGACCTGACCGCCGGTGGCAGCCGCCGCGGGAGTCGCCCAGGCCAGCGTCGCCACCAGCATGATGACCAGGCTGGCGAGTGTGACCAACGCGGCCGCGACACGAACGATCCCCTGCTGCTGCCGATTCTGCGTGCAAATCATGTAATTCACTCCCTCTTCTTCCCTGGTTCAAGTGACCGTTTCCGAATGCGGGAATGATAGCACAAGTTTTGCCAGATGTGCTTTACAACTACCTTACAGAAACCGCCGCGGCCTTTCCTGGTAAAGCCACAGCAGCGTGGGCGCGATTCATCTCAACGCAGGGACGCCAGGGCGCAAAGGCGCTTCAAGGTGGCGCTTGCGTCTTTGACGTCTTTCGTGTTGGTCATCAGCCGCTGCTTAGGCGCCGATTCTCAGGGCACGCCAGCGCAAACCCAGGACGGCGTGCTCGCCAGGCGCCAGGCTCCACGAGAACTGCGGCGCCAGGGTCAGGGCAAAAAGGCCATCGGCGCCGGACACGTCGTCAGGCGCAGGCTGTGCCTGGAACACCACCAGGTAGTTGGCGGCCCGATTCAACACGCCGCGGGTGGCCGCGTCCGCGTCGGTCTGCGGGAATCCGCCGGCCTGCCAGTAGGTGACCGCGGCGCGACCGGCGTCCAACAGATCAACGCTGGCCGGGCACAACTCGTTTTCGATCACCAGGCGCACGGAGGTTGGCGCCGCGCCGGCGTTGTGCAGGCGATAGACGACCTCCAGGCCATCCTGGTACAGGCTGATTTGTTTGCTGAGCGCCAGCGCTGGCGGTAATAAAGGCAGGCCGAGCGCCTGGGAAAATGTCACAGAGCGGTCGCTCATCTGCACCTCCCACGCCACGTTTTGGCTGGGTTGCAGCACGAGCTGGTCATCCACCCACAAGTAATCGGCCAGGGCACGCGTCTGGCCGGCCAGCGGTTGCCACTCGGCAGGCTCCGCGGCAGCGAGGAGCGGAGCGAAATAGGCCGGCAGGGTCTCCGGTTCGCCGGCCCACCAGTCATTGGGCAAGAAGCGATCCCACAACGCCCGCGGGTTGGCAGCCTGCGCCGCGAAGTCGCTGACATTCGCATCCACAGTCGTCGGCAGCCAGCGCCGGAGCCAGGTGCGGGTCACGACCGGGTAGGCGCCGTCATGGCTGAAACGGGCGGGCGACATGGCGTTTTCGTTGCCCACCCACGACACGCCCTCCTGCAGGTCGAACGCGTAGAGGAGACGCCCGCCCAGGGCGGTCAGCACGGTAAAGACACGGCCGCCCGCCAGGCAGATCTCTTCCGCGCCATCGGCATTGACATCTTCACACCACAGCCTGCTCTCCAGGGCGGGCGCCGCGTCGGCCGCGAGAGCCAACTGCTGGCGCCGGGCGTCGCGCCAAGCGAACGGGCTGTCCGCGGCGGGCGCAGGTGCGGCAGCCAGCGTCTGCTCCTGCGCCGGGGATGGCAGCAGCGCCGTGGCAGCCAGCTCGGCCGCACGCAGGCAGACCAGCGCGGCGCGGGCCATTTCCCACTGCCGGTCGCCCGGCTCACCGATGCCAATGCAGCCAAACTCGAACTGATGGGTGGCCAGCGCCAGGTGCGCCTGGGCGATGAGGCGCACGGCGGCCGCGTTGGCCGGCGGAGCGACCTGGCTGGCTTGCAGGCGCGCCCGAATCTGCGCATAGAACTGGCGGAAGTAGGCCAGTTTGGGCGAACGGGCGTTGAAATCAAACCAATCACGAAAGCCGTCCTCGTGATACGGCTTGCCGGTGGCGCGCAGTGAGGCCACCATCCAACTGGCCTGCCCGTCGGGCACGGTGGTCAAATAACCCTGGGGCGCCGGTGCGTGCGCTGGCGCAGTGATAGCCAGCCACGGCTGCTGCTCCAGCTCGGTGAGCAGGCGATCGAGATTGGCCCAGGCCGATTGCGGCAGGACGCCGTCGCTGTAGCCCCAAAGGCCAACGGCTTCGGCATCTTCGGCATACCAGACGTAGTAGGCGTCGCGATCAGGTTGCTCGGCCAGGGCGCGCAGGTAGGCGAGGGCGCGGGTCGTGCGGCCGGTCCAGATGGCGTAGTTGATGGCATCCTTCAGCGGCTGGTCGTCGTTGAAAAGGGTGATGCTGTGCCCATCCTGCCCGGTTTGCCAAACGGCATGGGGTTGGGGACAGCCAGCCTGGCGTAGAAAATCGCCCTCGATCAGGGTGTGGGTGTAACCGCCGGCCGCGAGGACAGGCGCCAGGTTCTGGCGCCAGCAGCGCTCGGAGTTCCAAAGAGGGTCGGGCTGACGCCAAAGTTGCGCTGCAGAACCTCGCGGTGCAGGGTCATCTGCAGCAGGTTGTCCCAGTCATCGCTGGCATACGGGACGTTTTGGGCGTAAGTGCTGCCCAACAGCGTGAACTGTCCGGCGTTGATGCCATCAGCCAGCAGTTGCAGCGGCTCCGGGTCGAACCACTGCAGGGCATGAACGAGACTGCCGGAGATGTGAATGGCAAAGGGCAGGCGCGCATGCCGGCGCAGCACGTGCAGCAGCCCCCGGTAGCAGACCTGGCTGGCCAGGTGGCTGAACTGATTGAGATTCTGATTGAAATGAAAGAGGAGCGCAATGCGCAACTGGCTCAAGGATGCCTCCATTCTCAACGCAAGCGCGCTTGTACGGCGTCGCTGGTCAATTCGCGCAGGGCGTCAGCGGCCACCCAGCGCGCGGTTTTGTCTGGCATGGCCCCAATGGTCTGCGCCGTCGCGATGGCGAGGGTATTCAGGGCACGGTTGCGCTTGCCGATGCCACGCAGCGCCCAGTTGACTGCCTTCTTGACGAAATTGCGCGCATCGTCGGCCTCACGGGCGATGATGGGCAACAATGCCTCGAATTGCTGGTCAGATGCGCGTTTGTCATGCACGGCCAACGCGGCCATGAGCACAAAGCCGGCGCGCTTGACGAACTCCTCCGGCCGGCTGCTCCAGGCGACGGTTTTGTCCCAGGCGAAGGGCGTGCGGTCGAACAGGTTGCTGCACACCTGGTCGCACACGTCCCAGGAATCGAACGCAGTGACCCAGCGTTCCATCTGCTCCTCGGTCACCCAGCGCGGATCATCCACGAGCGCGGCCAGAACACGCGCCTCATGGATGCCCGATTCCCACAGCGCGGCCGCCAGCGCATGATCGCGGCCCGCCCGCTTGGCCAGTTCGCGCACCACCGGGATCGAAACGCCCAGCGTGTCATGCGGATTGATGCCGAACTGCGCCATCCCCGCCACATTAGCCGGGTTCGCATGGCTGCGTAATTCGGCGATAAGTTCTATACTTGTCATGTCTCCAATCTCCGATTTTCGGTTTTCGATTTGCGCCCTTCGCGCCTTCGTGCCTTCGTGCTTCGCGCCTTCGTACCCCTTCGTGCCTTCGTGCTCATCTCTCATCCATCCGTCGCAGGATGGCGAGCAGGGCCAGGGAGACAGCGAGCAGCATCACGGAGAGGGCAAGGGCCACGCCGAGGCTGCGCTCCAGACCCAGGTAGATAGCCAGGGGCATGGTTTGGGTGCGCCCTTCCAGGTTGCCGGCAAACAGGATGGTGGCGCCAAATTCGCCCAGGGCGCGGGTCCAGCAGAGAATGGCGCCTCCGAGCAAGGCGCGTCCGCTCAGGGGCAGCATCACGAAGCGGAACAATTGCCATTGGCTGGCCCCTTCGACAAAGGCCGATTCTTCGAGCTGCACATCAATGGAACTGAAGCCGATGCGCGCCGCGCGCACGTAGAGCGGTGCGGAGACGAAGGTCTGCGCCAGCACAACCGCCGCGGTGGTGAACGGCAGGCTGATCCCCAGGGCGCTGAGCGCGGCGCCAAAAACACCCTGACGGCCAAAAGCAATCAGCAGCGACAGGCCGGCCACCGAGGGCGGCAGCACCACCGGCAGATCAAGCAACAGATCGAGCCAGGGCCGCCCCCGAAAACGCCAGCGCGCCAGGAGATAGGCCAGTGGGGTGCCGGTGGCCACCGCGACCGCCACGCTGATCGTGCTGGTGAACAGACTCAGGCGCAGGGCAGCCAGGGCCGAGGGCGCCAGCACATAGCCCAGAAAATCGTCCATCAAGGCCCGGCCCACAAGGGCCAACAGCGGCAGGAGCAGCAGGCCCACCAACGCCGCGGCCGGCAGGATGAACAACCACGCGCTGCGGCCGTGAGGCATCATGGTTGCGCCGCCGAACGGCGTGGCCGCGGCTGCGGGCAGGTGTCGTCAATCAACCGGCGTAAACCCCCACTTCCTGAGGATCGCCTGACCGTCCGGCGCCAGCACCATCTGCACAAACGCGGTCGCCAGGTCGGGTTGCGCGGCCGCGCTGAGGACGGCGATGGGATAGCGCGCCACGACGTTGGCTGAGGCTGGAATCGCCAGCGTGCGCAAGGTGGGCGCGGCCACCGCGTCCGAGGCATAGACGATGGCGGCGTCGGCTTCACCCAGCTGCACTTTGGCCACCGCCTGGCGCACGTTATCTTCGTTGGACACCACGTTCGCCAGGACCTGCGCCTCATAGCCCGCGCCGAAGATGGCGTCGAGGTTACGCAGCAGCACGCGCGCATACTGGCCTGCGGGCACCTCCGGCGCGGCCAGCACCAGTTTCAACCCCGGCCGCGTCAGGTCGGTCAGGCTGTGTATCTGCGCCGGATTGGCGGCCGGCACAATGACCACCAGTTGGTTGGTCATGAAGATACGCACGCTGCCGGATGTCACCAGAGAGGCCGCCACAGCCCTGTCCATCTCGGCCAGGTTGGCCGCGGCGAAGACATCTGCGGTTGCGCCCTGCTCCAATTGGGTGCGCAGGTTCTGTGAGCCGCCAAAGTTGAAGACAACTCGAACGCCGGGATGCTGCGCGGCGAACGCGGCGCCGATGTCGTCGAAGGCTTCAGTCAACGACACCGCCGCAAAAACCACCAGCGCTGTCGGCCGGTCAGGCGCGGGCGTGCGCACGAGCCAAGCAGCAGGCAGACGGCCACGATGCCGGTCAGCCCTGGGCTGCAAAGCCCCGATCCCATCCGACGATTCTTCATCTGGCGACTCTTCATCTGGCGAACCCTCATCTGGCGACCCTTCATCTGGCGCGGGCGCTCATTTCCCTCACCGCGACGCCGTGCCCACGCACCGGCTCGGCAGTCGTAGCATTATAGCCGAGGGCAAGCCGGCGCCCCAAATTCATTGACGCCTGTCGGTTTCGATGTTATGATGCAACCGGCAAGGGCCTACCGCGCTCTCCCAATGGGCGCGTGCGCATGCGGCTACCCTCGGCCTGTGCTACCCCAGCGAAATGGCCCGCCGGCGCGAGCGGGCGCGACACAACCACGCCGGTTGATGGCGCTCCACGTCAGGAGGAACGATGAACAGCAATATACGTAAGCGCATGGCCGCCCTACCCGGGCAGATGCGTCGTCTGAGACAAGCTTCGTTGCCGGTGGCGGTTGTGCTGGCGATCATGCTGGCCGGTTCAACGCTGGCCGCGGCCACTCGGGTGCGCTTTCGCCCACAGGTAGCGTATGAGATGGCCGGCTCAGAGCCAAAGCGCATCGTCGCGCAAGACTTCGACGGTGATGGACACCTGGACCTGGCGGTCACGTCCTACCTGGGCGAAGAGAATCTAACGGTGCTGCTGGGCAATGGCGCCGGCAATTTTGGCGACAATCAGCCGTTCAGACCGGGCATTACCGCCTGGGGTCTGGCGGCCGGCTATCTGAACAGTGACAACGTGCCCGACCTGGTGCTTACCCAAGGCGGCCATGACAGCACGCTGGTCCAGATCCACGCCGGCAACGGCGACGGCACCTTTTCACTGCTCGATACCACCACGGCCGGCCGTTTCCCCGTCGCGGTGGTCATCGGCGACTTCAACGAGGACACCTACCCCGATCTGGCCGTCGCCAACAACGTGCTCTTCGGTTTGTCGGTCATCACCGGCACGGCCCAGGGGACATTCGGCGCACCGTCACACATGCCCAATTGGGCGAATATGCAGGCCACCGACCTGGCGATGGGCGATTTCGACGGCGACAATCACCTTGACCTGGCGGTGTCGCACTACAACGGGGTGCAGACCTTCCTGGGCGCAGGCGATGGAACGTTCAGCGCGGGCAGCGCCGCCGGCAGCAATTTTCTGACCGAGGCCGTGGCCGCCGGGGATTTGAACGGGGACAGCACGCTCGACCTGGCCTCTATCGAGATCTACGGCAGCCGGTTGCTCATCAACCTGGGCACCGGCGCCGGCGCCTTCGCCGGCGCTGCGATCTATACCACCGGCAGCTTTCCCCGCGACGTGATCTTCGCCGATATGAACATGGATGGCAAGCAGGACATTGTCGTCGCCAACCAGAGCAACAACAACGTGGCGGTTTACCTGGGCAACGGCGATGGCACGCTGCGCAGCCCGCAGACCTTTACCACGGGAACGCAGCCAGGCGCCGTCAGCGCGGGAGACTGGAACGAGGATGGCTATCCCGACCTGGCCGCGCCCTACCGCAACCTGGGCGAGACACCCTGGGTCTCCATCTTGCTGCAAAGTTGTTGCGACGTCACCGGAGACGGCCAGACCACGTCCGCCGACATCGCCGCGGTCGCGCAGGCCGTGGGCGATGCCTGGAACGGTGCGCCGTACAACGGCGACCTGGACATGGCGCCAGACGGTGTGCTGGATGTGCGCGATGTCATGTTCGTCGCCGCGCACCTCGCAGCCCACCCGGCCCCCCTCTACCTGATCTGCGCGGGCATGCCAGGCTTCAACCGGTGGCCGGCGTTGTCCAGGCTGAGCTTGACGGCCAGCACCAGGTTGGCCCGGTCGGCGCTGGTCTGCACGGTCTTGGGGGTAAACTCCGCCTCGGCGGCAATCTCGCTCACGCGGGCGCTGAAAAGCTCGCCGGGATAGGCGTCCACGGTCACGGCGAAAACCTGCCCGATCTGCACCTGACCGAGCTGGCCGGCCGGCACGTAGACCCTGAGACTGACCCGGTCGAGATCAGCCAGGCGCAGGAGCACCGCGCCCGGCACGGCCAGTTCCCCCAGGCGCGCCGCCTGCTCCAAGATAACGCCTGTGCGCGGCGCGGTCAGCGTCAGTCGGGCCAAGCGGCTGCGGATGGTAGTCAGGGCGGTCTCGGCCTGGTTGACTTGCGCCTGGGCCACCTCAACCTCGGTGGCGCGCGGCCCGGCCTGGGTCGCGGTCAGCCGCGCCGCGGCCACCTGTGCGGCGGCCTCGGCCTGCCGATACGCGGCCTGCGCCGCGTTGGCCTGCGCCTGCAGGGCCAGGGGGTTGGCACGCATGGCCTGCAGCAGGGCCAGTTGACGCCGGACGCCGGCCAGCTCGGCCGCGACCGCGGCCTGATTGGCCTGCGCCGCGTCCAATTGCCTGGCCGCGGCTTGCGCACGGGTGCGGTCGTCATCCGTCGCCACGTGACGAAGAGCTTCGTCGCGCTGGATTTCCGCGGTCTTGACGTCTGCCTGCGCCGCGTCCACCTGCTGCACCCACAGCGCGACCTGGCGCCCGGCCGCGGCCACGCGGCTGTTCAGTTCCAACGGCTGCGTGATCACCGCCTGCACTGACCGCCAGACGGTGTACGCGCCGTCACGGCCGGCCTGCGCTTGCGCCAGCTCGGCCTGCGCCACCGCGATGGCTTCGAGCCGCGGCGGCGCAGAGATATGCGCCAGGTTCGCCTGGGCCGTGGCCAGCGCAGCGTCCGCCTGATTCTCTTGCGCCAGCAACCAGGTGCGGTCCAATTCGATCAACGCGGCGCCCTGCGTGACGGTCATACCCTCGGCGGCATGGAGCGCGACGATGCGCCCGCCCAGCTCGCTGGTCAGCGCCAGCACATCCGCCTCGATGGCGCCTGAGCCTTGCACACCCGCGCCGCTGCTTGCGCGCGCGGCCGGCTGGCGGTCAGCCGGCCCCGGGCCGGCGTCGGCGCCAAAGCCCACATCAAAACTTACCTCTGCGCCCATGCCCGGCTTCAGGGCATGGGCCGGGTTGCTGATGCGCAAGCGCACGGCAAAGACCGTTTGCGCACGCTCATTTTGCGTCTGCACATTCTTGGGCGTGAACTCGGCCCGGTCAGCGATCCAGGCCACCTCTGCGCGAAACGGGGCGTCTGGGAACGCATCGGCCCACACGGTGATGGCCTCGTCCAGATGAACCGCGCCCATGCTCGGCTCCGGCACATAGACGACCAGGTCAACCGTGTCGAGATTGCCCAGGCGCAGCAGGGTCACGCCGGGCATGGCGGTCTCACCCACGTGTGTACTCATCTCCAGCACCTGGCCGGCCGCGGGCGCGACCAGCGTGTACTTGGGGCGCAGGGCTGCCAGGGCCGCAGATGCGGCGCGGGCCTGCGCCACCCCGCGTTGGGCCACGTCGCGTTGGGTGGATGATGCGCCGGCCTGCATCTGCACCAGCGCGGCCTGCGCCACCGGCACGGCCGCCGCGGCTTGCCGATAGCCGGCCTCCGCCTGCGCCACCTGGATGGCCGCGCCCTGCGGGTTCTGACGCACGGCCAGGAGACTGGTCAGGGCCTGCTGTGCAAGATCGCGCGCGGCGCCGGCCCGATTGAGATTGGCCCACGCGCTCCAGACATCGGCCGTCGCCAGGTTCCAGTTTATGTCAAGCTGATGTTTGACGGCATCCCCCACGACCGGCGAATCGCCGATCGTGGCTACCTGGCGCTGGCGCACGCTGGCCAGCAGCTCGGCCGCGTCCTTCAGCGCCGTGGCCTGCAAGAGGCGCCCCTCCGCCACCGCCACCTGGCTACGGGCGTTGGCGATCTGCAGATCAAGCTCTTGCGGGTTGGCCTGCAAGGTCAGGGCATCCTGCCAGGCTTGCCAGGCGCCATCCCGCCGCGTCTCCGCCAGCGTCACGGCCGCGGCGGCCACATGCATCTCCTCGGCCCTGGCCCCGGCCTCGATGCGCGCCAGTTGGGCCTGCGCGACGGCCACCGCCGCGTCGGCTTCGGCCAGTTGGGCAGCCAGCAGGGTCGTGTCAATCTCAAGCAGGGGTTGGCCGGCGGACACGGTGTCACCGGCGCCGACCAGCACGCGCGCAATTTCACCGCTGACTTCGCCGGCGACGGCCACGGTGGGGGCCTCGACGAAGCCGGATGCCCGCAGGTCACTCGCCGCCGGTCCGGCCACCGTCAGACCCAACCGGCTCAAGGCGGCTGGGATCAAAGCAGGGTGCTGCCAGGCATACCACGTGCTGCCCAGCAGCACCAGCAGCATGATGCCCAAAGCTGGGCGCAGCAAATGATTTTTCATAATTTCTCCGCGTTTTCGTAACAACTCAGCCTGCCCCCGGCATCGGATGAATCCAACGCCTGATACCCCTGGAAACCCGCGGAAGCGGGTTGCGGGCGGCGTTTCGAACCTGCTTCAGCAGGTTTCCGCCATTTCAGCCGCCGATTTCAATCGTTGGCGACGGATGGCTGAGTAGTTACGCGTTTTCTGCGAAAACGCCTCCGGACCGCATGGCGCCGCAATCCGGCGGATTGCGTTACACGTGCCGCGCACCACCAACGCTGGCAATAAAAACGTCTTCGAGCGAGGGGGGGATGACGGCCAGGGCCAGCACGTGAACGCCGGCGGCGGTCAGCGTCTGCGTCACCACGGCTTGTCGGGCCGCGGCGTCAGGCGTGATCACGTGCAACTGCGCGCCATAGAGCGCCACTTCTTCGAAAATTCCCAGCTTGCGCAGCGCCACCACAGCTGCATCGGGCTGATCGCAGGTGACTTCCAGGACCTGGCTGTGCATCTGCGTCTCTTTGATCTCCTGCGGTGAGCCGCTGGCAACGAGGCGCCCGCGCTGAATGAACGCCAGCGCCTGGCAATTCTCGGCCTCATCCATGTAGTGGGTGGTCACCAAAATGGTCACGCCGGCGGCAGCCTGCTCATACAGCAGGTTCCAGAACGTGCGGCGGGAGAGGGGATCAACACCAGCAGTCGGCTCATCCAGGAAGAGCATCTCCGGCTCGTGCAGCATGGCCGCGCCCAGGGCCAGGCGCTGCTTCCAGCCGCCGGAGAGGTGGCGCGTGAGGGTGCGCTGGCGCCCGACCAGGCCCGCCATCGCCAGAATATCCGCTTTGCGCTGCCGCAGCCGCGCCCCGCGCACGCCGTAGACGCCGGCGTAGAAGTTCAGATTCTCGTCCACCGTCAGGTCGTTGTACAGGCTGAATTTCTGGCTCATGTAACCGATGCGCTGGCGCAGGGTTTCGGCCTGACGCTGCACGTCAAGCCCCAACACCGTGGCGCTGCCTGCGCTGGGGCGCAGCAGACCGAGCAGCATACGGATGGTGGTGGTCTTACCCGCTCCGTTGGGGCCTAGAAAGCCAAAAATCTGCCCGCGTGGCACCTCGAACGAGATGTCGTCCACCGCCACAAAATCGCCAAAACGTTTGCTCAGTTGATCCACCTTCACCGCGATCATGCTGTTCCCTCGCCAAGTCCCTGCTGCCGCCGGATCAGCCAGATGAAGGCTTGCTCCATGCGGGCGGTGGTGGTGCGCAAGCCGGCCGGCTCGATGCCGTGACTGCGCAGGGCCTGAGCCACCAGGGGCATGCCACGCGCCGCATCTTCCACGATGATGTGCAGCAGGTTGCCGTAGGTTTGCACCTCGATGACGCCGGGCAGGCTATGCACCAGCGCCTCGGCGCGGCGGATCAGGTTGACGCCCTGGCCGGCGCCCTGCGGGCAGACCTCGATGATCTCACCGGTCACCAGGCGCTTGATCTCGGCGGGTGTGCCGCTGACCACCAGGCGTCCTTCGTACATCAGGCCGATGGCGGAGCAGCGTTCAGCTTCATCCATGTAGGGCGTGCTGATCACCATCGTCACCCCTTGCAGGTGCAACTGGGACAGAATATCCCAAAACTCGCGCCGCGCTAGCGGATCCACCCCGGTCGTCGGTTCGTCGAGCAAAAGAATGTCGGGCTGATGGATGAGCGAGCAAGCCAGGGCCAGCTTCTTCTTCATGCCTCCGGAAAGCTGACTGGCACGGCGCTGCGTAAATTCGGTCAGGCGGGCGAAGTGGAGCAGGCGCTCGATGCGCTCACGGCGCACGCGGCCACGCACGCCGCAAATGTCGGCGAAGAAATCGAGGTTCTCCTGTACGCTCAGGTCGCCATACAGGCGAAATTCCTGCGCCATGTAGCCGATACGCTCCTTGATCGGCTGCGCCGCGGTCATGGTATCGAAACCGGCCACTGTGACCCAACCGGTCGTCGGCGCCAGGATGGTTGCCAGCATGCGCAGCGTGGTCGTTTTGCCGGCGCCATCTGGCCCCACCAGCCCAAACACCGCCGCGCGCGCGATGGTCAAATCGAGACCGGTCACCGCGGCGATGGAGCCGAAGGCACGGCCAAGATTTTTGGCGACGATCAGGGGGCCAGCGACTGCGACAGCGGGCATCGTCTACTCCAGGCGTTTGCGAAAACGAACGGTGGCGAGGGCCAGGATGCCGACGCTGAACAGGCCCAGGATGATGACCTCACGCCAGAGCATGTCCAGCCCGACGCCTTTGAGGACCACCGACCGAATGATGGTCAGCAGGTAGCGCAGGGGCACGAACTGGCTGACGAACTCCAGGGGCGCGGGCATGGCTTCCAGGGGAAAGATGTAGCCGGCCAAAAAAATGGAGGGCAGGAAGAAGAAGTAGGTTAACATCATGGCTTCTTGCTGAGTGTGCGCAATCGTTGAGATCAGCAGGCCCAGGGCCAGGGACGAGATCATGGCGAAAGCGATCAGGAACAGCAGTAGGGTCACGCTGCCGTGAATGGGCACCTGGAACCAGAGGACGGCCAGGACCAGAACCGCACAGGTGTTGATGAAGACGATCAAGGCGTAGGGTGTCACCTTGCCCAGGATCATCTCGGCCGGGCGCACGGGGGTGACGATCAACTGCTCCATGGTGCCTTGCTCGCGCTCGCGCACGATGGCGAGGGCCGTGGTCATCATGGAGAGCATCTGCAGGATGATGCCGACCAGGCCGGGCACCATGTAATTGGCGCTGCGCATCTCCGGGTTGTACCAGACACGCGGGCGCACATCAACGCCAGGCTGCTCTTGGCGGTCACTGTCCAGTAGTTCTGTCAACACCTGAAGCGAGAATGCCTGACCCACGCTCTGTGCGGAGGCAAAAGCGGTGTTGGCAATGGCCGGGTCCGAGCCATCAATGATAAACTCGATGGCCGGCCGCTCGCGCCTGGTTAGGGCTGTGCCGAAGCCGGGAGGAATGACGATGCCGGTGCGCACTTCGCCGCGGTCAATCAGGCGCCCCAGGGCCTGACGATCGGCCGGATAGATGACAATGTCGAAGTAGTTGGAGGCCTGGTAAGTGGCAATCAGGTCGCGGCTCTGCGCGGATCGGTCGAGATCGAGGACGGCCGTCGCCAGGTGCTCGACGTTGGTGTTGGCCGCATAGCCCAGCAGGATCAGTTGCACGATGGGAATGGCAAACAGCGTGGTCAACGTGCGCCGATCCCGAAACATGTGGCGAAACTCCTTGCGCATCAGCGCCAGAGTACGAAATACCACTGCCGTCTTTCTCCGATTTACACGATGCGTTAATTACTGAACATCCGCGCTGGCCGGGCCGGCCGCCAGTTTGATGCCGCGCACGACGGTGTCAAGGAAAATGGAGCGCAGCGGTTTGATGGCCAGGGCCGCTTTATACGGCGGTGATTTCTCCAGGACCTGGATGATGCGACCGACGGCCTGATAGCCCAGCCCTTCTGTGTTGTCCAGAATCAAGTCGGCGAGCTTGCCGCGCTCGATGGCCATGGCCACCATGCGATCGAAGGTGGACTCCGGCGTGAAGACGCGGCGCGGCCGTGGGTTCATGGAGAGCGCGCCGTGGCGGCAGGCGCTGTAGCAGACGCCGCAGCCCAGGCAGAGATCGGCATTACGGACGGCCCAGCGCTTGCGCCGGTTGGTCAACTGCTGCTCCTCGATGGTGATGGCGTTGACCGGGCAGACTTTGGCGCAGCGGCCGCAGCCGTTGCAGTGGCTGAGATCAATGTCGCTGATCCAGTTCGAGGTGACGATGGCGCCGCGCAGGTCGAAGCGGCGAATGGCGTTCATCATGCCGCAGCAGTCACCGCAGCAGTTGCAGATGTAGCCGACGTTGCGCTGCACATTGTCGGCCGTCTGCGCCAGTCCATTGACTTTTGCCAGCTCCAGGATGTCCATGGCCTCGCTATTGGTGATACGCTCGGCCACGCCGTTGCGCACGAGCGTTTTGGCGCCGTAGTTGAACGACAGGCAGGTGCGCTGCGGCCGGCCGCAGTCTTCGTTCAGGTGGCTGGCATGATGCCGGCAGGCGCACAGGGAGACGGCGGCATCGGTCGCCGTTTTGACAATCGTGCTGGCCCGCTCCCAGTCCAGAATTTCGACGTGCTGACCGCTGACGTCAGCCGGCAGCGCCTCTTCACGCACCAGCGAGCGTCCGATCTGGGTTTCGTGCTGAAAGATCGCGCGTGCGAAGCGATCATCCTCTTTGAAGTAGGCATCGAACAGGCGCGCCAGTTCGGGCAGCGGGGCGTCCGGGCGCAGGCGCATGAAGGTGAATTCGAAGAAGCCAATGACAACCGGCGCCAGCGAGAAGTAACGTTGGCCGTGGCGTTCGATGTCAATGACGCAGCCGCGCTCCGCCATGCCGCTCAGGATGTCGAGCAACTCGGCTTCGGGTAGATGCAGCTTGCGGGAAAGGTCCGTCAGCCCGGTGAAGTTGGTCGGCAGTTGACGGGCGATCTCGGCATCGGTCGGGGAGAAGAGGAGCTTGAGGATTTGCATGAAAGCCGGTGTTTCCGGCGCGCCGGTGACATTGCGATCCAGGCGCTGCTGCAGCAGGTGGTAGGATCGGTCGGGATTGACGATGTGACCCATGACATTCTCCTTCGAAGCGCAATCCATACGAACGGCCTCACCTCAACCCCCGGCCGCTTGCGTCGTGGGCGCTGCAATCCGGAGAATTGCGGTACAAGGCTATTTTTAGGTCAGAAACGACCTGAAATCGGGCTGCCAGCCACTGGGCACATAGTCGCCAGAAGTCTGATCTTGCACGTAATGACCCTTGTAGTCGCCGCGGGCGATTTTGCTCAGCGCTTCCACCAGGTAATCCACTTCGGCCAGGGTGTTGTACAGGCCAAAACTGATGCGCACCAGTCCCGGCATATGGGCGCGGTCATGGGCCAGCATCTCATCGCGCACCTGCTGCGTCTGCGCCGCGTCGAGGCCCAGGAGGTGCAGGATGTACGGATGCGCACAGAAACAGCCGTTGCGCACACCAATGCCGAATTCGTGGCCCAGGATGGAAGCTACCAGAAAATGCTGTACGTGGCGCACGTTGAACGGAATGACGCCCAGGCGCGTGGCTGCGCGTGCAGGGTCAGTGTCGCCGATGATTTCGAGGCCCTCAACCTGGGACAAGCGACGCAAGGCATAGGTCGTCAACTCGGCCTCGTGGCCGGCCACGTTGTCCATGCCCACCGTTTGCAGTTGCTCGATAGCTGTCGCCAGCGCCACCGCGCCCACGACGTTGGGGCTGCCGGCTTCGTCCCGCTCCGGCGGATCGCTCCACCAGACGCCATCCTCGGTGACGATCTCCACCGTGCCGCCGCCGCGCACATCGGGAGCACCCTGGGCAAAGGTGTCACGCCGGCCGATCAGGGCGCCGGTGCCGAAGGGCGCATAGAGCTTGTGCGCGGACAGGGCCACGTAGTCGAAATGACCGGGGTCGTCCAGGCTGCCCATGGTAATCGGACGGTGCGGCGCCAGTTGCGCGATGTCGAGCAAAAACTGCGCGCCCGCGGCATGGGCTTGCGCGGCCAGGCGCGGCGCCGGATTGATGATGCCGGTCACGTTGCTGCCGCCGGTGATGGCCACCAGCGCCACTCGCCCGGCATACTGCGCCAGCTTGCGCTCATAATCGGCCTCATCCAGGCTGCCATCTGGCTTGATGGCGACATGGACGACGTTGGCCACGGCCCGATAGGGCAGATCGTTGGAGTGATGCTCCATCATGGAGACCAGGATGGTGTCACGTCCCGGTGCAAATGGCAGACGCCGCGCCAGCTTGTTCAGCGCCTCGGTGGCATTCTTGCCAAAGATGCAGACGTGGGTGTGAGGGTCCGCGCCAACAAAGCGCAGCGTCGCCCGGCGAGCATCCTCGTAGGCGAACGTTGCCAGTTGGCTCTTGAAGCCGCTGCCGCGGTGGACAGAGGAATACCACGGCAAGAAACGATTGACCGCAGCCGTGACCGCCCGCAGCGGCGGCGTGGAAGCCGCGTTGTCGAAATTGACATAGGTACGCGTGCTGCCGTCCAGCAGGGGCACTTGTTGTTCTACATCGAACAGCCGGCGCCAGTCATGGCTCTGACCGGTCGCGGCATCTGTGACCGCCATGGTTCACAACCTTTCCGGGCAATGCTGAACGATGAAAGCTGAATGAGGAATGTTGCACCCCCGGCGTTTTCGCAGAAAGCGCCAAGCATTCAGCTCTGAGCATTCAGCATTCAGCATTCCTCACTCTTCTGCTTCCTCGTCGCCCTCTTCCAGCCACTCCAGGGTGATCGGCTGACCCCAGGCGATGTCTTCGTAGCTCACTTCGGCGGCTTCGTCAACCAGGTCCTCATCGCCGTAGTAATTGATGTCGTCGTTGCTATCCACGTAGACCAGGACACTTGGCTTATCTTGTGCGAGGATCCAGTCATTTTCTTCGACCGCGTCCCACAGTTCCTCTTCGCCGAAATCTTCGACGTCATCCATCTCCACGGCCACGAGTATGAATTTCTCGTACACCGCCACACCATGACTTGTCGTAAACATCTTTCCCCCTTTTGCTTCGAGATTTGCAATTCCTATCTAATGCTTGAAATGCCTCACCCCGGTGAAGCACATCGCCAGCCCCAGGCGGTCCGCCGCGGCGATCGTCTCCGCGTCGCGCATGGAGCCGCCGGGTTGAACCACGGCAGTGCAACCGGCCGCGGCCGCGGCCTCCACGCCATCGGGGAACGGGAAGAAGGCGTCTGATCCGACCACCGCGCCTTTGGCCCGCTCTCCGGCCTTTTGGCTAGCCAGGCGCACCGAGTCCACGCGGCTCATCTGCCCGGCTCCCACCCCCACCACCTCGTTGGCCGTGGTGAAGACGATGGCGTTCGACTTGACGTGTTTACTCACGCGCCAGGCGAAGTCCAGCGCGGTCATTTCGTCTGCCGTCGGCTGGCGCTGCGTCACCACCTGCCAGGTGTTTGCCGGCTCGATCGTGTCATCAGGCGTCTGCACCAGCAGCCCACCATGAACGGTGCGCATGGCGTAGGGCAGGACCGCCTCCGGTTTGACCTCCAGCACGCGCAGGTTCTTCTTGCGCTTGAGCGCCTTCAGCGCCTCTGGTTCGTACGCCGGCGCAGCCAGCACTTCGACGAACAGTGCGCCGATAGCTGCGACGGTTGCCAGGTCCAGCGGGCGATTGACGGCAATCACGCTGCCAAACGCGCTGACCGGATCGGCCGCCAGGGCCAACTGAAACGCCTCGACCAGGCTGTCGGCGCTGGCCAGGCCGCAGGGGTTGGTGTGCTTGATGATGGCCACCGTCGGCCGGGAAAACTCTTGCGCCATGCCCCAGGCAGCGTCAAGGTCCACGTAATTATTATAACTCATTTCCTTCTCACCGCTTAGTTGGGACAGGGCACGCGCGGCATCGGGCCAGCGGTAGAAGCCGGCGCGCTGATGGGGATTTTCGCCGTAGCGCAACACCTGCGCCAGCTCGGCGCTCAGCGTCAGCACGGCCGGGAAAGTATCGGCGCCCTCGACCTGGCGACCCAACCAGGTGGCAATCGCGGCATCGTACGCGGCCGTGTGGCGGAAGGCCTTCAGCGCCAGGTGACGCCGCGTCTCGGCCGGCACGGCCTCGCCCTTCTCCACATGCAGCGCCACGGTCAGATAGTCCTGCGGATCGCACAACACCGTGACCGACTCGAAGTTCTTGGCCGCGGCCCGCAGCAGGGTGACGCCGCCGATGTCAATCTCCTCGATGGCCTCGGCCTCGGTCACGTCGGCGCGGGCCACTGTGCGGGTGAACGGGTACAAATTACACACCACCAGGTCGAACGGCTGCATCCCCTGCTTGCGCAGATCGGCCAGGTGCTGCGGCGTGCGGCGGGCGAGGATGCCGCCGTGAATAGCAGGGTGCAGGGTCTTGACGCGGCCGCCCAGCATTTCAGGAAAATGTGTGACCTCTTCAACCGGGGTGCAGGGCAGATCGGCCTGCGTCAAGGCGCGCGCGGTGCCGCCGCTGGCCACAAGCTCAACCCCTTGCGCGACCAGAATGCGCGCCAGGTCGAGTAGCCCTGACTTGTCGTACACGCTCAGTAGAGCACGTTGAATCGTCATGAATAAAAGTCTCTCCTTTGGGGGCGAGTTGCCAGCCAGCGCTGAACGGCGCGCACCAGCAGGGTGTGTTCGTGGGCGTGCAGCCGTTTGGCGAAATCATGGAACTGGTCACGGGGATCAAAGGGCACAACGACAAAATCAAGCACGGGACCGGCGTCTACCTCCGGTACGACGCCATGCACCATCGCGCCGCTGACTTCGATTTCGCCGGCCTGGTAGGCCGCGAACGCGCGCTCGATGGCGTGCGTGCCCGGAAACTGACCGGGTAGAGCCGGGTGCAGATTGATGAGACAATCGGCGAAGGGGGTGATGAAAATCGGCGTCAAGACCTGCATCCAGCCCGCGCACACGATCAGGTCGGGCTGAAAACAACTGATCAGCGCCGCCAGGTCGCGATCATAGGTTTCACGCGGCAGACCCTGATCGCTGTACGGTTTGAGCGGGAAGTAGAGGGTGGGCACGCTGGCCTGCTGCGCCCGCACCAGCCCGTACGCGTCACGTCGGTTGGAAACCACGGCCGCCACCCGCGCCGGCAAACGACCGTCCTGACAGGCGTCGAGCAGGGCCTGCAGATTGCTGCCGCTGCCTGAAATCAGAACGACCAGGCGGGCCAGGGACACTGTTTCAGACATGGCTTCCCCTCACAACAAGCCGCCGAATGAATTCGGGATGCAAGGCGTGCCGCCGCCATGTCGGCCTGCGCCGGCCGGCATCGCGTCCACGCAGGTGGGCGCCCGGCGGAACGCCCACCAGGCGCGATTTCAATCGCTCTCAAGCGATGATGACACGCGGCCCGGCGCCCGACCAGGGCATCACACGGCCGATAATGTAGGCATCCGCGCCCAGGACCTGGCGCACGGCAGCAACGGCGTCTGGCGCGACCACGATGACCATGCCAACGCCCATGTTGAAGGTGCGGAACATGTCGTCATCCGGCACCTCACCCAAACGGCGGATCAGCTCAAAGATGGGCGGCGCGGGCCAGGCGCCAGCTTCGATCCCTGCGCCCAGGCCAGCGGGCAGGCTGCGCGGCACATTGTCCAGCAACCCGCCGCCGGTGATGTGCGCCATCGCTTCGATGACCACCCCGGCCGCCCAAAGTCGCTCCACCTCCGGCAGGTAGCAGCGATGGACGGCCAGCAGCGCATCGCCGATGCTGCGCCCGGCGCCCAACTCCGGATGCGGCGCGGCCCAATCCAAGCCGGCAAGCACGCGCCGCGCCAACGAAAAGCCGTTGGTATGCAAGCCATTGCTGGGCAGGCCCATCAGCACGTCGCCCACCTGCACGTCGCGGCCATCCACGATGCGGCTGCGCTCGACCACACCGACGATCGTGCCGGCGACATCGAACTCGCCTGCCTGGTAAACGCCGGGCATCTCGGCCGTTTCGCCGCCCAGCAGCACGCAGCCCACGGCCCGGCACGCGTCCGCCATCCCGGTGACTACGGCCGCCACTTCTGCCGGCGCCAGCCGGCTGGCCGCGATGTAATCGAGAAAAAAGAGCGGCCGGCCGCCCTGCACCAGAATGTCGTTGACACAATGATTGACCAGGTCCGCGCCGATGGTGTCAAAACGCTGCATCTGCGCGGCCACCTTGACCTTGGTGCCCACCCCATCGGTAGAGGCCACCAACACCGGCGCGGTCATCGTCTGCAGCGCCGCCGCGTCGAACAACCCGCCGAACGCACCGATGCCGGCCAACACAGCCGGGGTATACGTGGCCTGCACGGCCGCCCTCATCAGCGCCACCGCCCGATTGCCCGCCTCGATGTCAACCCCCGCCTCGCGATACGTCGTCATCTCATTCCTGCCTCAGCCAAAGAGAGATCAGGGATCAGAGACCAGAGACCGGGTGTGTGGAAGGCGGAAGTTTCCCGGTCCTGAGTCTCCAATCTCCGATCTCCAATCTCCGATCTCCGCTCTCCAATCTCCACCCTTTGCCACGAATGACGCCCATTGACACAGGGACAATTCGTGAGAATTCGTGTAATTCGTGGCAAAAAACTCCTTGCGCTCTCCGATCTCCGATCTCCCTCAACTCCCAATATCTCTCCTAAAATGCATTCCCTCGAAATGAATCTGCTCCATCCCGCCATAGGCGCGACGCCGGGCTTCATCAAAGTCCGCGCCGGCGCCGGTGACGGCCAGCACGCGGCCGCCGTGGGTTAGCAGGCGTTCGCCCTCGCGCCGGGCGCCGGCCTGAAAGACCTGTACGCCCGGCAGGGCGTTGGCCGCTTCCACGCCGGTGATGGGATCGCCCTGCGGATACGCGCCAGGATAGCCGGCCGCGGCCGCGACGACGGTGACGGCTGCGCCCGCCTTCCAGCGCAGCTTGCACGCGGCCAGGCGCCCGTCCAGGCAGGCGTCGAAGACATCCAGCAGGTCGTTTGCGAGCAGGGGCAGAATGACCTGGGTTTCGGGGTCGCCGAAGCGCACGTTGAACTCCAGCACGCGCAGGCCAGCCGGCGTGAGCATCAGCCCGGCGTAGAGCACGCCCACAAACGGAGTGCCCTGGGCCGCCAGTCCATCCAGCGCGGGCTGCAGCACGGTGCGCACGGTTTGATCTACCAGGGCTGCGGTCAGGCGGGGCGCGGGTGCGAAAGCGCCCATGCCGCCGGTGTTCGGTCCGCGGTCGCCATCGGCCACGCGCTTGTGATCCTGCGCCGGCAGCATCGGCGCCACCGTCGTGCCATCACAAAAGGCCAACAGCGACACCTCCGGGCCAACCAGGCGCTCCTCGATCACAATCAGGTCGCCGGCCTCGCCGAACACGCGGGCGCGCAGCATATCGAACACCGCCTGCTCCGCGTGCAGCATGTCATCGCAGACGATGACCCCCTTGCCCGCGGCCAGACCGCTGGCCTTCACCACCAACGGTCGCTCGGCCTGGCGCACATACTCAAGCGCAGCCTCGTAGTCATCGAAAATGGCATAACCGGCCGTGGGGATGCCCGTTTCCCACATGAAGTCCTTGGCAAAGGCTTTGGAGCTTTCCAATTGCGCGGCGGCTTGGGTGGGGCCAAAGATGCGCAGTCCCGCGGCCTGAAAGAGGTCCACGATGCCGGCCGCCAGGGGCGCCTCAGGGCCAACGACGGTCAAATCCACCGCGTGGCTCTGCGCGAACGCCAGCAGCGCAGGGCCATCCGCGGCGTCGAGCGCCACATTCTGAATGACGCCAACGCCGGCCGTGCCCCCATTACCCGGCGCCACCCATATTTGCCCCACCTGCGCTGACTGCGCCAGCTTCCAGGCCAGCGCATGTTCGCGACCACCAGAGCCGACAATCAGGATCGTGCGCTTGGTGGCGTCATCCATAGACTGACTCCGTCTTGCTCGATGTTGCGCGTCAGCAGAAGCCCCTGGCTACGCATTTTGGCATAGATCGCGGCTTCTTTGATGATCGGTGATATTACGACGTTATACTCCAATTCGACATCACACGCGATATCAACGATCTCGTTCCAGTAGCGCCGATACTCACCGCTGCGCATCGAAACAACGACCAAAACATCAAGGTCGGATTCGCTGTTGAAATCGCCTCGCGCCTTCGAACCGAAGAGCACCACACGCTCCAAGTCGCCGCCGTAACGCTGGTGCAGGCGTCTAACCAGCGCACCTAGTGCAGCGCGTTCGTGTCGTGCAAGGTGTGTCTTTTTGGCTGACATCTGACATCTCCGCTTGCCAATCCTGAGCATGATACCTGAAATGATTATACGCCACAGCACGTCAAACAACAACTTGCCCGTTGCGCTTGGCCCACCATTCCTCCAGGCGCACGGGGTACTGACCGGTGAAGCAGGCGCGGCAAAAGCCGGCCTGTGAGGTCTGGCCTGCGTGAATCGCGGCCATCATGCCGTCGTGCGACAGATAGGCCAGGCTGTCTGCGCCGATGATCTCGCAAATCTCGGCGACAGTTTTGGAAGCGCCGATGAGCTGCTCGCGCGTCGCCATGTCAATGCCCATGAAGCACGGATGCTGCACCGGCGGTGACGACACCCGCACGTGTACCTCGGCCGCGCCGGCCTGGCGCAGGAGTTGCACCAGCGGCCCGGCGGTGTTGCCGCGCACGATCGAATCATCCACCATGACGACGCGCTTGCCAGCCAGATTGGCCGGCAGCGGGTTGTACTTCAACGCAATGCCGGCCTTGCGCAGACGGTCATCGGGCTGGATGAAGGTGCGTCCGATGTAACGATTCTTGGTGAAACCTTCGCTGAACGGGATGCCCAACGCCTGCGCATAGCCAATCGCGGCCGGCGTGGAGGAATCAGGCACACCAACCACCACATCGGCGTCAGCGACCGGCGCCTCGCGGGCCAGTTCGCGGCCCAACTGCTGGCGCACCTGGTGGACCGTCTGGTTGTCAATCGTCGAATCAGGGCGGGCGAAGTAGACCAGCTCGAAGATGCAGAACGCGCGTGGCTCCGGCCGGCGGCCCTGGGTGGATGTCATCCCCTGGCGGTCCAGGCGCACGATCTCGCCCGGCTCCACATCGCGCACATACGCCGCGCCGATGGTCGCCAGCGCGCACGATTCAGAGGCCGCGATCCAGCCGGCGCCATGACCGTTCAGGTCGAGGCGTCCCAGGCACAGCGGCCGCAACCCCCACGGGTCGCGCACCGCGAAGACTGCGTCGCGGGTCAGAATGGTGAGGGAATAGGCGCCTTCCGCGCGCTGCATGAACGCGGAGATGCGATCCTCCCACGTGCCGGCCGGCATGAGGCGAGCGAATGGACTGCCGGCGCCGGAGGGGGTGGCCGCGGCCAGCAGTTGGGTGATGACCTCGCTGTCGCTGCTGGAGGTCAGGCCGACCCCGCGTTCCAGCATGTCGCGGCGCAGGGTCAGCGCATTGGTCAAATTGCCGTTGTGCGCCACGCCGAGCGGCCCGTGGATGGTTTCGATCAGGTAGGGTTGGGCATTGCGCAGAAACGAGCCGCCGGTGGTGGA